>PQAN01000340.1 GCA_003105285.1 Methylocystaceae bacterium
GGCGTCGCCCTGGCGCGGCGCGGCGAGCTGCGCGCCGATCTGCCGCACGATGCTCGGAACCTCCGCGAACGCCCCATGACCGATAAAGCCTGTGTTCAACGCCGATATGTCGTGAACGGCGACTCCGAGCCTGTCGAGCTCGGCCTTGTCCTTGGGGTCGTCCGGATTCATCGCGCCGAGCCTCGGCCGGTCGCCGGCGATGCGCGACGACAAGGACAGCGCACGGTCGTTGTTGGCGACGAAGATCGACACGTGACCGGGGTCGAGCCGAGAAACCTGCTGGCGAAACACGGTGAGATCGATGTCGGGCGCGGCCAGCATCACTTCGCCGAGTCTGCCGTCGAGATCGGGATGGCCGGAGATGGCGATCGCCCGCAGGCTCTCCATCGTCAGCCAGGCCCCCATCGAATGGGCGAGAATATGGATGCGCCCGCCGCTCGGAACACGAGCGAGATCGACGATCAGCTTCTCCAGCGCGTCGCGCGCCACGGTGGCGCTCTCCTTGTCGGATTCATAGGCGAACAGGCCGCCCCGCGAATTCCAGGTGAACAGGGCCGCGACGCCCGAGAAGCGGCCGTCCGCGACGATCTGCGCGACGCGGAAGCGCGCTTCCTCGAGGCTCGTGTTGAAACCGTGGACATAGAGCAGAATGTCGCGGCTCGCGCCGACGCGCCCCGATACATGCGAGGCGATTTCGCCCAGGAAATCCGCTTCGTCGAATTTGCGTCTCGACATGATCGTGAAGTGCCGGCGCGGATCGTCGGCGCCGAAGCTCGCGCGCTCGATCGCCCCGGCGCCATGGCCTGGCGGCACGCTGATCGAGATCAACGAGAATTTCGCCCGCCCGTCCGTCTCCGGCCCGCCGTCGCCACGCCGCGTGGAAGCGACGAAGACCGGCACGCGCAAGGGCTCCCCCTCCGGCCCGCCGGCGAGCGCCTGGAGATTGGTCAGATGATTTTGCATCGCATCGAAGCCGTCCGAGAGGCAGCCGCCGAGCGCGAGCGCGGAAACGACCAAGAATGCGAAGCTCGAAAAGCGCCGCTTCGACACATCTACTGACATCGACGACTTTCATCCGATCTGCGGGCGGGTTTCCGTCCTACGAAGCCGCGGGTTAACGAAAGCTTATCTTTCCGCGAAACGCCCGGAGCGGCTTTCTGCGCCGCGAAAGTGTCGAGACTGAGGTGCGACTACGTGGCGCTTGCGCCGCGCCGCCGGCCTCGACATAGTGCGCCCGCAATAAAGGCATTCCGCCCCGGAGCCTGACGGCTCTCGGGAAAAAGCGGAAAATCAAAGGGAGAGAGCGAAAGAACGCTTCGGTCGGAAGCGGACTCGCTCTAAAACGTCGGCTCACAGGGAGAGACGGCGCGCACTGGGGCGGCGCCGTCGTGGTTCGCGTCATGTTCGTCAAAATACTCGGATCGGGCGCCGGCGGCGGCTTCCCGCAGTGGAACTGCAATTGCGCCAATTGCCGGGCGGTGCGCGCCGGCGCGCCGGGATTTCTCGCGCGCACGCAATCCTCGCTCGCAGTCAGCGCGGAGGGCGCGAATTGGGTTCTGCTCAACGCCTCGCCGGATCTGCGCCAGCAGATCGCGCAGACGCCGCAGCTCGCCCCCTCGTATGACGACGGCGTGCGAGCGAGCCCGATCAAGGCCGTCGTGCTGACGAATGGCGACGTCGACCATATCTCCGGCCTGTTGAACCTGCGCGAGGCGCAGGCCTTTTCCATCTACGCCGCGAACCGCGTGTTGGATGTGCTCGCCGGCAACCGCATCTTCGACATTCTCGTTCCCGAACTCGTCGCGCGCATCGCGCTCCCTTACGACGAGGACGTCGCGCTCGCAGGCGCGGGCGTCGACCTCGGCCTGTCGGTGAAGGCCTTTCCCGTGCAGGGCAAGATCGCGCTCTATCTCGAGGACAAGAGCGCCGCCGATTTCGGCACCAAGGTCGGCGATACTCTGGGACTGGAGATCACAGAGACGCGCACGGGCAGATCCTTCTTCTACATTCCCGGCTGCGCGAAGATCGACGAGCCGCTGGCGGCGCGCCTCACCGGCGCGAGCCTCGTATTCTTCGACGGCACGCTCTATCACGAGAACGAGATGATCGAGCAGGGGCTGCTCGGCAAGACCGGCTCGCGCATGGGCCATGTCAACATGAGCGGCGAAGACGGATCGATCAGAGCCTTCGAGCGTCTCGGCGTCGCCCGCAAAATCTATGTGCATATCAACAACTCCAATCCGGCGCTCGACGCTTCGTCCAAGGAGCGCGCCGCGGCCAACGCCGCCGGATGGGAGATCGGCGAGGATGGAATGGAGGTGAGGCTATGACGAGAGAGATCGCTTGGTCCGAATGGCTCGACAGCCCGCCGCTTTCGATCGCCGATTTCGAGGCGGCGATCCGCGCCGTCGGCGAGGAGCGCTATCACGACAAGCATCCGTTCCATAAGCTGCTGCACGGCGGCAAGTTGAACAAGGGCCAGGTGCAGGCCTGGGCGCTCAACCGCTACTGCTATCAGGAGGCCGTGCCGCGCAAGGACGCCGCCTTCATGAGCCGCGTCCACGATCGCGAGTTGCGGCGCGAATGGATTCACCGCATTCACGATCACGACGGTCTCGGCGAGGAGGCCGGCGGCATCGAGCGCTGGCTGGTGCTGACCGACGGCCTCGGCCTCTCGCGCGACTATGTCACCTCGCGGCGCGGCGCGCTGCCGGCGACGAAATTCGCGGTCGAGGCCTATGTGCGCTTCGTCGTCGAGCAGCCGCTCGTCGTCGCCGTCGCCTCGTCGCTCACGGAACTCTTCGCGCCGGCCATCCATCGCGAGCGCATCGCCGGCATGCTCGCCAATTATGATTTCGTCGACGACCATGTGATGGCCTATTTCAAGCGTCGTCTCTCCCAGGCGCCGCGCGACTCCGATTTCGCTCTCGGCTATATAAAGGCGAATGCGCATACGCGGGCGGAGCAGGAGGCCTGCGTCGCCGCCGTGCGGTTCAAATGCGATGTCTTGTGGGCGCAGCTCGACGCCTTACATCACGCCTATGTCGCGCCCGGCGTCATCCCGCCCGGCGCGTTCCGGCCAGGGGAGGTCTGATGAGCGAAGCAGCAGGCGCGACGCGTTTCGTCGTGGCGCCGGACTCGAAGCCGGCCTTCACGCGCTATTCTCGCCTGCATCATGACGTCGTGCGGCGACGCACGGTGATTCTCGCGCCGGAGCGAGCCTATGAGCTCGATCCTATCGGCCTCGCCGTGCTCGGCCTTCTCGACGGCGTCGCCAGCGTGGCCGACATCGCCGCGCGTCTGGCGAAGGATTATGCGGCCCCTGTCGACGTCATCATGAAGGACGTCGTGAAGCTGCTGCAAGGGCTCGCCGACAAGCGGCTGCTGCGCGACGGTCCAGATCCTTTCGCCCCCCCTCCCCTGTCGGCCGCCGCCTCGTCCTATGCGCCCTTCGACGGCGGCCCGGCGGGCCTCCTCGCCGAGCTCACGCATCGCTGCCCGCTGCAATGCCCTTATTGCTCCAATCCGCTCGATCTGGAGCGCGCCAATACGGAGCTTTCCGCCGCCGAATGGGGCGAGGCCTTCCGCCAGGCGGCCTCGATCGGCGCGCTGCAACTGCATCTCTCCGGCGGCGAGCCGACGATCCGCCGCGATCTCGAAGAGATTCTCGCCTATGCCGTCGAGGCGGGGCTCTACACCAATCTCGTCACATCGGCCGTGCTGCTGACGCGCGAGCGGCTCGAGCGGCTCGCCGAGATCGGCCTCGATCACGTGCAGGTTTCCATTCAAGACGTCGATCCCGCCAGCGCCGACCGCATCTCGGCCTATGAGGGCGGCGTCGAAAAGAAGCGCGCCGTCGCGCAATGGACGCGCGAGCTCGGCCTCGGCCTGACGATCAATGCGCCGATGCACCGGCAGAACCTCGACCGCCTGCCGCAGATCATCGATTTCGCGGTCGAGGTCGGCGCGCAGCGCCTGGAAGTCGCGCATATCCAATACTACGCCTGGGCGCAGGTGAATCGCGCGGCTCTGATTCCGACGAAAGAAAAATTCCTGGAGACGGTGGAAATCGTCGACGCCGCCAAGAAGCGGCTGCTGGGCGTGCTCAATTTCGATTTCGTGATCCACGACCATTACGCCTCGCGCCCCAAGGCCTGCACCGGCGGCTGGGGCCGCAGCATCATCGCGGTCACGCCCTCCGGCAAGGCGCTGCCCTGCCATGCGGCGCAAACCCTGCCGGGCCTCGCCTTCGACAATGTGCGCGAGCGCCCGCTCGGCGACATCTGGCGCAATGGCGAAGCGTTCAACGCTTATCGGGGCGTTTCCTGGATGAAGGAGCCGTGCCGGACCTGCGATCGGCGCGAGATCGACTATGGCGGCTGCCGCTGCCAGGCCTTCGCCATGACCGGCGACGCCACGGCGACCGACCCCGCCTGCGGCCTCTCCCCCCATCATGAGGATTTCGCCGCCCTCGGAGAGCGGGAATCGCGTCAGCCCGCTCCGCCCTTCGTCTATCGGCGCCTCGGCGGCGCCGAGCGGAGAGGCGCCGCGGCAACGGCGCTCGAGGGGCAGTCGGCCTGAAATCGGCGGGCTCGACGGAGCGAGAGCCCCGCCTCCGACGAAGCCCTCAAATGGAGAAAGCGCGCCAATCGTCTCGCGGCTCTCCGGTCACGGGACCATCATGACGGGGGTTCCGACCCTCACGCGATCGTAGAGGTCGACGACGTCCTCGTTCAACATGCGGATGCAGCCGTAAGAGGCCGCCGTGCCGATCGAGGCGCGCATGTGATTGGTCGTGCCGTGGATCGCCACCTGATCGCGATCGAGCGTCAGAGCGCGCATGCCCATCGGATTGCGGGGCGAACCACCCTGGATAAAATTCGGCAGCTCCGGATGGTCGCGCTTGACCACGGGCGGGGGAACCCAGTCGGGATTGACATATTTGCCCTGGACCGTGGCGTAGCCCGACCATTCCTTGCCGCTCTTGGGCACGGCGACGGGATAGCGAATCGCCATGCCCTGGCCGACGACGAGGAACAGGCTGCGCTGTCGCGCGCTGATGACGATCGTGCCCGGCTCGACGGCCGCCGCGAAGGATACGACATTGCGCGCCGCGCCCGCGCTCGGCAGAACGATCATGCCCCCAGCGAGCGAGGCCGCAGCGAGGAGAATATGAGGGAGTCTGGCCCGAAGGCCCTTTGAACTGGCGCTCGAAGCACGCTGACGACACGAATTGCGCATGACGTTTACCCTTTGGAGACTGGCCGGCGTCGCTCTCGACATGTGGCGCGAATCCAGCTTTCGCCATACTTCCGCCGAAGCCCTATCACAGTTACGGTTACGGCTTAACGCTAAGATTTGGTTGCGGAGCGCGCGCAAACCCGCTTCGCTCGCGCTCGACTTCGTCATATAGAGCCTAGCTCGGGCTGCAGCGCGCCGGTAGGCCGTCTTTTTTTTTCGGCTCATTGTCAGCGGGCCGGACGATGACGGCTGCGCGCTTGCGCACGGGCGCCGGCTCGAGGCATGACGGGGCCATGCAATCCCCCTCCCCGACGCCCTCCATTTTCGATCGCCGGTTGTTGCGGCTGCGCCTCGAGCGGGCGCTGCGCGGCGGCGCGCCGGATTTCCTGATGGCGCGCGCGGCCGACGACCTCGCCGATCGGCTCGCGGGGATCAAACGCGAGTTCCGCCGCTCCCTCGACCTCTGCTCGCCTTCTCCGCATTTCGCGCGAGCCGTCGAATCCAGCGGACGTCCCCTGCCGTTGCGCGCCGCCGCTCTCTGGGCCGCAGACGGCGTAGATGTCGTCGCCAGCGAAGAGAGCTTGCCCTTCGCTCCGGCCGCTTTCGACCTCGTCGTCTCGGGCCTCGACCTGCAATGGGTCAACGACCTGCCTGGCGCGCTGGCGCAGGTGCGGCGGACGCTCGCGCCGGACGGCCTTTTCCTCGCATGTTTTCCCGGCGGCGCCAGTCTCGTCGAGCTGCGCGCGGCTTTCGCACAGGCCGAAGGCGAGCTTTCCGGCGGCGCGAGCCCGCGCGTCTCGTCTTTCGTCGATCTGCGCGATTTGGGTTCGCTCCTGCAGCGGGCCGGCTTCGCTTTGCCGGTCACGGACATCGACGCCTTCACGCTGCGCTATGATTCGATGTTCGCTCTCTGCGCCGAGCTGCGCGCCATGGGCGCCGCCAATGCGCTGACGCAGCGCTCGCGACGTCCGCTGCGGCGCGACGTGCTGATGCGCGCCGGCGAAATCTACGCCGAGCGCTTCAGCGACGCGGACGGCCGTGTCCGCGCGACATTCGAGCTCGTCTGGCTGTCCGGCTGGGCGCCGCATGAGAGCCAGCAGAAGCCGCTCTCGCCCGGTTCAGCCAAAATGCGCCTCGCCGATGCGCTGAAAGCCCCGAAGCTCGGCGAGAGCGATAAGACGTCGGAGTGATCGCACGCCCTGAGCGGCGCGCCCGGAGCGCATTTGTCGGCCGGCGCGGGCGGCGTCCAGCCGAGAAGCCGCCCTCGCCGATGCGCGTATGGTAAGGTTCGAGCTCGCGCGGCGCCGGCGAAAGTCGATAAAATCGCCGCGATCGCAAAAAGAACTTTTCTCGACATCGTTACCCTCCGACCACGGCGGGCTCGCGCGTCAGGAGCGCGGCTACTCGTTCCGCAGCCCTCGCCGCGCCGTCCTCGCGCGAAACGATCGCGCCGAGTTCGCGCGCTCGACTTGCATAAGCCTCGTCGGCGAACAGCGCCTCGAGCTCGGCGACCGCCCGATCGACGGAAAACCGCTCGAAAGGAAGGCGCCGCGCCACGCCGAGGCGCGCGAGACGCCCGGCGTTGTCGGGCTGATCGCCGAAGAACGGAATGACGAGCTGCGGCTTGCCGGCGCGCAGCGCCTGCCCGCTCGTGCCGGCGCCGCCGTGATGCGCGACGGCGGCGGCGCGCGGCAATAGCAGCGAATGCGGGACATGGCCGGCCACGAACAGATCGGCCGGCAGGCCCTCGCTCAGAGCGGCGCGCTCCTCCTCGGCCGCGAGCAACACGGCGCGACGCCTGAGGCGCCGCGCCGCTGCGCCGGCGGCGCGATAGAACTCCACCTTGTCGCGCACGACGAAACTGCCGAGCGTGACGACGAGCGGCGACGGTCCGGCCGTCAGGAATTTTTCGAGTTCGGGCGGCAGGCTCTCGGTGGCGTCGACGAAGCGATCGTGGAACGTGTGTCCGGCGATGAATGTGTTCGGCGGATGGTCGGGCTGCGGCGGGGCGAGCAACGGACTCGCCAGCGCGATCGTCGCCGTGACCGAAGGACCGCCGGTCAGCAGCGCTCGCCCCTTGCGACGCGGCAGGCCGAGATCGCGGCGCAATCGGCCGAGCGGCGTCGCGCGGAGGCTCAACATCCTCGTCAGCGCCCAGGCCAGCGCTTTGTTATAGGCGAGCGCCGGAGCCGAGTTCGGCGCGCGCACGAAAGGCGTTCGCTCGCCTTGCGGCGGATCATGGGCCGAGAACAAGAACAACGGCGACAGCACGACATTGACGAGCGGCAGGCCGAGGCGCTCGGCGGCGATCTGCGCGGCGAAAGCGAGGCTGTGGGCGACGATCGCCGAGGCGCCTTCGCCGGCCGCCGCGACATCGTCACAGCTTTGGCGCAGATAGGGGAAGATCAGCTCGCGGAACATGAAGCCGTCGTCCCGAGAGACGCGCTCGGCGATTTCGCCTATATCCATGCCGAGACGCTCGGTCACCTCGTCGACATCTGGACGCATCGGCGCAAAGCCCAGACCTTCGCCTTCGATCCAGCCGCGATAGAACTCCGATGTGGCGAGGACCGGCTCGAAGCCTTGCCGCTTCAGAGCGTGGGCGAGCGCCACGAAGGGGTTGAGATCGCCGAGCGAGCCGAAAGTCGCGATGACGATCTTGCGAGCCGTCGCCATGTGAAGCCTTTCCCGCAGCGGCCGTAGAGCCTTCCGCCGCGTATGTTATAATGCGCCCTCACTCCGAGGTCTTCATGCCGCTTTCTCTCGCCAGCGCCTCACCGGCGCGCGCCTTTCCCGACGCCAAGCGCTCGCTCGCGGGCCTGACCCGCGCCGAACTCGCCGACGCCTTGCGCTCTATCGATACGCCCGAGCGCGAGATAAGGATGCGCGTCGCGCAGCTCTGGCACTGGATTTATTTTCGCGGCGCCCGCGACTTCGCCGATATGTCGAACATTTCAAAAGCGTTGCGCGCAGTGCTCGCCGAGCGTTTCACGCTGGCGCTGCCCGAGATCGTCGCGGAGCAGGTCTCGACCGACGGCACGCGCAAATGGCTGCTGCGGCTCGATCCCATCGACGCGCAGGACAAGGGCGCGGAGATCGAATGCGTCTATATTCCGGAGAGCGATCGCGGCACGCTCTGCGTCTCGAGCCAAGTGGGCTGCACGCTCAATTGCAGCTTCTGCCATACCGGCACGCAGCGCCTCGTGCGCAATCTCACATCGCGGGAAATCGTCTCGCAGCTCCTCGTGGCGCGCTTTCGTCTGGGCGATTTTCCGGGACTCGCCCGCCCGACGGACGGACTCGTTCCATCGGGCGAGGATGTGCGCGCCGTCTCCAACATCGTCTTCATGGGCATGGGCGAGCCGCTCTATAATCTCGAGCATGTCGAGAACGCCATCGAGGTGATGTCGGACGGCGACGGCCTGTCGCTGTCGAAGCGGCGCATCACGGTTTCGACCTCGGGCGTCGTGCCGCAGATCGAGAGACTGGGCGCCGAATGCGGGCCGATGCTGGCGATCTCGCTGCATGCCGTGCGCGACGAGCTGCGCGACGAACTCGTGCCGCTCAACAAGAAATACCCGATCCGGCAATTGCTGGAGGCCTGCAGGGACTATCCCGGCGTCTCGAACGCGCGGCGCATCACCTTCGAATATGTGATGCTGAAGGGCGTCAACGACAGCCCGGCCGAGGCGCGCGAACTGGTGCGGCTGCTGAAGGGCATTCCGGCCAAGATCAATCTCATTCCCTTCAATCCCTGGCCCGGCGCGCCATACGAATGCTCCGACTGGGAGACGATCGAGCGCTTCTCGGACATCGTTTTCGACGCCGGCTATGCGAGCCCGGTGCGCACGCCGCGCGGCCGCGACATTCTCGCCGCCTGCGGGCAATTGAAGAGCGAGACGGAGAAATTGCGCGCGCGGGCGCGGCTCGCGGTCGAATGACCGGAAGCCGCGTCACTCGATCTCGACGTCGAAGCTCGGCGCTTTCGCGGCGCCCTCCAGCGTGAAATGCCACCACTCGCGCGGGTAGTTGACGAAACCGTGGCGGCGCATCAGCGCTTCCAGGAGGCGGCGGTTCTCGCGCGCTTTGGAAGGAACTTGCGCATTGGCCGTCCA
>PQAN01000341.1 GCA_003105285.1 Methylocystaceae bacterium
CCCAAAAGCGGCGGGCGACTTCGACCGACGCGGGGAATGTGGGATAATGCGCCTCCTTCACGCATGATTTGAGAGAGGCGCTTCCCATGCCGATTTTCAAGCTTCCGCTTTCGGGCGACGTCGCCCAGACTATCAATCCCTGGACGGCTGTCTTCAACCCCTACGGGAGCCAGTTCGGCCTCATCAACATCAATCTCGGCAAGTCCAGCGCGCCGCAGGTCGAGGCGGAGGTTCTTTCGGACGTCGGCAGCTATGGCAAGCAGCTCGGCCGCATCGGCGATGCGCTGCTCGTTCTGCTCGCGCATTTTCATCCCGACGGCGATCTCACCGCCGATGAACAAAATGCGATAGACGAGCTGAAAAAAATGCTCGACCAGATCGCCGAAGTGAAGAAACGGCATCACAGATCCGCCGCGACGATTTGATCCCCGACGTGTCTGTACATGTCGCCGAGGCGAGTCGAAACGACCGCCCCTCTCGCCGTCTCCCGATCGTCGAAAGCAAAACCAAATCAACGAACTGTTAATCCAGACAACTACTTGTCAAGCTTGACAAAGGTCCCAGCGGAGTTCAAGTTCCAAGGCCGTTAGACCACGGCGAATTGAGAACACCAATGGATAAGATTTCGACGGACGTCAATAATTTCGAGCTGGCCGAACTTTATCGTCTGACGAGAGCGCTTCTTTCTCTGCGCGACATGTTCGACGGCGCTTATGAGCGCGCGGTTATCGCCATGTTGCCGGAGGCGACCAAGACGCGGCTGGAGTTCGCCGCGAAATTGGCCAAGGACGCGGGCGTCAGTCTCGCACGGCCTATTCTCGACGATTCCTACGACGCTCTCGACGCCATTCTCGACGAGTACAAGCATGACGTCGCGGAGAGCCTGCTCACCGCCGCCTTGGCGGATACGGTGGCGAGCTTGCCCGAGAAACTCGGCGCGCTCGAGCAGACGCTGCCGATCGTGCCGAACTGACGACGATCGCACGGCAGGCTGTAGAAAAGTCCTGGGGCGTCCAGACGCGCGCCAGGCGCCTTCGTGCCGAAATCGGAGCGAGACCGAAGGCTCGCGCTCCGACGGCGGACGGCGTCGTGAACCGCGAGCCTGACGCTCATGGCTCGCCCGGAACGGCGAAATCCTTCGAAACGTTACGAAAATTGAGCCAGGCTCGATGCCGCGTCCGCTTGTCGGCGCGGCAACATAGCGCGATAACTTGGACGAGACGCGCAAGCGGCGGCATTTGCAGATGTGCGGACGCCTGAATTCGCTGCACAAGAAGAGGAATAAAATGAAACATCCCGCCACGCCGATCGACAACCCATATCTGTATTTCGGCAATCTTGGCAAAAACGAGCGTCAGTATGGGGTGAAAAATTTCGTCGGCCTGGCCTTGCATCCGTCACATGACAGAGAGATACGCCACGACGCTACAGCGAAGCTCCCTTTTCAAAACTCTTCTATCTTTAAGATTCAGTCACAGGATGTGTTCGAGCATATTCCTCGTGAATTTATACCTGATATATTCAATGATATATATAGCGTTCTCGCACAAGGAGGAATATTCCGCCTCAGCGTTCCGGACTATCGAAGCCCGCTTCTAAAGAAGCGATCTGTTTATGATCATGAAGGGAGAGTCATCGCAGATTTGCTCATGGGAGGAACGGTTGTATACGATCCAAAAACAACAGCAGCATCCTCTGTCTACGGGACAGACGGCAACGCCCATCTGTGGTTCCCGACCTACGAAAACATTCTGGAATTGGTGCTGCGTTCGAATTTGAGGCGCTGCGAGCACATCGAATTCTATCACTATTTCATCGATGACGAGCGCTATGTTTGCGAGCCTTTTCCAGAAAACGAGATGTTCGTGATGAGGGCCCCGCCAAACGACAATAGAGCGGACGGAAAGCCGATATCGATCGTCGTCGACTTTATAAAATAGCGCGAGGCCGGCGAGCGTCGCCGCTTCCGTTCCTCGCGAAAGACAAAGCCAAACTGGCGGCGCGGAAAGGTTGCTGGAGGCCTCGGAGGGAATCGAACCCCCGTACAAGGATTTGCAGTCCTCTGCGTAGCCACTCCGCCACGAGGCCGTCCGAGCAGCGGCGCCGGACCCTCGGCGTCGCTGCGAATAGCGACCGCTCATACAGGACGCCTCCGCGCACGGCAAGAGTCGACTTGTGCGAAACAGATTGCGCGCGCTGCCATTAGGCGTTAGGCCGCAGGCTCGAAACGAGCGCGGGACGTACTGCATGCCGGCAAGAAACAATGGCCTCACTTATGCGCAGGCTGGGGTCGACATCGACGCGGGCAATCGCCTGGTGGACCTCATCCGGCCGGCCGTACGCGCCACCCGCCGGCGGGGCGCCGACGGCGAGATCGGCGGCTTCGGCGGCGTCTTCGACCTCAAGGCCGCGGGCTTCGCCGATCCGGTGCTGGTCGCCGCCAACGACGGCGTCGGCACCAAGATCAAGATCGCCATCGAATCCGGCATTCACGAGACGATCGGCGTCGATCTCGTCGCCATGTGCGTCAACGATCTCGTCGTGCAAGGCGCCGAGCCCCTCTTTTTTCTCGATTATTACGCCGCAGGAAAGCTCGAGCCGGAGGCGGCGGCCGCCGTCGTCAAAGGAATCGCGGACGGCTGCGTCGAAGCGGGCTGCGCGCTGCTCGGCGGCGAGACCGCCGAAATGCCGGGGCTCTATGCGAGCGGCGATTATGACCTCGCCGGTTTCGCGGTCGGCGCCGCAGAGCGCGCGCGCCTGCTGCCGAAAGGCGATGTGAAAGCCGGCGACATTCTGTTTGGACTCCCCTCCTCCGGCGTTCACTCCAACGGCTTTTCGCTGGTGAGGCGCATCGTGTCGACCATCGGCCTCGCATGGGACGCGCCGGCGCCCTATGACGCGAGCCGCAGCCTGGCGCAGGCGCTGCTCGAGCCGACCCGCATCTATGTGAAGCCGCTGCTCGCGGCGCTGAAGGCGAGCGAGCATATTCTGGCGCTCGCCCATGTCACCGGCGGCGGCTTTCCCGACAATCTGCCGCGCGTGCTGCCCAAAGGACGGGGAGCCGCGCTCGACCTCACAGCCTTTCCGGTTCCGCCGGTTTTCGGCTGGCTGGCGCGCGAAGGCAGTGTCGCGTCAGATGAGATGCTGCGCACGTTCAATTGCGGAATCGGCATGGTCGTCGTCGCCGAACGCGAAGGCGCGGATAACGCGCTCGCTGCTTTGCGCGCGGCAGGTCTCGAGCCGGTCGCGATCGGCGAGATCATCGAGGCCGGCGACGGCCCGCGCGTCGTCACGCTGGGGAGTCTCGCATTGTGAGCCGTCTGCGCACCGCGATCCTGATCTCCGGGCGAGGCTCCAATATGGACGCGCTGATCGACGCCGCGCGCGCGCCGGATTTTCCCGCCGACATCGCGCTCGTCGTCTCCAATCGTCCCGAAGCCTCTGGCCTCTCCAAGGCCAAGGCCAAAGGCGTCGCCGTCGCCGCCGTGGATCACAAGATTTATGCGGGGCGGGAGGAGTTCGAACGCTCGCTACAGATCGTGCTCGAAACGCATCGCATCGAATTCCTGTGTCTCGCCGGCTTCATGCGTCTGTTCACGCCCTGGTTCATCGAGCAATGGCGAGGGCGCATGCTCAATATCCACCCTGCTCTATTGCCGGCCTATCGCGGCCTCCATACGCATGAGCGCGCGCTGGCGGACGGGGTGAAAATCCATGGATGCACCGTCCATTTCGTCGCGCCCGAAATGGATGAGGGGCCGATCGTGGCGCAAGCCGCCGTGCCCGTGCTGGACGCAGACACGCCGGAAACGCTCGGCGCCCGAGTGCTGGAGCAGGAGCATATGATCTATCCGCTCGCGCTGCGGCTCGTCGCATCGGGAACGGTTCAGGTCGCGGGAAATCGCACGCGCGGCGCGGCGACGGGGTCCGCACCGGCGCTCGTCGTCCCCTCGGCGCCCTGATCGCCAGAAGGCGCGATGGCGCAGGCGGCTCCAGCGCGAAACCCGTGACGAAATGGATAGGCGGCGCCGCTTCGGCAGGGGCTCGGGAGGATAAAAAGGCAGAGAAACGCCGCCCAGCCGAGAATCTTGGCGAGCCCGAACGCCCCGTCCAAAGGAGTGGCCAGGGTCGCGGCGGCCAGCAAGAGAAAAGCGCCTGCTCGCAGCATCCACCTGCCTCCACGCCGCATCGCCGCAACTCCTCCCCCGCGCCAAATGCGGACATAAATTTACTCTACTGTCGAAATATGGCGCAGTCCAAGCGGCGCGGATCATATTCGTCTTATCTCAAATCCGCGCGGCGCTCGATTTCAAACGAGGCCTTCATGATCACTCTCTATTCGTTCGGTCCTTATTTCGGCCTGCCGGACGCCAGCCCTTTCGTCCTGAAGACCATGACGCTGCTGAAGCTCGCGGACATCCCCTATGTCGAGAACCACGAGGGCTTTTCGCGCGCGCCGAAAGGCAAGCTCCCCTATATCGACGACGAAGGAACGATCGTCGCCGACTCCACCTTCATCAGATTTCACATCGAGAAGAAATATGGCGTCGACCTCGACGCCAAGCTGACGCCCGAGCAGCGCGCGCAAGGCTGGGCGCTCGAGAAGATGCTGGAGGAGCATCTCTATTGGATCATCGTTCATGCGCGCTGGATCGACGACGCCAATTTCGAGCGAGGAGCGGCGAGATTTTTCGATTCCATTCCCGCTCCGATACGGCCTCTCGTCAAGGCGTTCGTCCGCAGGAAAATCGCCAGGAGCCTGCGCGCGCAGGGCGTCGGCCGGCATTCGGAGGCGGAGATCGCCGAGCTCGGAAGACGCGACATCGAGGCGCTGGCGGTTCTGCTCGGCGAGAAGCCGTTTCTTTTCGGCGACGAGCCGAGCGGCGCCGACGCCACCGCCTTCGCCTTCATCGCCGAGGTTCTGGCTTCCGAGAACGACATGCCGACACGCTCGGCGGCGTTGGCGAAGGCCAATCTCGTCGCTTATCGCGATCGGCTGCTGAAAGCATATTTTCCGAGATTCGCGAATTGACCCGCCGCGCCATTGCGAGCCGAGGGCGAACGGCGTGACCATAGCCTCGGATGCGCCGACGAGCCGAGAGCCTCACCGGGAGCCGCGATAGCCGACGGCAGGAACTCGGGGCGCCGCCGGCCCGGATTCCCGATGCTCGCTTCGCGAGCATCGGGAATGACGTGCTGTAACCCGCCAGCCCTCAGCCGACGATCTCGTTGCCCGAGAAGAACTGCGCGATCTCGACGGCCGCCGTCTCGGGCGCATCGGAGCCGTGCACCGAATTCTCGCCCGTCGAAATCGCGAATTCCTTGCGGATCGTGCCGGCGTCGGCATTGGCCGGATTGGTCGCGCCCATGACGGCGCGATATTTGGCGATCGCGCCGTCGCCTTCGAGCACCTGCACGACGACGGGACCCGACGTCACCGAGTCGATGAGCTCGCCGAAGAACGGACGCTCCTTGTGGACGCCGTAGAAGRTCTCGGCCTGTTCACGGGTGAGGCGGATGCGCTTCTGCGCCACGATGCGCAGGCCGGCGCYCTCGATCAAGGCGTTGATCTTGCCGGTCAGATTGCGCTTCGTCGCGTCCGGCTTGATGATTGAGAAGGTGCGTTCGATCGCCATGGGCGCGTCGTCTCGTTCGTTTGAGGGTGAAAGGGAACGCCGCGCTTATAGCGGGCGCCCAAGATGGCGGCAAGCCGCCGCCATGGAATTCGATTCTCCGCTCACCTATACGCGCCGGCGATCCCTAAAAAATCCGCCGCCTTCAGCGAGGCGCCGCCGACCAGCGCGCCGTCGACGTCCGGCGCGCGCAGGAGCTCGGCGGCGTTGGCCGGCTTGACCGAGCCGCCGTAGAGAATGCGCGTCGCTCCGCCATTGCCCGCGCCGAAGCCCGTCTCGAGCCGCGCGCGGATCGCGCCGTGCATATCGGCGACGTCGCGTGGCGTCGGAGTCAGACCGGTGCCGATCGCCCAGACCGGCTCATACGCGATGACGAGCCGCTCCGGCGGCGCGCTCCAGGGAACGGAGCCATCCACTTGCCGACCGACGATCTCGACCGCCCGCCCCGCTTCGCGGTCGAAGCGCGTCTCGCCGACGCAGACGATCGGCGTGAGGCCCGCCCGCGACGCCGCCTCCGCCTTGGCGCGCACGAGCGCGTCGCTCTCGCCATAGGCTGCGCGTCTCTCGCTGTGGCCGACGATGACATAGGTCGCGCCGGCGTCCGCCAACATCCGAGCCGAAATGTCGCCTGTATGAGCGCCGGACTCCTCGTCGTGACAATCCTGTCCGCCGAGGCCGACGTCCGCCGCAATGGGCCTCGCCAGCGCCAGCAGGGTCGCAGGCGGACAAACGACGAGTTCGGCCCGCGCGCGCAATTCCGCGTCATAGCCCGCGGCGACCGCCTCGATCTCGCCGATCGACGCCAGCAATCCGTGCATCTTCCAGTTTCCGGCGACGAGCGGGCGCGGATTCGAGGTCATGGCGGGGGTCCTTCAAATGAACAAATCATACGCGCGAACGAGCGCCATATCAGCGCCTCCGACCAACGGCAATTCGCCGCGCCCCGCCAGAGTTGCCTTATCACGGAAAAATCGCGGCCGGCGGGCTTCGATCCGAACGCTCCTGTTGACGCCTGGGAATTATTTCGATATTCGTTGAAATATGGAAAAATCAAACGCCGTCGCGGCGCTGCTGGCGCTCGGGCAGGACAATCGGCTCGATATCTTTCGACTGCTCGTGCAGGCCGGCCGGCGCGGATCGCCGGCGGGCGAGATCGCGAGCGCGCTCGGTCTCGCGCCCAACACGCTGTCGTTCCATTTCGACAGATTGCGTCAGGCGGAGCTGGTGGCGGTTCGACGTGAGGGACGCTCGATGATCTACACGGCGCGCTTCGACACCATGCAGGCGCTGCTCGCCTATCTCACGGAGAATTGTTGCGCCGGCGACGCGCAGAGCTGCGAGCCGATCGGCGGAAAATGCCTGGAGCTTCCCGCCGCTACGAAGGAGCCGACTCCATGAAGCGTCTGCATGTGCATATCTCGGTCGACGATCTGCGACGGTCGATCGAATTCTACTCCACGCTCTTCGCCGCCGAGCCGAATGTCTCGAAGCCCGATTACGCCAAATGGTCGCTCGACGATCCGCGCGTGAATTTCGCGATCTCCGCGCGAGGCCGACGCACGGGTCTCGATCATCTCGGGATCGAAGTGGAGAGCGACGAGGAGCTGAGAGACGCCTATGCGCGCCTGCGAGCGACGAAGGCCGAGGTCTTCGAGGAAGGCGAGACGACCTGCTGCTATGCGCGATCGGAGAAATCCTGGATCGCCGATCCTGCCGGGGTTCTGTGGGAGACGTTCCACACGACCGGCGAAAGCGCAGTCTACGGCGAAAGCGTCGACGCCGCGCAGAAAATCGCGAGCGAAGGCGCCTGCTGCGCGCCGAAGAATCTGCAAACACCCGCTTCCGCCGCTTCCCCTTGCTGCCCGAAATAAGGCCGACCCATGCCGACGACCTATAACGTGCTGTTTCTCTGCACGGGCAATACGGCCCGCTCCATTCTCGCCGAAAGCATTCTGCGAAAGGACGGAGCCGGCCGCTTCGAAGCCTTCTCGGCGGGCAGCCAGCCGAAGGGCGTGGTCAATCCCTTCGCTCTGAAAGTGCTCGAGAGCTTTCAATATCCCGTCGACGGCCTGCGCTCGAAGAGCTGGGAGGAGTTTTCCGGCGAGGACGCGCCGAAAATGGATTTCGTCTTCACCGTCTGCGACAACGCCGCCGGCGAAGCCTGCCCCGTCTGGCCCGGTCAGCCGATGACCGCGCATTGGGGCATCGAGGACCCCGCGGCCGTCGAAGGGACAGATATCGTCAAGGAAAGAGCGTTCGTGGAGGCCTTCCGATTTTTGAAGAATCGCATCGGCGCATTCGCGTCCTTGCCGGGAGCGGGCCTCGATAAATTGTCGCTGCAGGCGAAGCTGCGCGAAATCGGCCGAATGACGGGAACGACGACGCGCCACGCGGAAAACACGTGACGAGCGCCGAGATCGACGAGCAACCAGCCGATAAGGAAAGCCGATGTCCGCCTTCGAACGTTACCTCACCCTATGGGTCGCGCTCTGCATCATCGTCGGAATTGCGCTCGGTCATTTTTTCCCCGGCGTTTTCCACGCGATCGGATCCGTCGAGATCGCCAAGGTCAATCTGCCGGTGGCCGGGCTGGTCTGGCTGATGATCATTCCGATGCTCGTCAGGATCGATTTCGGCGCGCTCGGCGACGTGCGCCGCCACTGGCGCGGCATCGGCGTCACGCTGCTCGTCAATTGGGCGGTGAAGCCCTTCTCCATGGCCGCGCTCGGCTGGTTGTTCGTCGGCTATCTGTTCCAAGCTTATCTGCCGGCCGACCAGATCAATTCCTACATCGCCGGTCTGATCCTGCTCGCCGCCGCGCCCTGCACGGCGATGGTCTTCGTCTGGAGCAATCTGACGAAAGGAGAGCCGCATTTCACGCTGTCGCAGGTGGCGCTGAACGACGCCATCATGATCTTCGCCTTCGCGCCGATCGTCGGCCTTCTGCTCGGTCTCTCGGCCATCACGGTCCCCTGGGACACGCTCGTCCTGTCCGTGACGCTCTATATCGTGTTTCCGGTGCTGGCGGCCCAGTCGATCCGGCGGCGCCGCCTCGCCGCCGGAGGCGAGCCCGCGCTGACGCGGACGCTTCGCGCCTTGCAGCCGATTTCGCTGATTTCGCTGCTGGCCACGCTGATTCTCCTGTTCGGCTTCCAAGGAGAACAGATATTGCGTCAGCCCGCCGTCATCGCGCTGCTCGCCGTTCCGATTTTGATCCAGGTCTATTTCAACGCCGGCCTCGCCTATCTGCTAAACCGCCTCGTCGGCGAACAGCATTGCGTCGCCGGGCCGTCCGCGCTCATCGGCGCGAGCAATTTCTTCGAACTGGCCGTAGCCGCCGCGATTTCGCTGTTCGGCTTCGAATCCGGCGCCGCGCTGGCGACGGTGGTCGGCGTGCTCATCGAGGTTCCGGTGATGCTTTCCGTCGTCGCGATCGTGAACGCCAGCAAGCCGTGGTATGAGAAGGGCCGCGCGCGCTCCGCCGACGCCCTCGCCGGAACGCGCGCACCCTGAGCCGCGTCCCGGACGGAGCCTTGCCGCCGCGTGCGACCTCGACCGACCGGCCCTCAGCCAGCCGCCTTGTCTGCGTCCCGGCCCTTACCGGTAGATAGACCTGTATTTCGGGCCGTGTGGCTTGCTGACCGAACGCCCGCTGCCGACGCGTTCGCCGGCCGCGTATCGACCCCGATCCGTGCGGTAATAGACTTGACCGCCGCGATGCGAGTGAGGGTAACGACTGTAGTGAGCGGGCGCTAAATTCGAAGCCGCGCCGGCGACGGCCAGCGGGGCCATAGGCATGGCATGCGTCGGATTCGACATCGCGAACAAGCCGAGCGCCGCCGCTCCGATCGTCAATATTTCGAGCTTCATTGTCGTTCTCCCAAATCGCGAGCCTCGCGACCCGCGCGGCGCCCCCTAGGCGGTTGGAACGTTCAAATGATCGGCTGGTTCCGAGAATCCCCGCCGACGCGTCGATCGTCCCCTCCTGGCGCCCGGCCGAGAGCGAGATTGCAACTCGGCGCGGCCGTACCTATAGTCCGCGCCAATTCCGGCCGGGATCGAACATGAGAGCCGGAGCACGCCGAGCCCAAGGGAACTCATCGTCATGCTGGAAGGCCTGCGCACCATCTCGCAACATCGGATCGGCCGCCTCCTGCTGGGGCTCGTGCTCGGGTTCATCGCGCTCAGCTTCGCCGTCTGGGGCATCGGCGACGTCTTCAAAGGCTTTTCCACGGCGAGGCTCGCCAAGGTCGGCTCCGGCGAGATCAGCGTCGAAGCCTATCGCGCCGCCTATCAGAACGAACTCCGCCGCCTGCAGCAGCGCGCCCGCCGCGCCATCACCAATGAGGAGGCGCGCCAGTTCGGCATCGACCAGCAGGTGCTCCAGAGGCTCATCACCGAGCTCTCGCTCGACCAGAAGGCCAAGGCGCTCGGCCTCGTCATCAGCGAGGACGAGGTCTTGAAGCTGACGCGGGAAGAGAGCGTCTTCCAGGGTCCCTCGGGCCGATTCGACGCCGACCGCTTCAAGCAGATCGTGCGCGACGCGGGTTACACGGAGCGCTCCTTCCTGCTCGAACAAAAAGGCAGCTATCTGCGCAAGGAGCTGACCGACTCCGTCGTCGCCGGCGTCGAGCCGCCGCGCATCGTCCTCGAGGCGATCCACCGCTTCCGCAACGAGGCGCGCGAGATCGATTATCTCGTCCTGCCGACCTCGCTCGTCGGGGCGGCCCCCCCGCCCTCGGCCGAAGAGTTGAAAAAATATTTCGACGATCGCGAGCAGAGCTTTCG
>PQAN01000342.1 GCA_003105285.1 Methylocystaceae bacterium
CGCGCCGCGCCAGGGCGACGCCGACGCCCATGCGGTCATCGATGCGCGCGGTGCGGAGCCCGCCCAAGCGGCGGTGGCCGCGAGGCCGGGCAGGGCGGTCGAAACCTCGCCGCTCGCGCCTGTCCCGCAGCGATGAGCGCTCACTGGAAGTTGCGTCCCTTCGGCATGGCGTCGCGCGCGGGAAGAGCGCGCGATAGTTCCAGGAGCCGCAAATCCGCGCTCAGATCCTCGATTCTCTGGGCGATGACATGGATGACGCCGGCTTCGTTCTGCACGCGTCCCGTCACCGCGACGAGCCGCGCGCCGATGACTTCGGGGCGCTGACGCTCGAACAGTTTCGGCCAGACGACGATATTGGCGATGCCCGTTTCATCCTCGATCGTCAAGAAGATCACGCCGCTCGCCGAGCCCGGCCGCTGGCGCACCAGCACCAGCCCGGCGACCGTGACGCGCCGCCCGCTCTCTTTCTCCCCGAGATCGGCGCAAGGTCCGATTCCCTCAGCGTCGAGCCGCGCGCGCAGGAAGGACAAAGGATGCGCCTTCAGCGACAGCGACAGGAAGCGGTAATCCTCGATCACCTCCGCGCCGAGCGGCATCGGCGGCAGATCGGCGTCCGGTTCTTTGGGGACAAAGGCGAGATTGCGCAAGAGCGGCAGATCGTCCTTGTCGCCGGCGCGGTTCAGGCCCTGCACGGCCCATAGCGCGTCGCGGCGCGGCAGGCCGAGTGAGGCGAAGGCTCCCGCCTCGGCGAGACGCTCCAGCACGGACGGCGCGAGCTCCGAGCGCAGCCACAGGTCGCGCACCGAGTCATAGCCGGCGCCACGCTTCTCGACGAGCGCGCGCATGTCGTTTTCATTCAGGCCGGCGATTTGTCGAAAGCCGAGCCTTACGCCATGCGTCGACCTTATATCTCTCGCCATCGATTCATGGCGCGGATGCAGTCGCGCCTCGCTCCGTCGCGGCTCCAGCGTGCAGTCCCAATCGGAGGCGTTGACGTCGACCTCGTGAACCTCGACGCCGTGGTCCTGCGCATCGCGGACGATCTGCGCGGCGGCGTAGAAGCCCATGGGCTGCGAGTTCAACAGAGCGCAAGCGAACACCTCCGGATAGCGGCATTTCAGCCAGGCGGAAGCGTAGACGAGCAGAGCGAAGGAGGCGGCGTGGCTCTCGGGAAAGCCGTAGGAGCCGAAGCCCTCGATCTGCCTCCAGCAGCGTTCGGCGAAATCGCGCGCATAGCCTCGCGCCACCATGCCCGAGATCATCTTGTCGCGAAACAGCCCGATCGTTCCGGCGCGCTTGAAGGTCGCCATGGCGCGGCGCAGGCGATCGGCCTCCTCCGGCGTGAAGCCGCCGGCGACGATGGCGATTTTCATCGCCTGCTCCTGGAACAAGGGCACGCCGAGCGTCTTGTCGAGCACCTGCTCCAGTTCCTTGGACGGGTAGGAGAGCTTTTCCTTTCCCATGCGCCGGCGCAGATAGGGATGCACCATGTCGCCCTGAATAGGACCGGGCCGGACGATCGCCACCTCGATGACGAGATCGTAGAATTTCGCAGGCCTGAGGCGCGGCAGCATCGACATTTGCGCGCGGCTCTCGATCTGGAACACGCCGATCGTATCGGCGCGCGAGATCATCTCATAGACGCGCTCGTCTTCCGGAGGGATCGTCGCCAGTCGATGGACGACTCCATAATGTCTTTCGAGAAGCTCGAGGCCTTTCCTCATGCAGGTGAGCATGCCGAGCGCCAGCACGTCGATCTTCAGAATGCCGAGCGCGTCGAGGTCGTCCTTGTCCCACTCGATCGTCGTGCGGCCCTCCATCGCGGCGGGCGCGACGGGAACGACCTCGTCCAGACGATCGCGCGTGATGACGAATCCGCCGGTGTGCTGCGACAGATGCCGCGGGAAGCCGATGATTTCGCGCGTCAGCGCCAGCGCCTTGGCGAGGCGCGGCTCGGCGGCGTCGAGGCCGGCGCGCGCGACGCCTTCCTCGCCGACGCCGCCGCGCGAAGACCCCCACACATTGTCGGAGAGGCGCGAGATCGTATCGCTCGACAGGCCGAAGGCCTTGCCGATCTCGCGGACGGCCGAGCGCGAGCGATAGGTGACGACGCTCGCCGTCAATCCGGCGCGCTCGCGGCCGAAGCGCCCATAGATATATTGCATCACCTCTTCACGCCGCTCATGCTCGAAGTCGACGTCGAT
This sequence comes from Methylocystaceae bacterium, assembly GCA_003105285.1. Classification (GTDB taxonomy): domain Bacteria; phylum Pseudomonadota; class Alphaproteobacteria; order Rhizobiales; family Beijerinckiaceae; genus Methylosinus. The sequence continues at coordinate 2,205 of PQAN01000342.1, forward strand.
GTCGGGCGGCTCGTTGCGCTCTGCCGAGACGAAACGCTCGAACAGGAGGTCATGCTTCGTCGGATCGACCTCGGTGACGCCGAGGCAATAGCAGATCGTGGAATTGGCCGCCGAGCCGCGCCCTTGTGCGAGAACGCCCTTCGTGCGCGCATAACGCACGATATCGTGCACGGTGAGAAAATAGGCGGCGTAATTCAATTCGCCGACGAGCTGCAATTCGTGGCGCAGCAGCGCTTCGACTTTTTCGGGAACGCCGTCCGGATAGCGCATGGCCGCGCCGGCATAGGCGAAAGCCTCGAGAGCTTCCTGTTCGCTGGAAAAGCCCTCGCGCAATTCGCTCGGATATCGATAGGCGAGGTCGGCGAGCCGAAAGGACAGTCCGTCCAAAAATCGTGTCGTCTGCTCCACCGCCTCCGGCGCGTCGGCGAACAGGCGCGCCATTTCTTCGGCGCTTTTCAGATAGCGTTCGCCATTGGCGGCGAGCAGATGTCCGGCGCGATCGAGCGTCGTCTTTTCGCGCACGCAAGTGAGCGCGTCGGCGAGCGGACGCCGCTCCGCGACATGCATATGCGCGTCATTGACCGTGATCGGCGGAAGCCCGTGTGCGCGCGCGAGTTCGATGCGGCGCGTGAGCGCGGCGCGCATCTCGACGCCATACAGCGCCGTGGCGGCGAGCCATAGGCGGCCTTTGAAGGAGTCGACGAGACGAGGCGCGAGCGCGCCATTCTCCATGACGATGAGCTGCTGACCTTCGCCATGCTCGAGGAGATCGTCGAGATAGAGCGTGCAATCGCCTTTCTCGGCTCGCATATTGCCGCGCGTCAGCAGGCGGCACAGGCGCCCATAAGCGGCGCGGTCGCGCGGATAGCAGAGAATGTCCGGCGTCTCGTCGGCAAAGACGAGACGCGCGCCGACGGCGAGACGAAAATTCGGCGCCGCCTCTTCGTGTTCGCGCAGGAAGGAAAAGGCGCGCACGACGCCGGCGAGCGAATTGCGGTCGGCGACGCCGACGCCGCAATGCCCGAGCTCGATCGCCCGCGCCACCATCTCTTCCGGATGCGAGGCGCCGCGCAGGAAGGAGAAGTTGGTCGTCGTCGCGAGTTCGGCGTAACGCGGCATGGAGTCATTCTACATCAGCGGCTCCCGTCATTGCGAGCGAAGCGAAGCAATCCAGGGCCGTAAAGCGCTTTCTGGATTGCTTCGCCTTCGGCTCGCAATGACGGCGGGCGTCAAGCCTCCGGCTCGGCCGTCTCTTCCGGGTGTTTCCGCCGTTTCGGGTTCTTCGGCTCGCGGCGCGGGCCTTCGACGAGCCGCACGACCATCCCCCACAATGTGCGCACATCCTGTTCCGTGAGGCTCATGCGATGGAACATATTGCGCAGGTTGCGCGACATCACGGGCTTCTTCGTCGCGGGGCGAAAGAACTGCCGCTTGTCGAGCTCTTCCTCGAGAAAATCGAAGAAGGCGAGCGTCATCTCGCGGCTCGCGGGCGGCGAGCGTGGCGTGACGTCGAACGGAATGGCGTCGCCATGCGCGGCGCGGAACCATTCATAGCCGGTGAGCAGCACGGCCTGCGCCAGATTGAGCGAGGCGTAGGCGGGATTGACGGGGAAGGTGAGGATGGCGTCGGCGAGCGCGACATCGTCGTTGTCGAGGCCGGTCCGCTCGGGACCATACAACACGCCGTGGCGCTCGCCGGCGGCCATGCGCGCGGCCGTCGTCGGCAGCGCTTTGTCGGGCGTGAGCACGGGTTTCGATTGGCCGCGTCCGCGCGCCGTCGCGGCATAGACGAAGGTCAGATCGGCGATCGCCGCCTCGACGCTGTCGAACAGCTTCGCGCCTTCCAGCAGATGCACCGCGCCAGCCGCCGCCGCGTAGGCCCCTTTGCGATAGGCCCCGGTGCGCGGCCAGCCCTCGCGCGGCGAGACGAGCCGCAGATCGGAGAGCCCGAAATTGGCCATAGCGCGCGCGCACATGCCGATGTTGACGGCGAGCTGCGGACGCACCAGCACGATTGCCGGGCCGCCTTCGAGCTTCTGCTTGGTGTGGTCTGTTCCGGCGCCGGTCAAGGATCAGTGCTCGTTCGCGCTCATGATCGCGTCGGGGCCGCGTCTCGAATGCAGGATGTTCACGATTTCCAGAGTGGTTTCGCGGTAGCGCATGAAGGTGGCATAGCCCCGGAAAGGAAAGCTGCGTAGGCCCGGCGAAAGGTCGTCACACGGGCGGCCGAGGATCGTCGGCGGTTCGGCGAGTTTCGAGCATTGCTCCTCGATTCGCGAGACGATCGGCCGAGCGAGCGCCTCCGCGCCCATTTCGATCGTCAAATATTCGAGCAATTCGCCGCGGCTCCGTCTCGCGGCTCCTGAATAGACGAGTTGTCGCAATTCAAACCTCGGGCTTTCAGCTCCACGCGCTTCTTCTCGAGATAGTCTCTCACTTCCTCGCTCGAATAGGCGCCCCCTTCCGCGATCGACGCCTCGATCGTCTCGCGCAGCGACCTCAGCTTGGCCTCACGCTCCTCGACGAGCCGCAGGCCCTCGCGCATGACCTCGGTCGCCGAGGCGTAGCGGCCCTGCTTCACGAGGCTGTCGATGAATTCTTCCCAATGCTTGCCGACAGACACGTTCATCGCGGGCCTCCTCTAGCTCCGGGCGGCTCATAACATATAATGCGCATGATATGTCATCGTCGACGGGACCGCGAGGCGGGCGGCAGAACGGCTCGGCCCCGATGCGCGGGGCGGGGCGCGGTGCTATATTCGCAGAGCGGGAGCACGCCCATGACACATGTTTCGCGGCAATATGAATATATGTCCCTCGACGATTTCGAGGAATTGCTCGCCGACAAGCCCGCCGACGAGAAATGGGAGCTGATCGGCGGCCGAGTCGTGCGCATGATGGTCGGCGCACGGTGGGAGCACAATTACATAATCCAAAACCTTTCCAATGGCCTGCGCGAACGGCTGCGGGCCAAGGGCTCGCCTTGTCGAACCTTGATCGAGAGCTTCCGGCTGCGGGACAAGCCGAACGAGTCCTCCATGCTTCCCGATGTCATCGTTCATTGCCGGCCGCTCGAGCCGGGGGCGGCCTCGCTACCCGACCCCACTGTCCTCGTCGAGGTCATGTCGGAGGGCAGCAAGGCCCGCGATCGGTTCGAGAAATGGGCCGTCTATCAGAAGCTGCCGAGCCTGCGCCATTACGTGCTGGTCGAGCGCGACCGCGCACATATCGAGACCTTCGATAAGATCGGGGAGGTCTGGGCCGGCGTGCGCATTCTCGACGGGCTCGCGGCGGAGCTCGATCTGCCGGCGATCGGCGTCGGCGTTCCGCTCGCGGAAATCTACCGCGACGTCATCGAAGCGGAGAGGTAGCGCTCATTCTCGCGTTCGTCCCGCCGGAATTCGCGAACGCGTCAGAGTCGCGCGGCGGGCGGACAAAAGAGCTTCGAACGATCGACGCTCGCGGTCGGCGACGACGTCGGCCAGCCGTCCGGGCGAAGGCCGAAAGCCAAGAGCGCCGGAAGGATCGTCGTCTCTGTCAGCTTCGCGGCGCCGACCGGCGCCAGGGCGCTGCGTCCTTCGCGCGTCATGCGGCTCGCCATTCGATCATTCTCGGCGGGACCGGGCGGTCCGCACCGCGAGAATAGCGGCTCCTCCGCCGCGAGAGCCGTCGCGCCGCCCAGTAACCAGAGAATGCAAAGCGCGCCGACGCGACAGGCTCCGCGAGTCGATCGTGACATGACGCCCCTCCAATTCGCAATTGGCTGAGCGAACAAATGGGGCCGCGCCGTCGCATCGCCAGCCAGGCGGCGAAAAATTCGACGAAAATTCTCGGACGAGGGAGCCGCAAGTCCGTCCGTGTCGCGCTATCCCGCCAGCTCTTTCAGCCCCCTTCGGATCAGCGCCGAGGCGTCGGCGCTTTCGCCGATCGCTTTCAGGCCGGCGGCGACGGCTGCGGCCGCCTGCGGTCGTCCGTAGCCGAGATTGACGAGCGCGGAAATCGCATCCTGCGCCGGCTGGGGCGCGCCCTTCGCGTCGTCTTCGCCGGCAAGGTGGACGACGGCCGGGTCGATCGAGCCGAAGGCGGGCGCTTTGTCTTTCAGTTCCGCGACGATGCGCGCGGCGAGCTTTGGTCCGACGCCGGAGGCGCGCGCCACCATCGCTCTGTCTTGCGTGGCGATCGCGGAGGCGAGCTCGCCCGGCGCGAGAATTGAGAGAATGGCGAGCGCCACTTTCGCGCCGACGCCTTGCACCGTCTGCAACAGGCGAAACCAGTCGCGCTCGGCGTCGCTCACAAAGCCGAAGAGGCGGATCGCGTCCTCGCGCACTTGCGTCTCGATGGAGAGCGCCGCCGCTTCGCCGACCGGCGGCAGTCTCTGCAGCGTGCGTGCGGAACATTGCACGACATAGCCGACGCCATGCACGTCGAGAATGACGAAATCTTCCGCATATGAATCGATGACGCCTTTGAGCTTGCCGATCATCGCTCGCCTCGATGCGCCGGGCAGCGGCGCAGCTTCGCGCTCTTCGTCCCGTCTTTCCAAGAAAACTGCAAGACGCCGTCCTCGAGCGCCAAGGAAAACGCGTCGGGCGCGGCTTTGAGCGTCTCCTCGCCGACGCAGGCCTTCGCGCGCGCGATGAAGACGGCGCGTCCGGCTCTCTTCTCGGTCTGGTCGAAGGCGACGCCTTCGCAGGAGAAGGTCGGCAGCACGATCGCCGTCTCGGTCAGCGTCGCGAAATAATCCTTCACTTTGCAGCCCGCGGCGTCGAGCGCATATCGTCCCGCCGGGGTGAGGCCGTCGAGCGAGCCGGCGAGCGCCGCCGCCGCGACCGGCAGAAGGACAGCGGCGGAAAAGACGGGCGTCCGTCTCATTTCACAAGCTCCGAAGGCCGACGGGCCATCGCCCGCGCATTGCGATGCTGCGCATGACAAATGGCGACTGCGAGCGCGTCGGCGGCGTCGGCGCTTCGCGCCAGGCTCGCCGGCAGCAGCACGCGCACCATCATGGCGATCTGCGCTTTGTCGGCGTGGCCATTGCCGACGACGGTCTTCTTGACGAGGTTCGCGGCATATTCCTCGACATCCAAGCCGGCGAGCGCGGGGGCTGCGAGGGCGACGCCGCGCGCCTGTCCGAGCTTCAGCGCCGATTGCGGGTCGCGATTGACGAAAGTTTCCTCGACCGCCGCCTCATGCGGCGCATAATCGGCGATGATGCGCGCGAGACCCTGCTGCAATTGCGCCAGTCGCGCGCCCATGGAGGCGTCCGTGTCCGAATGCAGCCTGCCGCAGGCGACGAAGGAGAGGCGCGATCCTCGAGACGCTTCGATAATTCCCCAGCCGGTGTTGCGCAGACCGGGGTCGATGCCGAGAATACGAATCGAAAGGGCCGACATGGCCGCAAGTTAGGCGGAAACGCCGTCTGTCGAAAGGTCCTCACGTCGCCTGCGTCGCCGCGCCGGCCTTGCCGATCGCGTCGACGACGGCGTCGAAGGTGAGAAGCGTCGAAGCATGGCGCGACTTGAAGTCGCGCACCGGCTCGAGAATGGCGACATCGGCCCATTTGCCGGCGGGCGGCGGGCCGTTCTCCTTCAGCATTCGTCGCACCGTCTCACGCAGCTCGCGCAACTCCTGCGGCGTGGAGCCGATGATATTGCGCGCCATGATCGAGGACGACGCCTGCCCCAGCGCGCAGGCCCTCACTTCATGTGCGAAATCAGTCACTTTCCCGTCCCGCAGCGCGACATCGACAGTGACCGTCGATCCGCAGAGTTTGGAATGCGCCGTGGCGCTGGCGTCCGGAGCCTCCAGGCGCCCGAGGCGCGGTATCTCGGCGGCGAGCTCCAGAATACGCGTGTTGTAGACTTGATCCAGCATGTGGCCGATAAGTTGCTTCGAGGGGGTTACGTTTAATTCCTACACTGAGTATATAATATTCCGAGGCCGTCTTGAAAGCGGCGATCCGCTCACCCCTCTGAGTCTTCGGGCTCTATCTCCTCTAGGAGGCGCCACATGGATGCCGTGGTTAAGTCCTTGCTCAGCCGCCCGCCCGCGGCGGAGAAGCCCGCTGAACGACCGACCCGCGAGGAAGCGGAGGCGGCGGTCCGTGTCCTGTTGCGCTGGGCGGGAGACGATCCCGATCGCGAAGGCCTCAAGGAGACGCCGCATCGCGTCGTCAAGGCCTATGAGGAATTCTTCCGCGGCTACAACGAGGAAGCCGGCGAGGCGCTCGCCCGTGTCTTCGAGGAGGTGGAAGGATATGACGATCTCGTCCTGGTGCGCGATATTCCCTTCGTGTCCCATTGCGAGCATCACGTCGTTCCTTTCGTCGGCAAAGCGCATATCGCCTATTATCCGACCGGAGGCGTCGTCGGATTGTCGAAGCTCGCGCGTCTCGTCGACGTCTATGCGCGGCGGCTGCAGACGCAGGAGGCCATGACCGCACAGGTCGCCACGGCGATCGACCAATATCTGACGCCGCGCGGCGTCGCCGTTCTGGTCGAGGCGGAACATATGTGCATGTCGATGCGCGGCGTAATGAAACAGGGCTCGTCCACCGTCACCGTCCAATTTTCCGGCGTGTTTCGCGACGATCCCAACGAGCAGGTGCATTTCTACACGCTGCTGCGCGGCGGCCGCTGACGGCGGCCGAGCGCGCTCTATCGTCGTGAGTTGAAATCGGGAGGGCTCGCCTCATGCGGCGCCGCCCTCTCGCTCGCCATTTTCCGAGGATAAAATGTCGGCCGTTCCACACGCCAAAGCGCATGAGCTCGAAGAAGGCCGAGCGTTCACGCCGCGCTTCGACGCGCAGGGCCTCATCGTCTGCGTCACGATCGAGGCGGCGACGCGCGAGGCGCTGATGGTCGCCTATATGAACCAGGAGGCGCTCGACAAGACGATCGAGACGGGGATCGCGCATTATTGGTCCCGCTCGCGTCAGAGCCTGTGGCGCAAGGGCGATACGTCCGGCCAGATTCAAAAGGTCGTCTCCCTGCGCGTCGACTGCGATCAGGACGCCATTCTGCTCGCCGTCGAGCCCGGCGGCGACGGCAAGGCCTGTCACACCGGACGCAAGTCTTGTTTCTATCGGCGGCTCGAGGGCGGCGGCGCTTCGCCGCGCCTCGTTTTCGAGGACCAAGCATAGATGGAGCCAGCCTCCCGCCGGTATCGGAGAGGCGGCGGAAACGTTAACCGGCCCGATACCTTCTCGGCGCAGGCTCCGACCCAATATAGAAGAATGACCAGAGATCGACCGGGGAGGGCGGGCGCAGGAGAGCTTCGATGACGGCGTTTTTTCGCAAGCCATTCGAAAAATCCGTGAGCGACGGCTCCGCCGGGACCACGCCGCCGCGCGACGGCGAGGCGTTCGGCAAGCCGTCCGGGGCGCGGCCGAAAATCGGCTTGGCGCTCGGGGCGGGGGCCGCGCGAGGATGGTCGCATATCGGCGTCTTGCGCGAATTGGCCGCTCACGGCATCGAGCCGGACGTCGTCGCCGGCACGTCGATCGGAGCCGTGGTCGGGAGCTGCTATGCCGCCGGAAAGCTGGACGCGATCGAGGCGTTCGCGCGATCGCTGACGAAAAGACGGGTCTTCACCCTGATGGACCTGTCCTTCTCCGGCATGAGCCTCATCAGCGGCGAGCGGCTCAAGGCCGCCCTGGAGCGCGAATTGGTCGACTTGCGGATCGAGGATCTTCCCATCGCCTTCGCCGCCGTCGCGACCGAGGTGGGCTCGGGTCACGAGGTCTGGCTGCAAAGGGGGCCGTTGGCGCTGGCCGTCCGCGCCTCTTACGCCCTGCCGGGGATTTTCGAGCCGGTGCGCATCGGCGACCGCTGGCTGTTCGACGGTGCGCTCGTCAACCCCATTCCCGTCACCGTCTGCCGGGCGCTGGGCGCGGAATTCGTGATCGCCGTGAACGTCACGGCCGACACGATGTACCGCGCGAGGGTCATTCACGACCACCATGTCGCGGAGGCGCGCGACGAGTCCGCCCCCACCGCACCCTTCGCGGCGCGCTCGGAGCCGGGCGTCGAAGAGCATCTCCTGCCGCGCTACTTCGAGCGGCGCCCGGGCGAGCAGCCCAATGTCGCCACCTCGATGATCGACGCGTTCAACATCATTCAAGACCGCATACTGCGATCCCGCATGGCGGGAGATCCGCCCGACGCCACCATTCACGCGCGGCACGAGGACGTCGGCATGTTCGACTTCCATCGCGCCAATGAGCTCATCGCCCTCGGCCATGAGGCGACGCGGCGCTCCCTGCCGAATATTTTCGCGCATATTCCTCTTATCGGCGCCACGCCCTGAGCAGACGATGCGAAGAGACGCGCGTCAGGCCGTGGCGATATATTCGCGCAGCGCCCGGCGCTCGGCTTCGATCTCGTCGATGCGGTATTTCACGACGTCGCCGATCGACACGAGGCCCGCCAGCCGGCCGTTGCGCAGCACCGGAAGATGGCGCTTGCGCCCGATGGTCATCGCCTCCATCGTCACATCGACGCTGTCGTCGGCGGCGACCATTTTCGGATTGACCGTCATATGGCGCGACACCTCGTCGTAGAGCGCCTCCACGCCGTGGCGGGCGACGGCGCCGACGATGTCGCGCTCCGCGATCAGGCCGACGACTTCATCCTCGAAATCCACGACGACGAGCGCGCCGATGCCGCGCCGCGTCAGTTCGGCCGAAACGTCCAGCAATGTCCGCTGGGGCGTCGTGGTGACGACCTCGTCCCCCTTCTTGGCGAGAATGCGAGCAACGCTCATTTTTCAAACCTCCGCTCAGGTCTTTCTCGTTCTCTAAGCGACCCCTCGAACCCGGCGCCTGTCGAACAAGCCGAACAGCAATAATCCCGCCGCAAAGCCTCCGACATGCGCCTCCCAGGCGATCTGCTCCGAGGCGCCGGCCGCCTGTGGGACCAAGCCGAACAGCAAGTTCACCCCGAACCACATGGCCAGGAAAGCGAGCGCGCGACGGTTCGACAAGAGACTCGACAACCCCTGCGCCCCGTCGTCCTGTTCGGGCGACGCCTCCCCCGCCCCGCCGAGCCGAACTCCGGGCGTGAATGCGAAACGCGCGCTCGCCGCCATGGTTCCCGAAATCGCCGCCGACGCTCCGACGACCGGCGCCAGATCGAAAGGATGGACGGCGAGATGCGCGAGCGCGCCGGCGATTGCGGTCACGGCGAAAAAGCTCAGGAAGCGTCCCGGCCCGAAGCGCCGCGCTAGCGGCGCTCCGAAAGCCGCCAGCGTCACGCAATTGACGGCGAGATGCGTCCAGCCGCCGTGTAGCAGCGCGTAGGTGAACAAGGTCCACCAAGGCTCGCCATTGGCGTTGAAGACGGCGGCGATGTCGCTCCTCTCGACGCCGTCGCGCTGGAATGTCTCGGCAAAGGCCCGCATGAAGGCGTCCGGAGCGAGGATGAAGGAAATGCGCGCCGGAATGAAGGACAGGTTCGAATAGGCCTCGGCGACGAAGGCGGAGGGCAGGACGCTCATGGCGAGCTGTATCGCCGCCAGCGACCAGATGACTGCTGCGACCACGCCCGGCAAGTTGAAAATTTTTTCTCTCTGGGCGCCGGGGGGAGCCGGATGTTCTTCGCTCATCGATATCGGTCCTGTCCTATTGCTCTCGTCTCGCGACGCTTCGCGGCGATCGAGCATGTCGCAGTTCGGTGGCGTGCGACGCTCGCGGGCGGAGAATTGCGAAGACGCCGATCCGACGCGCTGCTTGGCACGGGGACTGCTGCTTCGCCGACGTCGGCGCGATCGCGACCGGCTCGTGCCCCAATCCGACACAACCGATGTAATGAGAAGCGGCTCGGGAAGCAAAATGAGACATCCCGTCACGAGGGAACTCTATTCCTATTGGAATCGATCGAGGGGCGCACGCTCCGCGCCCGAGCGTTCGGACATCGATCCGGCGCAAATCCGCGACGCGCTCGCCGACGCCTTCATCATCGAGATCGATCGACGCGGCGTCTTTCCGATCCGGCTGTGCGGCGCGCGGCTGAACGCGCTGTGGTTGACGGACCAAAAAGGCAAATCCTTCTCCGACCTCTGGGACGAAGAGGATCGCCATCGTCTCGCCGTCCTCCTGCTGACCGTCGTGGACGGGACGTCGCCTGTCCTGGCGGGTGTGGAAGGGGCGGCCGTCGGAGCGCCGGAGTCTGTGGAGCTGGAGCTTCTGCTTCTGCCTCTGCGGCATTTCGGCAATACGCATTCGCGCGTGCTCGGTTCGCTCGCGCCGACCAGCCAGCCGAGCTGGCTCGGCCTCGCGCCGGCCGGATCCTTGAGGCTGCGCTCCTTCCGAATCATTCGAGAATGCGAGGCGAGCGATGATCCGCCGCTGATCCGAAGCGGCGACTTTCATCGCCGCGCCGCCGCGCCGCCGCCGGAATTCGTCGTCTATCGCGGGGGCAAGACGTGACGGGCGTTCGTCGTCTGACGAACGCCCGGTCGAATGTCGAATGCGTCGCTTCGTCAGGGGCCGATTATTTCGCGGCCTCCTGCAGATGCTTCAAAGCCTCCTCGGCATGCGCCGTAGCCGATTTGGCGTGGTTCTGCCGGCCTTCCTCGATGGCGGCCTTGATATGGACGATCGCGTCCGCAGTATGCGGATCGGGCTTGAATTTTTCCACCGCTTCCGCCTTTTCCAGCGCGAGATCCGCGTGATAGGCGAGTAGCCCCGCGTCGTTCAGCTTGCCCTGAGTGATCGCCTCCTGGATATGGTAGATGGCTTTCTCCAAGCGGTCGTCCGCCATCGCCGAACCCGGCGCGAACAGGAGAGCGCCGCCGAGAGCGAGCGCGAGTGCGGCAATTCTGCGATTCATGGGCATGTTCCTCGAGTTGGCGGCGGCGCTCGCGTATCGAGGCTGGCCGCCTCGATCTCCCGCGGCCCGTCCGCCGTCGACGATCTTGTCCATGAATTAGCTGCAGCACAAGGCGAGTTTTTCAACCTGTTCCAAAAAGCTCGGGGCTGCGAGCCGGATCACCAGAATTTCAGTCCCGCGAGCAGGCCTTTTCTCACAGCTTGCTGGTCCTGCTCTTTCAATTCCAGGAATACACGCCGGGCGTTTTCCCGCAGCTCGAGAAGCTTCTGATCCGACACCTCGAAATCGATCGCGGCGGATTTCAATTCGCGCCGAGCCTCGTCCAATTTCGTTTGCAGGAACGCGATCAACGAATCCTTCGCCATGTGCTTTCTCTCGCTTGAGGCGAGCCTGAAAGCGGGCGGGGCGCTCGATCCGAATAGAGCTCCCCCGTCAGATTCGCCGGTTGGGGTGTTGTTCCTTCGGGCTCTCTTGGTCGGAGTGGCGGGATTCGAACCCACGACCCCTTGTCCCCCAGACAAGTGCGCTAACCGGGCTGCGCTACACTCCGACTTGGCGGCTGTTATAGTGGGCGCCGTCGCGGCTTGCAACGGATGCTGCGCCCGCAAACCGACAAATCAGCGATCCCAGCGCCGCGTCAGCTCGAGCATTCGCCTGCATTCGGCGAGATCGTCCAGCGCGTCGCGCAGCCTGCGCGCGTCCTCCGCGCCGAGCTTCGCGCCATGCGCGACTTCGAGAATGCGGACGGCCGGCAACGTCAGCGTCGCCTGTGGCCGCGGCGAGGCGACAGCGACGAGGCTCGTGCCCGGGCTTTCGAAGGTCGGCGCCTGTGGCGCCGACGGGGGCGCGTCCTGGAAAAGAACAGCGTTGTCTTCCTCTTCCGGGGGGCTCAGGGACGTCTCCGCGCGCTCGAACAGCGTCGAATCCCTTTCGCCGGCGCGGCGGAGAGGCGAAGCGGCCTCTTCGACGAAGCGTGGACCAAGACCGCGCGCGCCTTCGATCACCGCCCGCACGCCCTGTTCTTTCAGGATGCGCTGAACGCCCTTGATCGTATAGCCTTGCCCGTAGAGCATATGGCGGATCGCAGCGACGAGCTCGACGTCGCGCGGCCGGTAGTAGCGACGCCCGCCGGCGCGCTTGATCGGCTCGATCTCGTCGAAGCGCGTCTCCCAGAACCGAAGCACATGCTGCGGGAGATCGAGGCTTTCCGCGACCTCGCCGATCGTACGAAAGGCTCCTTCGCTCTTGCCGGTCACTGTGCTGGCTCCGATCGATTCGCGTGAATTGCCCATTGTCACCCTGACCGCCGTGAATTCCAGTCTGAAATTCGGAAGCTTTGTCAGGGAAATGAGGCCGATGTGGACAAGAGCGTCCGGCTTCTCTTAAGTGGCGGGCGTCGAGCCGTTTTTTCCCTTCCTCGGCGGAGCGATCCCGAGATGATCGACTGGATTCATTTTCCCACACATACCCCTGCGATCGTCGCGCCGCCGACGGACGAGGGCGCGACCGATGTGCGCCGCTGGCTGTGGATCATCGCCGGGCTGGTGTTCTTGATGGTGGTCGTCGGCGGCGCGACGCGGCTGACGGAGTCGGGGTTGTCGATCACCGAATGGAAGCCGGTGACCGGAGTCATCCCCCCGCTCACGGAGGAGCAGTGGAGCGCCGCCTTCGAGGATTACAAGAAAATCCCACAATATCGCGAGCTGTTTCCCGACATGGAGCTGGCGCGGTTCAAGGTCATCTATGCCTGGGAATGGAGCCATCGCCTGCTCGGGCGGCTCATCGGCGCAGCCTTCGTGCTGCCGCTCGCCTGGTTTTGGCTTCGGGGCAGGCTGTCGCGCCGGCTCAAGCCGAAGCTCCTGGGGATTCTGGCGCTCGGCACGCTGCAAGGCGCGGTCGGCTGGTGGATGGTGTCGTCGGGGCTCGTCAAGCGCGTCGAGGTGGCGCAGGAGCGCCTCGCCATTCACCTGCTGCTCGCGGCGCTGATCTTTTCCGCCTGCCTATGGGTCGCCGGCGGGCTCGGTCCCAACGCGCGCATCGTCGTCGCACGCGGGCGGCGGCGTCTCGCCTCTTTCGCGCTGCTGCTGCTGGTCCTCGTCTTCGTGCAGCTCGGGGCGGGCGCGCTCGTCGCGGGGCTGCGCGCGGGGTACATCTATAATAGCTGGCCGCTGATGGACGACGCCTTCATTCCCCCCCATGAGGAGCTGGCGCGGCTTTCGCCCTGGTGGGCCAATCTCGTCGATAATGTCACTGCGGTGCAGTTCGACCATCGGATTCTGGCCTATGTGTTGCTGGCTCTGTCCTTGCTCCATCTGATCGACACCGGCGTTGCGGCCGGCGGGCGCGCCGCGCGCGGAGCAGGGGTCCTGCTCGGCCATCTGCTGGCGCAGGCCGGCCTCGGCGTCGCAGTCCTCCTGCTCGTCGTGCCGCTCTGGGCGGCGCTCGCCCATCAAGCGCTCGCGATGGGCGTATTGGCCGTCGCCACTCTTCACGCGCGGCGGCTCGTCGCCGCGCGTGGCCCCGAGAGCTGATAATCTACTTTTAAAGTAGCTGCGATCTCCATGTTTTTGCATGGAAGTTCAGTTAATGTTGTCGCTGAGCATGAGCTCCAGATTTTGCACGGCGGCGCCGGATGCTCCCTTGCCGAGATTGTCGAGCCGCGCGACCAGCAGGGCTTGGCGTCGCTCTTCGTTGGCGAAGACGAAGAGCTCCAGATCATTCGTCCCGTTCAGCGCCAGCGCATCGAGACGTCCGGCTTTCGGCGCCGGCGCGACGCGGACATAGGCCGCCCCTGCGTAATGGCGGGCGAGCGCCGCCTCGAGATCGACGGCGCGCGGGGCGGCAGGCAAGCGGTCCAGGGCGAGCGGGACGGAGACGAGCATTCCCTGCCGGAAATTGCCGACCGAAGGCGCGAAGATCGGCCGCGTCGACAGCCGCGAATAAGCGACGATCTCCGGCAGGTGCTTATGCTCGAGCGACAGGGCATAGAGCTCGAAGGCGGGCGCTTCGCCTTTCTCATAGGCTTCGATCATCTGCCGGCCGCCGCCCGAATAGCCCGAAACAGCGTTGATCGTCAGCGGATGGTCGGGCGGAACGAGCCCTGCGTCGACGAGCGGGCGCAACAGCGCGATCGCTCCCGTCGCATAGCAGCCGGGGTTGGCGACGCGCCGCGCGGCGCGAATGGCGTCCGCCTGGCCGGCCACGAGTTCCGGAAAGCCATAGGTCCAGCCCTCGGCGACGCGATGCGCCGTGGAGGCGTCGAGGAGGCGAGGCCCCTTTTCGCCGAGTTCGTCGACGAGAGCGACGGTCTCTCGAGCCGCGTCGTCCGGCAGGCATAGAATCGCAACGTCGACGCTCGCCAGAATGTCGCGCTTGGCTCGCGCCTCTTTGCGCAGCTCCGGCGCGATTGCGACGATCTCGACATTTTTCCTGACGGCGAGCTTTTCGCGGATTTCGAGGCCGGTCGTCCCGGCTTCGCCGTCGATGAAGATTTTGGCCATGGTCGCGCTACCGAATGTGATGAGCCTCGCCGACGTGCCGGGGAAACCAGCGCTTGTCAACGAGCGACATGATCGAACCGAGAAAAATCGTCAGGCTCGGCGAGCAGCCCACGCACGATCGTCGACACCGCCTGAACCGGCGCTTGGAATGTGAATGTCCCGCCTTCCGATGCGACGCCGGAGCATTTCAAAGGCTCGGTCATGACGCGGACGAATTGGTGTCCGGTCAGATGGGACGCGTAGAGATATTCGTTCGAAACATAGTTGGTCGTGCTGATTTCGACGAGCGTCGCGCCACGCGGCATAAACGGCGTGTTCCAGAGCGCCGCGCCGAATTGGCCGACGACGATCTTCGCGCGTGAAAGCGCGTGAATCTGCTCCGCGAGGGACATCTCATGCGGAGCGATGCATTCAAAACCATATTCCGCGAGAGCGGCGATCAGCCGATCCTCGTCGACCATGATCCTGGCCGATGGAAATCCCTTGCGCGTGAGAAAGACATGGGCGTGGGCGGGGCGCTCCGCCGCGCACGGAAATCGTCGCTTCAGAAAGTCGAAAAATTCGACAGCGAGGGACGATGGATTCGTATTGGCGAGGGTCGTGAGCGGAGATGGATATATGAGGCGATCGCACAGGACCATGCGCGCCCTCGTTTCGATGATCGCATCTGGTGGAACGCCGATTTCGAGGAGTTCGGCGCGCTGGCGTTCGGAGAGCGGCGGACACAGCAATCGTAGGCGACCAGCCTTCAATTCGTCGAGAACCAGATAGACGGACATGAGGGTGTTCATCAGCCAATGGCCGTAATTGACCAGGCTGGCCCATGTGCAGCAGATCATGACCGGCGTATCGATCGTCAGGCGCTGCTCTCGGTCGGCTCGCGTAATCCTGGCGAAATCGCCACCGATCTGGAAAAAATCCGGCGATCTCCTGAGGCCGCCGGCGCACAGGAGAGTGGCGAAGCACGAATCGCCCCAGGCCTTGGCGCCGGAAAGAACGATGCCGTTGACGATATCCGCCGTCGCGTCTCGAAAGGACGCGAGGTAGGCTTGGCCGGTGGACCATGAAAGGCGCGACGACCAGACGCCGAACGCCTCGAGCCCGCGTCCGACGGACGATTCGTGCAAGGACGCCGACGAGTCATACGCTTCGTTGTCGTGCAGCACGGTAAGGGAAATCGGGCGGTCGCTTCGCGTGAAGAACGTGTCCCAGTCCAGGAGTTCGACTTCGACAGCGCGGCCGACCCCGGTGCACGAAGCTCCGCATTTCACGAAGTCGATCGGATGAACGAGCGATTCAGGGCGCTCGTCCGCGCGCGCCGCAAAGAGGCGCAATTTGCGCTTCTCGCTTTCGCCGTAGGACAGGAAATGTAGGTAGCCGGATTTTACAGCGCCGCGCGCCACCGCCGCCGCGACGTCTGGATTTTCTGTGAGATAGCTCGCTTCGTCGAAATTCTCGCGATCCGCTTCGACTAATAATCCCACGGTGCGGTTCAGGGCCCGGCGCACGAGCTCGAAGGTCGTCTGTAGATCGTGTTGCGTGGCGAGACCGCTTTCGGTCGAGGGCTCGCGAGAGATTTCGTGAAACCGGTCGGCGCATTGTTTCAATGATTGCGCGGCATGTGCGAGAGCCGCGTCGATGCCCCTGATGTCGAAATGCTCCGTTTTTCCACTGAATGCGCATTCGTAATAGCAGAAGAAGACAGGGAGCAGGGAGAGGTCGTTTCTCGCGCGCTCATTCAATACGTTGAGCGCGACGACGGCGCGAAAGCAGTCGAAATGCTCGTCGATGGCCGCTGTTTCTTCGGGGCTCAGGCGATCCGACGCGGGATCGCGGCCGCTGGCGGCGTCGCGTCTCGATAGCGCCTCATGCAGATCGCGCGCCTGCGCCTGCGGGTCGCGAGAGCCGACCGCGGATCGGAAAGTCGACGACATTCGATTCTCCAAAAAATTCAAAGACACGAAGTAACGCAATCGCTGTTCTGCTGCAATATATCTCAAGATGATAGTAACGTGGTCGTTTGGACGGACAGATCGGAACGCTTCGCGGCGGTGAGCAAATCAAAAACGAAGAGGGCGGCATTTCTGCCGCCCTCCATATCGATACACTGAAAGAAGATCAGCGCTTCGAGAACTGGAAGCTGCGGCGGGCTTTCTTCTTGCCGTATTTCTTGCGCTCGACGACGCGCGAGTCGCGGGTGAGGAACCCTTCGCGCTTCAAGGCCGTGCGCAGTTCCGGCTCATAATGGGTCAGGGCCTTTGCAAGCCCATGGCGGACCGCGCCGGCCTGGCCCGACAAGCCGCCGCCGGCGACGGTGACGGTCAGATCATATTGGCCGGTGCGCTTGGCGACGCCGAGCGGCTGCTGCAGGATCATGCGCAGCACGGGGCGGGCGAAATAGACGGCGACGTCGCGGCCGTTGACGGTGATCTGGCCGGAGCCCGGCTTGATCCACACGCGGGCGACGGCGTTCTTGCGCTTGCCGGTGGCGTAGGCGCGGCCCTGCTTGTCGAGCTTCTGCTCATATTTCGGGGCCTCGGCGACGATCGCCGCCGCCTGGTTGAGGTCGGAGAGGGAGGAGAGGGTCGTTTCGGCCATGGTCAGGCGCTCTTCGCGTTCGTGCCGTTTCTGGCATTTTTGGGATTGAGGGCGGCGACGTCCAGCTTTTGCGGGTTCTGCGCCGCGTGAGGATGGTCCGGCCCCTTGTAGACGCGCAGATTGCCGAGCTGCTTGCGGCCGAGCGGCCCGCGCGGCAGCATGCGCTGCACGGCCTTTTCGACGATGCGCTCGGGGAAGCGGCCCTCGAGGATGAACTTCGCCGAACGCTCCTTGATGCCGCCGGGAAAGCCGGTGTGGTGATGATAGACCTTCTGGTCGCGCTTGCGCCCGGTGAACACCACCTTGTCGGCGTTGACCACGACGATATTGTCGCCATCGTCGACATGCGGGGTGAAGGTCGCCTTATGCTTGCCGCGCAGGCGCAGGGCGATGATCGTCGCGAGGCGGCCGACGACGAGCCCCGAGGCGTCGATCAGCACCCATTTCTTTTCGATGTCGGCGGGCTTCGCCGAATAAGTCTTGCCAAACATGGGCGGGAGTTTCCGTCGTGAGGTCCGATAGAACGGGATGCGGCCTGATAGGGGACGCAACCCGCCTTGTCAATTCACTTTGAGAGCGCACAAGGCGATAAAATATCAAATAAACCATTATCTTGCCTGATATGGTATCATAATACCGTATTTTTGGGAGTTCAGAGAGCCAGGTCGTCCGTTTCGCCCGTGCGGATGCGCAGGGCGCGCTCCAGCGGCGCGACAAAGATCTTCCCGTCGCCGATCTGGCCGGTATGCGCCGCCTTTCGGATGGCGTCGACCGCCGTATCGACGAGGGCGTCGGGCACGGCGGCCTCGATTTTCAGCTTGGGCAGGAAGGAGACCACATATTCCGCGCCGCGATAGATTTCCGAATGACCTTTCTGGCGGCCGTAACCTTTCACTTCCGTGACGGTCAGGCCGACGACGCCGGCGGAAGTGAGGGCTTCGCGGACGTCGTCGAGCTTGAACGGCTTGATGATCCCGATGACGAGTTTCATGTCGCTCCTATAATAATATGCGGCTCACGATGCGGCGGCCGCGCCCGGCAGCCGTAGAATGCGGCAGGCTTCGCCTTTCGCGACGGTCGGCGCGCCGGCCTCGCGAATGAGCAGCGCCTGCGAGCGCGTGAGTTCGGTGAGCAGGGAGGAATCCTGAAGCTCCTGCGGCGTGGCGACGAGGCGTCCGTCGTCGCTTCTCGTCAGACGCGCGCGCATATAATCGCGCCGCCCCTTGTTGGCGCGCAGGTCCGCGCCGGCGATCGCCGCTTCGCTCTCGTCCGCGCCGGCGCGCGGATCGCCCTGCAGCGCGCGGACGAGGGGGCCGAGAAACACCAGCGCGCAGACGATCGCCGCGACGGGGTTTCCCGGGAGGCCGAGAATGCGCGTCTCGCCCAATCGGCCGTGGATGAGCGGCTTGCCCGGCCGCATGGCGATGCGCCAGAAGTCGAGCGTCATGCCCTGGCGCGCCAGCGCCGGGCGCAGCAGATCATGGTCGCCGACCGATGCGCCGCCGAGCGTGACCAAAACATCGGCTTTGTGTTCGCATGCGGCGGCGAAGCCTTTTTCGAGTTCCGCGATGTCATCACGGAAAATGCCGAGATCGACGACTTCGCCGCCGGCGGTCTCGACGACGCCGGCGACGGCGTAGCCGTTGCAGGCGATGATCTGGCTCGGACCGGGCTCGGCGCCCGGCGGAACCAGTTCGTCGCCGGAGGCGAGAAGGGCGACGCGCGGGCGACGCGCGACGGGCAGGACGGCGTGGTTGATGGCGGCGGCGAGCGCTAGCTCGTTCGGGCCGAGGCGCGTTCCGGCGAACAAGGTCTTGTCGCCCTCGAGGAAATCGAGACCACGCGGGCGGATATGACGGCCGGCGGGAGGCGGGGAGGCGGCGCCGATCAGCGCGCCGTCGCGGATCGCATCTTCCTGCAGCAGGATCGTATCGGCCCCTTCGGGGACGGGCGCCCCGGTGAAGATGCGCACGGCCTCGCCCCCGCGAAGCGTGGCGGAGAAACCATGGCCGGCGGCGCTCTCGCCGACGACCCTGAGCCGCGCGCCGGGCTCGATGAGATCGGCGGCGCGCAGTGCATAGCCGTCCATGGCGGAGACGGCGAGCGGCGGCTGGGTGCGGCGCGCGACGAGGTCCGCCGCCAAAGTGCGGCCGAGCGCTTTGGAGAGCGGCGCTTCCTCCACGCCCAGCAGACGGTCGACGCCGGCCAGCACGCGCGCGAGCGCCTCGTCCACGGACAATAGGTTTTCGTCAGCCATTGTCGTCCACTTCGTCGCGCCGCCATTCGCCCGAACGGCCGCCCCGCTTTTCGACGAGTTCTACTCCCTCGATGCGCATCGAGCGGTCGGCGGCCTTCAACATGTCGTAGATCGTCAGGCAGGCGACGCCGACCGCCGTCAGCGCCTCCATTTCGACGCCCGTCTTGGCGGTGACGGATACTTCCGCGCGCACGCGGACGCCCGGAAGGCTCTCGTCCGGCTCGACGTCGACGGCGATCTTCGAGACGGGCAGGGGATGGCAGAGCGGGATGAGTTCATGCGTGCGCTTGGCGGCCATGATGCCGGCGACGCGCGCGACGCCGAACACATCGCCCTTTTTCGCCTCGCCGGCGATTGCGAGCGCCAAGGTCTCGGCTTTCATGAGGATGTGGCCGCGCGCGATCGCCACGCGCTTCGTCTCCGCCTTGTCCGATACGTCGACGATATGCGCCTCGCCTTTGCGGCCAAGATGCGTCAGCCCATTCATCGTCAGACGCGCGCTCGCGTCGCGCCGCTCTTCGCTTTGGCGACGCCGTGGAGCAACTCCTGCGTGGCGGCGGTCACATCGCCCTTGCGGACGAGGCTCTCGCCGACGAGGAAGGCGAAGACGCCGGCCTTTTCCAGGCGCAAGCAGTCCTCATGTGTCGCGATGCCGCTCTCGGCGACGACGATTCTGTCTTTCGGCACGCGCTCGGCAAGACGTTCGGTCGTTTCCAGCGAGACTTTGAAGTCGTGCAGATCGCGGTTGTTGACGCCGATGAGCCGCGTCTCCAGCTCCAGGGCGCGATCGAGCTCTTCCTCATTATGCACCTCGACGAGCACATCCATGCGCAGATCATGCGCCGCGGTGTTGAGCTCCTTGGCCTCCTCGTCGGTGACCGCCGCCATGATGATCAATATGCAATCCGCGCCGAAGGCGCGGGCCTCGAACACCTGATAGGGATCGTAGAGGAAGTCCTTGCGTAGGGCCGGAAGATGCGTCGCCTTGCGGGCGGCCTCCAGATCCTCGAGCTTGCCGTGGAACGACGGGCCGTCCGTCAGCACGGAGAGGCAGGCGGCGCCGCCCGCTTCATAGGCCTTGGCCAGCGCCGGCGGATCGAAATGGCTGCGCAGCACGCCCTTCGAAGGGCTGGCCTTCTTGATCTCGGCGATGAGCGCGATGCGGCCTTCGGTCAATTTGGCTTCGATCGCATGGACGAAGCCGCGTGGCGGGTCGTGATCGCGCACATTGCGCTCGAGCGTCGCCAAGGGCATGCGCACCTTGGCTTCGTTGATTTCCGTCCGCTTATAGGCTTCGATCTTGCTCAGAAAGTCTGTCATGCTGCTTACCTAGAACGAAATCACCGGCCGTGGAACAGCGTTTCGTCTCATTGCGTAAATCGCTTGCAGGCTAGCACAAAAAGCTGTGTGGCGCGCGCCTTCGTGGGGCGGATGCGGGTCTACGCTCGCGCCGCCTCCGCCACGCGATTGGACGCTTGCACGAGTTCGGCGAGCTTCGCCTTCGCCGCGCCGCTGTCGAGCGCCTTTGCGGCGAGCGCCGCGCCCTCGCGCAGATCGGCGGCGGCCTCGGCGATGACGAGCGCGGCGGCGGCGTTCAGCAAAGCGATGTCGCGATAGGCGTTGCGGGCGTCGTCCAGCACGGCCGACAGCGCCCGGGCGTTATGGGCGGGGTCGCCGCCGACGAGTTCGCGCGGTTCTGCAAGCCGAAGGCCCGCGTCGGCCGGGGAGACGTCGAAAGAGCGAATGACGCCGTTTTCCAGCGCGACGACATGGGAGGAACCGGTCGTCGTCAGTTCGTCGAGCCCGTCGCTTCCATGAACGAGCCAGACGCGCTTCGACCCGAGTTCGTCGAGCGCTCGCGCCAGCGGCTGCAGCAATTCCTTCGAATAGACGCCGATCAATTGGCGGTCGACCCGCGCCGGATTGCACAAAGGGCCGAGCAGGTTGAAGATCGTGCGGACGCCGAGTTCGCCGCGCGTCGGCGCCGCATGGCGCAAGGCGGGGTGATGCGTCGGCGCGGCCATGAAGCAGACGCCCGCCTCGCGCAGGCTGGCGGCGGCCTCTTCCGGCGCGACGCCGACCCGCACGCCGAGTTCGGCGAGGACGTCGGTCGCTCCCGAGCGTGAAGAGGCGGCGCGTCCGCCATGTTTCGCCACGCGCACGCCGCAGCCGGCGACGATGATCGCCGCGAGCGTCGACACATTATAAGTGCCCGCGCCGTCGCCGCCCGTGCCGACGATGTCGACCGCGTTCTCGGCGCCTTCGACCGGCGC
>PQAN01000343.1 GCA_003105285.1 Methylocystaceae bacterium
GCGATCGCCTCCGAGGCGCCGAAGCGTTCGAGCGTCTGGAAGCTGTGGCCCTTGGCCTCGAGCTCGCGTTGCGTCTCCGGCGACAGCGCGCCCGGCTCCGCGAAGACGACGTCGGGGAGCCATTGATGATGGATGCGCTTGGCGTCGACGGCCTGCTGCAGCGGCAGCCCGTAGTCGATGACGTTCAGCGCCGTCTGCAGCGTCACGGAAATGATGCGCGACCCGTTCGGGCTGCCGAGCACGAGAGCGACGTTCCCATTCCTCGTCACGATCGTCGGCGACATCGACGACAGAGGACGCTTGCCGGGAGCGACCGCATTGGCTGCGCCCTGCACGAGGCCCCAGGCGTTGGGCGATCCGGGCCGGGCGGAAAAATCGTCCATCTCGTTGTTGAGGACGAAGCCCGTCTCCGGCGCCATGACCTGCGCGCCGAAATAGCCGTTGATCGTATAGGTCACGGAGACGGCGACGCCGTCCTCGTCGATGATCGAATAATGCGTCGTCTCGCGGCCCTCCTGCAGAGGCAGGCCCGGGCCGAGCTCGCTCGAGGGCGTCGCGCGCTCATTGGAAATCCGGCTCCGCAGTTCCGCGGCATAGGCCTTCGAGCCGAGCCGCTCGATCGGGTTCCGCACGAAGGCCGGATCTCCGAGAAAGGCGTTGCGATCGACGAAGGCGCGCCGCTCCGCCTCGATGATCCGGTGCAGCGCCGCCGCCGTGTGAAAGCCGAGCGCCTTCAGATCATATCCCTCGAGAATATTGAGGATTTCACACAAGGCCACGCCGCCCGAGCTCGGCGGCGGCGCCGAGAAGACGTCATAGCCGCGATAGGCGCAATGCACGGGCTCGCTCTCCTCCACGCGATAATGCGCGAAATCCTCGGCCGCGATGACGCCGCCTTCCGCCTTGGCCGCCTGCTCGACGGCCCGCGGAATGCGCCCTTCATAGAAAGCGCGCGGGCCGTCTTTCGAGATGTCCTCGAGGACGCGCGCGAGATCGCTCTGAACGAGGCTGTCGCCGGCCCTGAGCGGCTCGCCGTCGCCGCGCAGGAAGATTTTTGCTGCGGCGGGACTGTCCTTCAGCCGCGTCGCCACTTTGAGCGGCCGCAAATCCGCCTCCGCGAGAACGAAGCCCTCGGCCGCGAGCCGGATCGCCGGCGCGAGCACGCGGGCGCGCGGCAAACGGCCATATTTCTCGCGCGCCGTCTCGAGCCCGAGCACCGTTCCGGGCACGCCGACGGCGCGGTAGCCGAGGCCGCTCGCATTGGGAACGAGATCGCCCTTGTCGTCGAGGAACATTTTCGCATGCGCCGCCGCCGGCGCGGTCTCGCGGAAATTGAGGAAGCGCGCGTCTCCTCCTGGTCGATGGAGGAGAAGAAACCCGCCGCCCCCTAGATTGCCGCAACACGGATGAACGACGGCGAGCGCATAGCCGACGGCGACCGCCGCATCGACGGCGTTGCCGCCGGCTCTCAAAATATCGACGCCGACCTCGCTGGCGAGCCGGTGCTCGGTGACGACCATGGCGCGCCGCGCCGTCTCCTCCGCATCCGCCGCGACGACGAAAGCCGATAGCCAAAAGAGGCAGGGCAGCAATAATCTCATGTGCGACGCCCTATCTGGAAGTCGGCTCGATCAGAATATAGCCGCGGCTACGCCCTTCATTGCCGGCGTCGATCGTGTTCATCGCCGCGAAGAGTTCGGTCGCCTCGACCCAGACCGGCGGATATTTGAACCGCGCGACATCGAGGATCAGGAAGCGATCGGTGTTTTCGTCATAGGCGGCGAGCGGCGATATATGTCCATCGCGAATCTGGCCGATCGACGTGCGCAGATAATTGACGACGACGAAATGCCGCTCGCGCGAGAGATAGTCGCGCGCCGCGTCGCGGAACTCCTCGAGCGAGACCTGCGAGGCGTGCACGGCGCGCGCCTCGACGCCGAACGCGCCGAATAGCGCGCCCAGCTCGTCGAGCGTCATGCCGCGCCGCAGAATATTCGACTGCGCGACGATCGCCTCGGTCGCTCCGTTCAGCACATTGTCCTGGTTGAACGCCTTATAGGGGCCGACATGAGCGACGTCCGGCGCCGGCACTTCGAGGCTGTTCAGCACCATGACGAGCGTCGCCACTCCGCAGAAGGCGCCGTTCTTCTGCGTGACGAATTCGGATGCGAGGGGCCAATAGGCCGCCCGCGCCTGCGCCTCGAGAAAATATTGCTGACCCTTCCGGGTCTGAAGATCGACGAGATTTTGCGGCAAGGGAAGATGTTCGGCGAAGGCCGGCGCGCAGGCCGCGGCGAGCGCCGACAGACAGCAGACGCGCAGCCACCGGCGCGCAAGAGACGAGACGCTCGCCATGCTCATCCTTCCTCCCTCCTTTCGACGCTCGCTTCATGTTTTGACGCGTTTCCGGCGCCGAACCGGTTTCCACTTCGGCTGGAAACGCTCTATTTGCGCACAGCGACCACCTCGATCTCGACGAGGAAGTCGGGCCGCGCGAGACCGGCCACCTGCACGACCGACCGCGCCGGCAACGCAGGCTGCGCGGCGGAGCCGAAAAACTGCTTATAGGCCGCATTGAAGCCGTTGAAATCCAACCTGCCGCCGGTCGCCGGGTCGCCGACGAGATAGGCGCGCAGGAACACCACATCGCCGAGCGTCAGATTCAGCCCTTTCAACGTCTGCTCGATGCGCTGCAGCGTCAGCACGGCCTGCGACTGCGTGTCCGCCGGCAGCGGCGCGACTTTCCCGTCCTTGTCGGGCGCGGCCGTCGGCGGCACGGCGCCGCTCAAATAGACGAGCGACTTGCCGGCCGGAACCTCGACGCCGAGAGAGATCGGGAACCCCTGGACCGGCAGGGGATAGCGAACGATCTCCTGCGCTCGAGCGGCGACGGCGCAGGCGAACGCCAGAGGCGGCGCCGCGAGAAGAAAGATCGTCTTCGATTTCCACATCGCAAGAAGCTCCATGCTGCAGAAGAAAACGGCGTCAATGACGGAAGCGGCGAACCTCGTCGGCGCCGATCGTCGCCGGGTAGGCGTTCCCGAGCGCCGGACCACGCGCATAATTCAGCACCGCGGCGATTTGCGCATCGTCGAGAATGTCTTTGAACGGCGGCATGGCTCCGTGTCCCTCGAGCACGATTTCGATCGGATATCGCGAATGCGCGAGCTTCGAATTGCCGGCGAGCGCCGGGTAGCGCCCCGCGCCGACGGCCCCCTCTCCGTTGGAGAGGTGACAACCGGCGCAGATGCGCGCGTAGATCGCGCCGCCGCCTCTCGCGTCGGCGAACGAGTCCTCGACGAGCGGCGGCGGTGTCTGGCTCGCGGCGCGCGCGTCGACGAGCGACAATGCGACGGCGAGGCCGCCCAGCAACACTGTTGCGATCATGCTTCGCGCCATCTCAGACCCGCTCCAACACGCGCTTGTGCAGTCTCGTGATCGCGTCCAGCGCCGACAGCGCCGCACCCTCCTGCCAAGCCGGCAGGAGCGAGGCGTGTTCGCCGGCGAGCACGAGCCGGCCGTCGATCGCGCAGAGATCGTGATAGCGCTCGGCGCGCGCCTCGTCGCTCCACATGCCGAGGCAGCCGAGCGTGAAGGGCGATCGATGCCAGGCGACGGAGACGCCGGTCTCGAACTCCTGCGTATATTGGGGATGAATGCGCGCGCCCTGAGCGACCGCTCGTCTCACGCGCTCCTGCGGCGACAGGGACGTGAAGTCGAAAGCGTGCGGACCGCCGAAAATATAGCCCCCGAGCAGCACCCCCTTGCGATGCTCGAGAAATTGTGAATTCGGATAGCCGATCTGATGAATGGGAAGGTCCGTCGACGTCACGCCGCCGAAGATCAGCTCGTCCTCCTCCCAGAAACGGCGCTTGAACTGGAGGCCGATCTTCACCGCCGACGCATAGGGTACGGCCGCGACTCCGGCCTTGAGCTTGGCGCTGGCGTCGAAGTCGATCTGGCTGAGGATGGAGAGCGGAATCGTGCAGACGACCCAATCACCGGAGACCTCGTGAATCGAGCCGGGCGAGCGCACGTCCTCATAAGCGACGCGCGCGCCATTCTCGTCCTGGCGAATCGCGACGACTTTGGCGTCGAACCGCACGATGTCCCCGACCTCGCGGTAGAAGGCCCGAGAAATGCGGTCCATGCCGCCGACCGGCTGGAAGAGCGTCGTCTGAAAGAGCTGGATCGATCCTTGAACGAGGGCCTTCCACAGGCCGGCGCGCAGAATGTCGTCGAAGGCGAGCGGCTCGGAGAACACCGGCTCGGCGTCCAATCCGCCGCCCGCCGCCTTGTGGAATCCGCGCCGGCCGCTCGAGGCCGCGCCGACGCCGTAACGTAGATTCTTGTCGAGGGCGCCCCAATTGCGCAAGGCCTCGAGCAAAATCTCCTTGTCCTCCCGCCCGACGTCCTCGTCGAGCCTCGACTGGCTGACGCTCTTCGCCAGCAGCTCGGCGACATAGCCCTGAAAATCCGCCGCCACTTCGCGATAGCGCACCGGCCTGCCGCCGAACGCGCCGGCGCTGTGGACATAGGCGTTGTGATTGACCTGGATGAAGGGTTCGAGCGCCACGCCGAATTTGCGGCAGTAATCGAGCAGCGCGTGATGATGATAGGGGATTCGCCAGGGGCCGGGATTGAAATAGAGGCCCTCGTCRAATTCGACCCTCTGCGTCGCGCCGCCGAGCTCGGTGTAGACATCGCCGCCGCGCAGCGTCCAGTTTCGYCCGCCGACRCGCGAATTATATTCGAGTATCTGCACCTCGTAGCCCGCCTTGCGCAGCTCATAGGCGGCGACGAGCCCGGCGATCCCCGCGCCGAGAACGAGCACGCGCACGCCTTTCGGCGCGCCRGAGAGCGCCGGYGCGCCGCGATAATTCGATTCGCCGGCGAGGCCGAGACTCGTCATGGCCATCGTCATCGCGCCAGGACCCGCGGCCACCCCGATCAACGCCAAGAGGTCGCGCCGCGACAGGTTTGGAATTTGTTCCGTCATCTCATGTCCGCCTTGGACGTCCGAATCGATGCGCCGACCGACAGATGCGCCATAAACCGTCATGACGCGAATTGCCGATCATAGATCGAAACGCGCCGGGGATTGAACAACCGCCTCATGGGTCTTCAGAACTTCAGCGACGCGCGGGCATAATAATAGCCGCCGTTCAAACCGAAAGGCGCGAAATTCGAAAACACATTCGCATTGAAGAAGCGCGCCGGGAAAGGCGCGACATCGGGCCGGACGCCGAACACATTGTTGCCGCCGACCGCGGCGTGCAGGCCGAAATCGAAATCATAGCCGATCTCCAAATCGGTGATGAGCTTCGGCGAGATGACGGAGGTGTAATAGGGTGCGCCGCCGGTGGTCAGCGTCGGATTGACGGAGGAGACAAAGCCATATTGCGTGAAATGCAGCGTGAAGGTCCATGCGTCCCGCAGATAGGACCCTCCCCAGATGATCTTCGCATGCGGCACATTGGCGGTGAGATAGGACCTCGCCTGCGCGTCGAGCAGCGGCGCGCCGTTGAAGGCCGGCGGCGCATTGCGCACGCTCAGAATCGTCGTCTCGAAGAAGCTCGCCGCGAAATCGAAGCGGAAGGCGCCGTCGGCGCCGACGTCGATCGAATAATCGGCCTTCAGATCGACGCCGCGCGTGCGCGTATCGGCGCCGTTCACGAAGAAGCTGACGGAGCCGAAGCTTCCCGGCGCGACCACATTGCCGCTCGCGGCGATCGCCGCGAGCGCGGCGGCGCCGGTCAGGCCGCCCGTCGAGACGATGCGGTCGCGGATGTCGATCTGATAGGCGTCGACCGTCGCATGCAGCCTCGGCAGCAATTCCGTCACCAGGCCCACGCTGATATTCGTCGACGTCTCCGGCTTCAACGGCTGCGCGCCGGCGATACGCGCGGCCTGCGAATTGGTCGCCAATACGATATTGGCCGAATTCGGCGTCACGGTGGATTGCGAGAAGAACTCCTCGGAGAGCGTCGGAGCGCGAAATCCGGTGCTGACCGTGCTTCTGACGGCGAATTGCGGAGAAAAGTCGTAGCGCGTCGAGAGCTTGCCGTTCACCGTGTCGCCGAAGTCGCTATAGGTCTCGTAACGGCCCGCGATTTCGACCTTCCATTGCGGCAGCGGCTTGGCGCTGAGATCGACATAGCCTGCGAAGGCTTCGCGGCTGTAGCCGCCGGCGTCCGTGGGCCTTATGCCGACCCACGCGGCCGGACCGCCTTTGTAATAAGACCAGAAATCGCCCTGAACGATGCGGTAGGTCTCGTGCCGGTTCTCCGCGCCGAACGCCACATTGATCGGCGCCGGGAAGAAACCGAGCGAAATCGGCTTGGTGAAATCGAGATTGATGGTCCGCTGCGAATTGGAATATTGCCCGATGTAGAACTGCCTCGGCGTCCAGCCTACGCCGAGGGCCGCCTGCGTATCGTTGAACAGCGACGCATTGGCCGTCTGGTTGATGCCGACGTCGATCTCGTCGGCGCCGTAGGTAAAGCTCAGATCCCAGCGGCCATCGTCGAGGAATCCGCCCTTCACGCCGCCGGTCACCGCCCAATCGCTTTCGTGAACGGTCTCGGCGGGCGCGAAGCCGTAAGGGTAGAGCCCGACATTCTGCGGGGCCGCGCCGTTCCAGTTCGGCGCGCGATAATTCTGGAAGGATTCGGCGCGGCGCCCGGCGCCCGTGCCGAACGCATAGACTTCGACGCCATTGTCGAATTTGAAGCCCGCATTGAACCCTGCCGCGCCCAGAATATAGGCCGGATCGCCGATGATCGCCGAGACGGTGTTCGGGATTGACCCACGGATAGGGCGTGCCGGGCCCGACGCGCGGGAGCGGACTATAGATGTTTCTGTCCGGTCCCGTCTGATTGCTGTGGAGATGCGAGGTGAGATCGGCGCTGAGATGGAGAAAGCCCTGCTCGCCCCATCCCACTCCCTTGTCGACCTGCAGATTGCGCGTGAGGCCGTTGCCATGCGTATTGGCGTTGTAGCTCGGGCCGTAGGAGCCGACGAGCGCGTTGACGGAGCCGGAGTCCGGCGAATTCTTCAAGATGATGTTGATGACGCCGGCGATGGCGTCGGAGCCGTATTGCGCCGCCGCGCCGTCCTCGAGAATTTCGATATGGTCGACGGCGGCCACGGGAATGAGCTCGATGTCGGCGCCCGCCGATCCTTTCGTGAATGTCGTCGACGACAGATTGGCCGTGCCGTGCCGACGCTTGCCGTTGACAAGCACCAGCACATGATTGGTCGACAGGCCGCGCAGCCGCGGCGAACGGACGAGATTGTTGAGATCGCCGCCGAAGCCGGAAAAGCTGTAGGACGGATCGAGCCGCTGCAGCGCGCCGAGCAGATTGGATTGACCGGTCTGCTCGAGCTTCGCCGCGCTGATGACGGTGACCGGAGCCGTGCTCTCGCGCGCTTTGACGTTATGATCGCGCGTTCCGGTGACGATGACATTGTCGACCGAGTAGAATTCCGTTTCCTTCGGCTTGCTCCGCTCCTCGGCGCGCGCGGCCTGCGCGGCGAGCGCGACGCCGAGCGCCAGCGCGCTCGCGCCGAGCAGTCTCATTCGAAAAATTCGCCGAAACAAAGAAACGTCCCCATATCCGGTCGCGGCCATGACGCCCCCTCTCAATCGATCGAATAGTCAATGCGTTCGCAACAAAGCAGGCGAGGGACGGCCGGATCGTCGTGACATAGCCGCCCACGCCTCGGCTTTAGCAGTATTATGTATATTTACACAAAACAGAAATTCTAACTCGAAATATGAGTCGCGCTGACCTGTCGATATCAAAGTACAATATGCAGATATGACGCGAATAAACTTCGATCTATTCGTTTATTTCTGCTATTTTATACTATACTTAGACGAATTCGGAGAATAAATCGTCCGTAACGAACATCGTCGCGCTCGAGCGCCTCCAAGTTTCAAGGCGGCGCGAACGAAGCGATCTCTGTCGCCGCGGCCCTTCCGCCGGAGCCGGCCGTCGCATCCGCATCGATTCCGAGCGCTCGGAAGATGGCGACGGCCGCACGGGCGCTCGCGGCGCGCCGATGCGCGAGCGAATCTCTTGCGACCAACAATTGTCGATCGGCGTCGAGCACGTCGGTGAGGCCGATCGCGCCGGCTTCATAAGCCGCGACCGAGGCGCTCCTCGCTTTCGCGAGCGCGGCGATCTCCTGTTTCGAAATGTCGATCTGCCGTCTCAGTCGATGGTGCGACATGAACGCGTTCTCGACCTCTTCCGCCGCGCGCAGGACAGCGGCGCGATAGAGCGCCAGAGCCTCGGCCATGGCGCTGTCGGCGCGCGCGATCTCGGCGTCGATGCGGCCGAAGTCGAACAGCCTCCAGCGCAAGGCCCCGAGCGCCTGCGGCTGAAAGGTCGCGCCTTTGAACAGAAGATCGGCGCGCAGGCTCTCGAAGCCGAGCAGACCGGCGATCGAGATCTTCGGATAATACTCGGCGATCGCCGCGCCGATGCGCGCATTGGCGGCGGCGAGCTTCCGCTCGGCGACGGCCAAGTCGGGACGACGCCGCAGGAGATCGGCCGGATCGGCGCCGACGGCTCCGATGGAGGGAGCAGGGATATCGGCGGGCTTCGCGAATTCGACTCGATAGGCGCCGGGCTGCGCGCCCATCAGCACGTCCAGCCTGTTCGACTGCGCGTCGAGCGCCGCCTGCAGCGGCGGAATCGCATTGCGCGCCCGATAGAGAAGCGCTTCCGCCTGGGCGACCTCCCGATCCGTCGCCACGCCGCGCGTCAGACGCAGACGCACGAGATCGAGCAGCCGGACCTGCGTCGCGACCTGATCTTCGGCGAGGCGCAGCCGCGCCTGATATTCGCGGATTTGCAGATAGGCGTCGGCCGTATCGGCGACGATCACGACACACACGCCGCGATGCGCCGCCTCGGACGCGGAGGCCTCGGCTTGCGCGGCCTCGGCGAGGCGCCGCAAACCGCCGAAGACGTCGATCTCCCAATTCGCGCCGATGGAAATGTCGTGCAGCCGCTGAGCGCGCTCATAACCCGGCAGATTGCGGCCGATGACGCCGATGGGACTCTCGAGCGACTGATATTGCTGAGCGACCGAGGCCGACAGATTTCCCTGCGGCGCGAGTTGCGCATCGGCCTGCGCGGCCGCCGCGCGCGAGGCCTGAAGCCGCGAGAGCGAAGCGGAAAGATCGAGGTTCTGGTCGAGCGCCCGCCGAATGGCGCGCTCGAGCACGGGATCGTGAAACGCTCTCCACCATGGATCGATGGACGGCGCCGACCGCCCCTTCGCCGATGTCGGCGCATTGCGAAAAGGCGCGAGAGCGATGTCGGGCGGATGATAATCGGGTCCGATTTCGCAGGCCGAGAGACCGAAGGCCGCCGCGATGAATCCCCCTCCGGCCAACGCATGTCGCACGCTCATCTACTCATCGCCCATCCTTACGACGCATCGACGCGTCCCGCACGCCGTTACGCATTCGCGCCGACCGACGCTTGCATTGCGGCGTCGACGAGCATAGTATATTTCATAATGAAAGTAACATGATTCCCATGCGACACAAGCGCTTCGACAAGATGGAATGTCCGATCGCCCGCAGCCTCGAGCGCGTTGGCGAATGGTGGACGATTCTCATCCTGCGCGACGCCCTGCTCGGCACGACGCGTTTCGACGAATTTCAAAAGAGCCTGGAGATCGCTCCCAATATTCTGACGCGGCGTCTTCGCGCCATGGAGGAGGCGGGGCTGTTGCAGCGACGCCGCTACAGCGAGCGTCCGCCGCGCGACGAATATATCCTCACCCGACGCGGCCGCGACTTCAGCCCCGTTCTGCTCGCTCTGCTGGCCTGGGGGAACAAGCATTTCGCGCCCGAAGGCGAAAGCGTCTCGCTCGTCGACGCGCGAACCGGCCTGACCGCCGTCCCGGCGATGTACGACGCCGTCAGCGGCCGTCCGATCACTATGCGCGATTTTCAATTCCGGCCCGGCCCGGCGGCGAACGAGCGCATTCATCGACGCTATGGAGCGCCGAAACGCGAACGGGAGACGAAATGACCGAGGCCGTGCTGGAGCGAGACGCGGCGTCCTCCCCTGCCGCGAAAAGCCGCCCGCGGCCGGCGCGCCGCAAGCCGCTGATCTATGCGCTCGCGCTCCTCGGCGTCGTCGCGGCGACGCGCTACGGATATCGCTGGTGGACGCAAGGCCGCTTCCTCGAGCAGACCGACGACGCCTATGTCGGCGGCGAAGTGACGGTCGTCGCGTCGAAAGTGTCGGGGCTCGTCGCCGAGGTCGCCGCCTCCGACAATCAGAGCGTGCGGGCCGGCGAGCTTCTGGTCAAGATCGACGACCGCGACTATCGCGCGATCCTCGCGAAAGCCGAGGCCGTCGTCGCCGGTCAGATCGCGACGCTCGCCAATCTCGATGCGACGCGCCGGCTGCAGCAGGCCGTCGTCGCGCAAGCGAGAGCCGGCGTCGCCGCCGCCGACGCGGAAATCACGCGCACGCGCTTCGATCAATCGCGGTTCCAGGAACTGTCGGCGAAGGCCGCGGCCTCGACGCAGACGTTCCAGAAGGCCGATGCGGACTATAAGCAGGCGCTCGCGGCCGGCGAGCGCGCCCGCGCCATATCGGACGCGGCGGAGCGGCAACTCGACGTCATCGACGCGCAAAAGCGCCAGGCCGAGGCGGCGCTCGCCGGCGCGAAAGCCGATCGCGATCTCGCCGCGCTCAATGTGAGCTACACGGAAATTCGCGCGCCGATCGACGGCGTCGTCGGCAATCGCAGCGCGCGCGTCGGCGGCTTCGCGGCCGTCGGCGCGAAGCTGCTTTCCGTCGTCCCGTCGCAGGGCCTGTGGGTGGACGCCAATTTCAAGGAGAGCCAGATCGTCGATCTGCGGCCCGGTCTCTCCGCGACGATCGAGCCGGACGTCGCGCCCGGCCAGATATTCAGTGGCCATGTGGCGAGCCTCGCGCCGGCGACCGGCGCGCGCTTCAGCATTCTGCCGCCCGAGAACG
Source organism: Methylocystaceae bacterium (assembly GCA_003105285.1). Lineage (GTDB taxonomy): Bacteria > Pseudomonadota > Alphaproteobacteria > Rhizobiales > Beijerinckiaceae > Methylosinus. Next base: position 11,019 of record PQAN01000343.1, read on the forward strand.
CCACCGGCAATTTCACCAAGATCGTCCAGCGCGTGCCCGTGCGCATCGTGCTCGACGGCGAGGCGTCGGCGCTCGGCCGGCTACGTCCCGGCCTGTCTGTCACCGTGCAGGTCGACCGCCGCGACAAGGACAAGCCGTGAGCGGCGCGGAGCCGAACCCCTCGGAACTGCCGACTCGAGCAAAAGTCTTCGCTTTCGCGACGATGGCGGTCGGACTGTTCATCGCGCTGCTCGACGTTCAGATCGTCTCGTCCTCGCTCGCCGACATCGGCGGCGGCCTGTCCGCCGGCGCGGACGAGACCGCCTGGGTGCAGACGAGCTACCTCATCGCCGAGATCATCGTCATCCCTCTGTCGGGCTGGCTGTCGCGGGTCATGTCGACGCGCTGGCTGTTCAGCGCTTCCGCCGCCGGATTCACGGCGACGAGCATGTTGTGCGGCTACGCCTGGGACATCGACAGCATGATCGTCTTCAGAGCGCTGCAAGGCTTTCTCGGCGGCTCGATGGTGCCGACGGTCTTCACCGCCGCCTTCTCCTTCTTCAGCGGCTCGCAAGTGGTGCTCGCCGCCGCGACGATCGGCGCCCTCTCGTCGCTGGCCCCGACGCTCGGGCCGACGATCGGCGGCTGGATCACCGATCATTACTCCTGGCATTGGCTGTTTTTCGTCAATCTCCTTCCCGGCCTCTTCGTCACCATCGCCGTGCCGATGCTCGTGCGCATCGACAAGCCCGATCTCTCTCTGCTGCGCGGCGCCGATTATCTCGGCATGGCGCTGATGGCGGTGTTTCTCGGCTGCCTCGAATATGCGCTGGAAGAAGGCCCGCGCCGGGATTGGCTCGGCGACCGCACGATCCATGCGACGGCTTGGATTTCCGCGCTCGCGGGCGCGGCCTTCATATGGCGCTGCCTTGCTCACCCGGCGCCGGTCGTCGATCTGCGCGCGCTTCGAAATCGCAATTTTTCGCTCGGCTGCCTTTTTTCCTTCGTCACCGGCATCGGCATTTTTTCGACCGTCTATCTCACGCCGGTGTTTCTGGCGCGGGCGCGCGGCTTCAGCGCCTGGCAGATCGGCCTCGCCGTGTTCTCTACCGGGCTGTTCCAGATTTCGGCCATCCCGATCTATGCGATTTGCGCGCGCTACGTCGATCTTCGCCGGCTGTTGACGTTCGGTCTCGCCTGTTTCGCCGCGAGCATGTGGCTCTTCGCGCCGCTCACCCACGACTGGGGCTGGCGCGAGCTTTTGGCGCCGCAAGGCTTTCGCGGCTTCGCCCAGCAATTCGCAGTCGCGCCGACGGTGATTCTCGCCCTGGGCGCGCTATCGCCCGAGCGATTGAAACTGGCCTCGGGTCTCTTCAATCTCATGCGCAATCTCGGCGGCGCGATCGGCATCGCCATCTGCGGCACGATTCTCGACGACCGCACCAATCTGCACTTCCTGCGCCTCGCCGAACATCTCGATTCGACCAATGACGCGGCGATGAATTTTCTTCAAACGCTCGCCGCCGGCGGCGCAGCCATCGCCGGAGACGACGCGGTCCAGGCCCAGGCCGCGGCTCTCGAACGACTGCGGGCGATGACCTTGCGCGAGGCGCAGATCCAAGCCTTCGCGGACGCCTTTTTGTTCATCATGATCTGCTTTCTCGTCGCCGCCGCGATGACGCCCGCGATGCAAAAGGTCGCTCCGCGCAGCGCGGCGCCGGCCGAAGCGCACTGACGCTCGCCGGCGCTCCCTCGCAAGTTCTCGAAAAGAGCGAGCCTGACGGCTCGCGGTCCGAGCGATGGTCAGGACCCGCGAACCTCCAACCCCCCGGCCGAACACGAGGCGGTTTTTCGGGATCGTTTGGCGCTCCGCGAGCCGACCGGTGAGCTGCGCCGATCTAATAGTTGTATATTTATTTATTGCAATCTATAGTTGTATAGGCTATCAAAACGCCAGGCCAGCGCAAACGCGGCCGAGCTATTTTTCTAATGCGATATTTTCTCGAGGAGACGATCGATGAGCGGATTGGAAACTATCGTCGAATTCGGCTGTCTTTCGGACGAACAACGTTGGAACGCCGGCCGCTACGACTTCGCCTGGCTGCCGGAGTTGGACGCACACGACCGCGGCATCGTCAAGCTGCTCGATTGCCTGGCGGACGGCGAGTTCTCCGGCCAAGCGTCCTCCGCCCAGCTCTACGAGCTGATGGTCCGCGAGGTCGACAACGGCTACCCGCGCGAACTGCAATATGACTGGGCGGAAATCTACGCCTACGCCAACATCATCGTCTATGAGGAGAGTCGGCACGGTTTCTCGCTCGGGCTCCTCAATTATTACGTCGACACCGGGCGCACCGACTTCATCAAGCGATTGTCGGTCCGCGAATATGGACGCAAATATGTCTGGTGCTACGACGATCGCCGCTATTGGGATCTCTATAGCTATATTCTCGCGCATCTGTTCGGCGAGGTCGTGAACACCGAACTCTATCGCGACATTCGCGCCAAGGTGCATCACCCCGAACTGCGCCAGATCATCACCAATGTGATGACCGACGAGGCGCGGCACACGCGCGCCTGGGCCAATCTCATCGGCAATCTGATCCGCTCCGATCCGCGCCACGAGGAGCGCGCGCTGAAAACGCTGACGAAGGGGCTGCTGTTCCACAACGCCATGGTGCACGAAACCTATTTCGAAGGGCAGAACAAGATGCTGAAGCTCTTCTCCTCGGCGCAGGGCGGCAAGGCCGGCGCGATCGAACGCATCGTCAAGATCAAGCACAATCTGCTCGACGAATTGTTCGGCGCCGACAAGAATCCTCTGTCGGAAGCGGAGATCAAGAAAATCCATATGGAGTTCCTGGCCTCGTCCTTCGGCGAGACGCGCGCCGTCGCGGGGCCGAACGGAACGATCAAGTTCCTCAAGCAAGAAGAGGACGCTCCCGTGCTGGCCGAGGCCGTCTGACGTCGCTTTCGGGTCGCTTTCGGCCGGATACACGCTGTCATTCCCGGCGGGCGAAGACCCGACCGGGAATCCGACTGGGCTCTGCACGATTTATTTCATTGCGCCGAGTTTCCAGGTCGCCGCTTCGCAGCGCCTGGAACGACGAAGATTGCGCCGCGAACCGACCAGCGAGTTCGCGTCGCCCGATTTTTTCAAAGCAGAGATTTTCGACAATGAATCCGTTCACGGCTGTCCCGCGTTCCCGTTTGCGCGTCCGCGCGTCCAAAGCCTGTCGGTGAGGCGCGCGCAATGTCGACGATCGAAATTTTTCTCGTCGCGCTCGACGAGCCGGCGCTGTCCTGCGAAACGCTCGCGGAATGGCTCGACGCGGAGGAAAGAGCGCGGCTCGCGAGTTTCGAGCGCGCGAGGCCGCGTCGCCGCTATCTCGCGGCGCATGCCGCTCTGCGGCTGATCTTGGGACGCATTCTCGGTCGCCGTCCGGCCGAGATCGAATTTCGAAGGAACGCATGGGGGCGCCCGGAGACGAGCGGCGGCCCGTCGTTCAACATGTCGCACGGCGGCGCGCGCGCGCTCGTCGCGGTCGCCGACAAAGGCTCGATCGGCGTGGACATCGAATGCGGCGACAAAAATGTCTCCGCCGAGGTCTTCGACGCCGTGGCGTCCGACGCCGAGCTGCTGGCTTCACCCGGACGCCGTCTGGAGCGGGCCGACCGGCTGTGGCTATGGGTACGCAAGGAAGCTGTGCTGAAAGCCTTCGGGCGCGGCCTGTCCTTTTCGCCGCGCGCGCTGACCGTCGGCGCTCATGCTCCCGACGCCGGATTCTGGCGAAAGGCCACTCTCGTGGAACAGGATGTCGTCCGCGACTTCTCGTTCATCGATCTCGCTCTGCCGTTTCGCTCGGTCGGCGCTCTGGCGATCGGCGGATGCGCCGGAGAGCCTTGGAAAGTCGACATCCGACCGCTGACGATCTGAAATCCGATCGGCGCGAGGACAAGTCTCTCGACTGGAGAAGATGATGGGTATTGCTGGGAAATGGGCGTTCGTGACCGGCGGAACGCGAGGCATCGGCAAAGGCGTCGTGAAGACGCTCGCCGCGCGCGGCTATCCGGTCGTCTTCACCTACAGGGCGTCCGCGGCCGCAGCCGAGAGACTGACGGCGGAGATCGACGCCTCCGGCGGCCGCAGCGAAGCGCACGCCTGCGATTCCTCGCGTGTGGAGACGGTGTTCGAACTCGCGAAGACGCTGATCGCGCGACACGGAGCGCCCTACGCCGTCATCAACAATGCGGGCATCGCCAGAGACGGCCTGCTCGCGACGACGAGTCCCGCCGATTGGAGCGCGGTGATCGACAATAATCTGACGTCCGTCTATGCGGTCGCCCGCGCCTTTCTGCCCGAGATGCTCGCCAATGACGATGGCTGCGTCATTCAGATCAGCTCGGTCACGGGCCTCAAAGGCAATATCGGCCAGAGCGTCTATGGCGCCACCAAGGCGGCGATGATCGGTCTCACGCGCTCGCTCGCACTGGAAGTCGGCCGCTTCAATATTCGGGTTAACGCCGTCGCGCCCGGATTGATCGCCACCGACATGACGGACGCCATTCCGCCCGCGCGATTGAAGAAGCTCGCGTCTCACATCGCGCTCGGACGTCTGGGCTCGGTGGAAGACGTCGCGCTGACGGTGGAGTTTCTGCTCGGCCCCGGCGGTCGCTATGTGACGGGTCAGACTTTCGTCATCGACGGAGGGCTGACGGCTTGAACGCCGCCGGGAACATTCATTCGGCGAGGCCGTGGTCGGACAATCCGCGCCTCGCGCCTTTTCTTCCCGAGACGCTCCGCGTCTCATCATCTCGAGGAGATCGACATGAGTGCTTTTGAATTGCTCAAATCGACGATCGCGGAAATCAGCGATTTGCCGCCGGAGGAGATTTCGCCGCAATCGAAGATCGCCGACATCAATCTGGTCAGTCTCGACTATGTCTCGATCCAGGTCGCGGTGAAACGCAAATACGGCGTTCAGATCGACCTCGACGAACTGCCGAAGCAGAACCTCGTCACGATCGGCGATTTCGCGACTTACATCGGCACGCTGCAGCCGCAGGGAACAGCCTGAGACTTTCGTTCTGTGGCTCCGTCGCCCCCGGCGCCGCGAAGCGGCGGCCGGGACTCCGGAAAAGAGCGCCGAATGCACGGCTCGCGGTCCGGCCCTCGGCCCGGCCGTGACAGTGAACRGGYTTCCGCCGGCCGGACGGCGCTTTTTCTTTTTTTGCTTTCAGGATCGCGCTTCGCGCGGTCGGCACGAGAGGATCGGACAGATGGGTTCCTCGCAAAGTGAGCGGCGCGTCGTCGTCACCGGCTATGGCGCCATAAGTTCGCTCGGTCGCGACTCGACCGAGATCTGGGACGCGATCATCGACAAGCGGGTGGGCTATGCGAAGGAGCCGCATCCCGATCCGTCGGTCGTCGCGAAATTCTTCGGCTTCATTCCGTTTCAGCTCGACTTGAAACGCTTTCCCAAGAGCCTGCTGAAGACTCTTCCGCGTTTCGCCAAGCTCGGCATATCGGCGGCGGACGAGGCGGTGCGCATGGCGTTCGGCAATGTCGCCATCGACGACGTCTATGATCCGTTCGAGCGCGGCGTCATCTTCGGCTCCGGCTGGGGCAGTCTCGACGACACGATCCACCACAATGACGAATATCGCGCCGAAGGATTGAGCAATCCCTTCTCCAATATTCTCGCGATGTACAGCGTCGGCACGGCGGCCATATCGATCCGCTGGAATCTGCGCGGCTACCAGAACACGCCGGTCGCCGCCTGCGCCACGGGCAGCATGTCGATCGGCGACGCCTATGAGATCATCCGCCAAGGGCGCGCCAAGATGATGCTGGCGGGCGGCGGCGAGAGCATCAAAGGCTCGTTCAACGTCTGGACCGTCGACATTCTCGGCGCGCTGAGCAAGGAGCAGGATATCGTCGAGAAAGCCTGCTGCCCCTTTAGCCTCGACCGCAGCGGCTTCGTGATGTCGGAGGGCGCCGCCGTCCTCTGTCTCGAGGATTACGAAACGGCGAAGCGGCGCGGCGCGCGCGTGCTCGGCGAGATCGTCGGCTACGGCAGCTATTCGGATGCGCGCGACTGGACATCGCCCGCGCCGGACTGTCTCGGCCGGCTGAAGTCCATCGAAGCGGCCTGCGATCAGGCGCGCGTCTCCGGCGAGGACATCGACTATATCAATGCGCATGGCACGTCGACGCAATTGAACGACGCCAATGAGACGGAATCGCTGAAGCTCGCCTTTCCCCAGCGCATCGGCGACATTCCGGTGTCGAGCACGAAGTCCTATACGGGACATCTGATCGCCGGCGCCGGCGCGATCGAGTCGATCTTCTGCCTCAAGACGATCGAGACCGGCACGATCCCGGCGACGGTCCATCTCAACAATCGAGATCCGAAATGCGATCTCGACTATGTGCCGAACGATCATCGCTTCGGGCGGACGGTCGACACCACATTGAATGTCAATTACGGCTTCGGCGGCGCGAACACCGCGCTGATTTTCAGAAAGGCCAGTTGAATGAGCGTTCGATTCCATAAGAACGATCTGGAGAAATGGGCGGCCTTTTCAGGCGACTACAATCCGATCCATTTCGAGCGGGAGGCCGCGGCGCGCCTCGGCCTGCGGGAAATCGTCGTCCACGGCATGCTGGCCATGCTGCCGCTGAAGACATCGCTCGAAACCGCCTCGGCCGAACATTATCCGAAAGGCGCGCGCTGGTCCGCTTCGCTGCTCAATCCCGTGCCGCTCGAGGCGCCGTCGCAGGCGAAGGTCGAGAGCGGCGGCGCAGGCGGCAAGGCGGCGTTCAGCCTGTCGAGCGACGCCGGCGCGACGAAATTCATCAAAGGAGCCTTCTCGCCCGCGAGTTTCGACGAGGCCGCTCCTGCCGAGAAAGGCGACGTCACTCTCGTTTCGGCCGAAGAGGTCGCGGAAAAAGCGAGAGAGTTTCGCGCCGCTTACCCGCAGGCGTCGCGCCTCTGGGTGTTTCTCGACGCCTTGGCCTTCTATCTCTATGTGAAGCGCAATTCGGAGAATGTGTTCGCCGTCGAGCTTCGCGAGCATCTCGCGCGCACGGGCGGGCCGGCGCAGGCCGGCCACGGCGATCTTCTCGTCGTCCACGCCACCCACACGGTGACGATCGCGCCGGCGCTCCTTCGCCGCCCGTTCGCCGAACCCTTGCCGCGCTTCGAATATGGCGTGCGCGGCAAGGATGCGATCCACAACGCCGGAGCGCTGTTCGGCGTCGTCGAATTTTCCGTCTATCTCGACGGCGCGCCGAGCCTCCTCATCGAAATGGGGCTGATGGCCAAGAACTGATCGAGCCGCGCCCGGCGCGTCAATTTTATTGAACCGACCTATTTGTGAAATGAATTTTTGACGCCGACAGGAATCCTATAAACTCTGTGATATAATCAGCAGAGGACGAGATCGCCGTTCGGCGATCCCGCAACAGGAGAGTCGGATGCCCGTCGAATTCATTGGTTTCCTGCACTATCAGGAGGGCTCGGAAAGCCTGGCGCCGACCGGCCCGGTCGTTCAGCCGGACTTCGTCCGCGATTTCGCGAAAGCGCAGGAGAAAGGCGGCTTCGACCGCGCGCTCATCGCCTATGCGTCGAGCGCCGGCGACGGCTTCATCGTCGCGCAGCACGCCGCCGCTCACACGGAACGGCTCGGCCTGCTCGTCGCCCATCGCCCGGGCTTCGTCGCGCCGACGGTCGCGGCGCGCAAATTCGCGACGCTCGATCAATTCACCAACGGCCGCGCCGCGGTCAATATCATCAGCGGCGGCGAGGACGCCGAGCAGCGCCGCGACGGCGACTATCTCGATCATGGCGAGCGCTATGAGCGCACCGGCGAATTCGTCGACATTCTGAAGAAGACCTGGACGAGCGAGACGCCGGTCAGCCACGAGGGCAAATATTATCGCTACGAGGATAATTTCTCGACGGTGAAGCCGGTGCAGAAGCCGCATATTCCGGTCTATTTCGGCGGCTCGTCGAATGCGGCGATCGAGGTCGGCTCCCGCATCGCCGACGTCTATATGCTCTGGGCGGAGTCGCTCGCCGGCACGCGCGACCAGATTTCCCGCATCCGCGCGGCGGCCGCCAAGCACGGGCGCGCCGACAAAATCCGCTTCAGCCTCTCCGTGCGGCCGATCCTCGCCGCGACCGAGGAAAAGGCCTGGGAGCGGGCGGAATCCATTCTGGCGAGCGCCAAGGCGCTGCGCGAAGCCAATGCCGGAACGCTGACGGCCTTCGGCCGGCGACGCCAGGGCCCGCCGAGCAATGTCGGCTCGATCCGCCTGCTCGAGACGGCGGCCCAGGGCAAGGTCGTCGACAAGCGCCTGTGGACCGAGATCGCGGCGCTGACCGGCGCCGGCGGCAATTCGACCTCTCTCGTCGGCACGCCGGAACAGGTCGCCGAGTCGCTTCTCGATTACTATGATCTCGGCATCAACGAGATTCTCGTGCGCGGCTTCAACCCGCTCGCCGACGCCATTCAATATGGCGCGGAGCTGATTCCGCTCGTGAAGCAGGAAGTCGCCAGACGCGACGCGCAGCCGGCCGTCACCGCGGCGTGATCCAGAACGAGAGAAAGAGCTCGCCGAAAGCGCGGGCCCTTTTTTTGGTTTATTCTCCGTGGACGAGAGGCGCGCGCCGCTTGGAGCTGTCATGTCCCGTCACGCCTTCGTCCTCGGCGGAACCGGCCAGATCGGCCGCGCTGTCGCCGAGACTCTGTTGGCGTCCGGCTGGGACGTCACCATAGCTTCTCGTGGTTCCCGCGCACGGCCGGACGGGCTTGCCCGGCGCGGGGCGAAGTTCGTTGCTCTGGATCGCGAAAAGCCCGGCGATCTGCCGCGCGTTCTGAGGGGCGGCGCGGATGCGCTGATCGACGTCACAGCCTATGGCGCCGAGCATGGTCGGCAACTGCTGGGCGTCCAAGGAAGCGTCGGCGGCATGGTCGTGATCTCCTCGTCCAGCGTCTATCGCGACGACGCGGGACGAACGCTCGACGAAGCGGCGCAGAATGGATTTCCGGAGTTTTCAGAACCTATCCGCGAGACCCAGCCTACCGTGGCGCCGGGAGACACGACCTACTCGACCCGGAAAGTCGCCCTCGAGCGCGTGCTGCTCGACGAAGCGAGGGTCCCCGTCACAGTCCTGCGTCCGGCGGCGATTTACGGCACTGGCTCCGTCCATCCTCGGGAATGGTGGTTCGTCAAACGCATTCTGGATGGCCGACGCGCCATTCCGCTCGCCTATGGAGGACGAAGCCGGTTTCACACCTCATCCGTACTGAACATTGCGGAGCTGACGCGCATCGTTCTCGATCGGCCCGGAACCCGGATTCTGAACATCGCGGACCCATCGGCCTCGAGCGTCGCCGAGATCGGCGCCGTCATCGCGCGTCGAATGGGTTACACGGGCGAGTTCGTCGAGTTGAGCGAAGACGCGTTTCCCGCCAGGATCGGCCGGACGCCGTGGTCCGTGCCGCGACCTTTCGTGCTCGACAACGGAACCGCCATCGCGCTCGGCTATTCGCCCGCGACAAGTTACGCCGAGGCTTCCGGCGCAATTTGCGACGAGCTCGCGCAGATCTCCGCTCTCGGCGACTGGCGCGACGCCTTCCCCGTCCTCGCCCGCTACCCATACGATCAGTTCGACTATGATTCCGAGGATGCGTTCCTCGAAACAGCCGCATGAGCATGTCGTATTCGCGTGCGCCTTCGGCCTCCCCCGTGAATGACGGCGCCTGCCGCCGACGCCGCTCGCTTCTCTGGAGTCTTTCCGTGTTTCAATGAAACACGGAAAGACTCCAGCTTCTTGTTTTGACGCGTTTCCGACGCCGAACCGGTTCCAACTTCGGCTGGAAACGCT
>PQAN01000344.1 GCA_003105285.1 Methylocystaceae bacterium
TTCGTATGTCAGCGGCGCTCCTTTCGGCGCGCCGAAAATGCGGTAGTTCTCGTCGGACCAGGTCAGGATGTTCTGCGTCGTGTCCAGCCGCCACCAGCCGATCTGCCCGACCTCCTGGGCCCGAACGAAATCCTCCCGGCTCTGGCGGAGCGCATCCTCGGTCTGGGCGCGTTCGACCGCCGCCCAGGTGCGTTCGGCCGTTTCCTCTATGAGAATGATTTCGTTCGGCGTCCAGACGCGCGGTTCGGTCTGGTGCACGGCGAAGGCGGCGACCGGAACGCCGTTCTTCACGAGGGGCGCCAGCACAAAGGCGCGAATGCCGAACGCTTCGGCCGCCGCCCGTTCATTCGGCGTCGATGTCGTGTCCGTGGCGATATCCTGGACCACCCGAGTCCGGCCGGCCAGAAATTCGGCCAGCGCCGTAGCTCCATATTCGTTCAGGCGACGCCGTCCGACGACGCTCGGAGCGTCGTCGCAGTAATCCGATTGCACCAGGAGATACCGGCCGTTTTCGACGAATTGCCCGTAATGAACCCGGCTGGCTCCCAATCGCTGGCCGAGGAGCCGCGCGGCCTCCTGCTGGATCGCGGCCGGGTCGGAGAGCGGCCGCAAGACATCGGCCAAGGCGACGCGAAACGCGTCGTCACCGCCCCGTCCGGACGCCCCGCGCATTCCAGTCATGGTTCCGACGACCTTCCCGCGCCGAGCCGCGAACGCCGCGCGGAAACCTTATCGCGCTCAGAGGCGCTCATCCGGCTCTCACCTCGCCAACCGGCCCGATACGCTTTCGGACAGACCTCCGGCGCGCCTTCGATGGACGGCCGCGCTCAGGGTTTGCAGAGCCCTGGCGAGCCATGAATTTTATAGCGAGCGGCCGACGAAGCAAGTCACGCAATGCCTGCGCCCAGGGCAGTCGGGTGAAGGTTTCCTCATCCTCGAGGAGCCCGCGAAGCGGGCGTCTTAAAAGGACGAGGACGTCCGCCTGCGACGCGCTTTCCTCTCTTTCGTCCTGAGGAGGCGGCGCAGCCGCCGTCTCGAAGGACGAAGGAGAGGAAACACTCCTTCACCCGATCGCTCTGTGCCTGCGCACGAGCGGCTTGCCGCGACAAACAGAACCGACTCCTCTTTCGATCTCATGCACGCTATCATTCTTCGTCGGACCCGCTCCGGAGTAGCGTGATGAGCGTCCAATCGAGACAGCCGAGAGACGTGGCGCGGCGGCTCGCCGATCGTGCGCGCACGGTGAGAGGCGGGCGCGGCGATGGGTGGCGGCGCGAGACCTTCACGCTGGAGCGCGTCGCGGCGCGGGCCAAGGCGCGCGAGTGGTTCGACCTCTATCCGAAAGCCGCCTATATGACGGAGATCGAGTTCTGGCGGGAGCTCGACGACGGCCGCATCGAATTCACCATCCGCCGCCTGCCGAGCGCCGATTGAACGGGCCGTTCCAGGCCTACTCCGGCAGCACGTCCGGCGTCTCCCAGGAGAGATGCTGGCCGGCGTCGACGGCGATCATCTGGCCGGTCACGCTGCGCGCGCCGGCGAGGTAGAGCACGGCGTCGACGACGCCCGCCACGTCCGCCGCATGTCCGAGCGGCACGCCGCGCGCCTCCGCCTCGAAACCCGCCTCGCCGTAGATGGCGTTGGGAAAGACCGGCCCCGGCCCCACCGCATTCACGCGAATGCGCGGCGCGAAGCTCTGCGCCATGGTGCGCGTCGCCGTCCACAGCGCCGATTTAGCCAGAGTATAAGTGAAGTAGCGCGGCGTGAGCCGCCAGACGCGCTGATCGATGAGATTGACGATCGCCCCTTCGGCTTTCGCCGGCAATTGCGCCGCCATGTCGCGTGCGAGCAGCAGCGGCGCGCGAAGATTGACGGCGAACTGTCGCTCATAGACGTCGAGCGAAAAATCGCGCGCGGCGTCGAGTTCGAACACCGAGGCGTTGTTGACGAGCAAGGTGATCGGGCCGAATTGCCGCGCCGCGAATGCGACGAGGTCCTGCGTCTCGCGCGCATCGGAAAGATCGGCGCAGACGACCGACGCGCGCCCGCCCCTGGCGCGAATGGCCTCGGCCGCCAGCTCCGCCTCGTCGCAGGAGCGATGCGACGCATGCAGGACGACCGGCCTGCCGCCATGCGCCAGCCGGCCGGCGATCGCCAGCCCGATCCGCCGCGCCGCGCCGGTCACCAGAGCCGGGCCCGTTTGGCCGCCGCCGGTTGCGCTCATCCTTATCGTCTCCGCCAATGTTCGACACCGGCAATCTCATGGACCGACCAAGACGTCAACGCGCTCGAGTCGGCGCAACCTCGGCCATATTAGCGGATTATTAATCAATAACTATCTGTGACTTATGCCGGAAAAATATTATGATTCGCAAATGTGATACGATTTTCTAAGTCTAGTCTAAATATATCATCGTTTCGACACAAACACTACATCGCAGAAGCCGAACTGTGTTCTTTCAGATCGTTTGGAAAAAGCGCGGTTAAAGGTTCTATTAACACGGAAGATTTTAATTCGTCTCAGTTCGCGGAACGGCTTTTGTCGGTTCTCGCGCCGAGTTCGATAGGGACGCCGCCGGCCTCGCCGAACGCGCCTCGTAAAGTGGAGTTCTGTTCGATGAGACGCACCATTTTCGCCGCCCTGATGGCGCCCGCCCTTCTGCTCGACGGCCAGGCGGACGCCGCCGATCTGCCCCGTCGCGCCGCTCCTCCGGCGCAGGAAGTCTACGCGCCGGCGCCGGTCTACAACTGGCAGGGCTTCTATTTGGGCGTCAACGGAGGATATGGCTTCAGCTCCTTCGAGGGCGGCCATAGCGATATTCTCGGCAGTCCGAATGGCGGACTGATCGGCTTTACCGGCGGCTATAATTACGCTGTCTCGCCGAGCTTCCTCGTCGGTCTCGAAGCCGATTTCGACTTCACCGGACTAAAAGCCAACCGCTCCCCCTGGTTCGGCATCGGCGGACGAAGCGGGGTCGACGATATCGTGACCGTGCGCGGCCGCGCGGGCCTCACCTTCGATCGCGCTCTGCTGTTCGTGACCGGCGGTTTCGCCGGCAGCAGCAATACGGTGGCGATCGCCAATGCTTTCGCCGGCTATTATGGCGAGCGGTCGAAGTTCCAGGCGGGCTGGGCGGTCGGCGGAGGCCTCGAATTCGGCGTCACCAGCAATGTCTCGGCGAAGGCGGAATATATCTTCACCTCCACCGGCGGCGATCAATATTTCAATTTCTCGCCCAATGCGCTGGYGCCGAGCGTCAACACATCGACGGTGAAGGGCGGCGTCAACTATCACTTCTAGGGGGCCGACGCCGTCGACARGGCCAGCAACGCGGCGATCTCCGCCGCCTGCTGYGCYGCGCCCAGGACGTCGCCGGTCAATCCGCCGATCTGCCGCTGCGCGAGCCTGGCGACGAGACAGGACGCAGCGAYGGCGCCCGCCGCCGCCCATAGAGTGGCGGCTAACGAGGCTCCCGCGGCGATCGGCGTCAAAGCGAGAACGGCCATCAGCAGCGCGGCTATTCGCAGCGCCCGCCCGAACGGACGCAGCGCCGCATGGCCCGAGCCGTCGGCGCGCGCCGGCGTCAGCGTGACGATCGGAATGAGCCCGGCCGTTCGCGACATCGCCGCCACGAAGATCAGCGCCGCGACGGCGAGCAGCGTTCCTCGCTCCGTGATCGCCGCGAGCGCGGCGATCCGCAGGATGAGCGACAGCGTCAGCGCCACGGCGCCATAGGAGCCGAGCCGGCTGTCGCGCATGATCTCGAGCTTGTCCTCGCGCGTCGCGCCGCCGCCGAAACCGTCGGCGAGATCGGCTAGCCCGTCCTCATGCAGCGCCCCAGTGACGGCGACGAGCGCCACGATGGCGCAGGCCGCCGCCGCGAGCGCCGGGAGGCCCGCAAAGCGTAGAGCCAGTAGCGCGGCTCCGCCGCAGGCCCCGATGATCGCGCCGGCGAGCGGCAGAGCGCGCACGGCGGTGCGGAAATCGGGCATGGCGTGCGCGTTCCGTCCCACGGGAATGGGCAGGCGCGAATAAAATCTGAGACAGGCGAACAGATCGTCGGCGAATTGTCGGAGCATGGCGCCGTTCTGAGGCTGGCCGACGACTTTGTCGAGCAGGCTCGTGACATCTGATGCGCTATCGGCCGCGCTCGTGACTTTCACGCCGCAAAATGCCAATAGTGCGGCCCCGAGCGACTCTTTCGCGGCCGACTGGCTCGACCCGCCGGGGAGCGCCGTGTGGCGAATTGGAGACCCTTCATGTCGATCGTCGAATCCGTTCGCAAATCGCTCGTGCCGATCCATCCCGAGGGCTATATTTTCATCGCCGCCTTCGCGATCGGCGCCTTCCTGCTGCACTGGATCTCGCCGACGCTCGGCTGGATCGGCTTCATCGCCACCGGCTGGTGCGTCTATTTCTTCCGCGACCCGCCGCGCGTCACGCCCTTGCGCGAGGGGCTCGTCGTCTCGCCGGCCGACGGAATCGTCTGCTCCGTGGGATTCTTCCTGCCGCCGCCGGAACTCGGCCTCGGCGCCGAGCCGCTGCAGCGCGTATCCGTCTTCATGAGCGTGTTCGACGTCCATGTGAACCGCGCGCCGATCACCGGCCGCGTCACCAAGATCGCCTATAAACCGGGCCTGTTCGTCAACGCCGATCTCGACAAGGCGAGCGAGGACAACGAGCGCAACGGCCTCGTCATCGATGCGCCGCAAGGGCGTTTCGGCGTCGTGCAGATCGCCGGCCTCGTGGCGCGGCGCATCGTCTGTTTCGTCGAGGAAGGCGAGCCGATCGGTGTCGGCGACCGGTTCGGCCTCATCCGCTTCGGCTCGCGCGTCGACGTCTATATGCCGTCCTCGACACGGCCGCGCGTCGCCGTCGGCTCGCGCGCCATCGCCGGCGAGACCATTCTGGCCGATCTGAACTCCACCGCCGGCGCGCTGAGCTTCAAGGCCGGATAGCAGGAGGCGCGACGTCCCATGAACGATCCCGGTCCCTTCGACGCCGGCCACGAGGCCGAAGGCGAGCAGCTCTCCCCCTCCGAGCGTCGGCGGCTGCGGTTTCGCGCTATTCCGCTGCGCATCGTCCTTCCCAATCTGGTTACGCTGCTGGCCCTCTCGATGGGCCTCACGGCCATCCGCTACGCCTCGGAGGGGCATTTCGACACGGCCGTCACCGCCGTCATCGCGGCGGCCGTGCTGGACGGGCTCGACGGGCGCCTGGCGCGCGCGCTGAAAGGCACGTCGCGTTTCGGCGCGGAACTCGACTCGCTCGCCGATTTCGTCGATTTCGGCGTCGCCCCCGCCCTGCTCCTCTATTTCTGGTCGCTGCATGAGATCAAGGGGCTCGGCTGGTTCGCGGCGCTGGTCTTCGCCATCGCCGGAGCGCTGCGGCTCGCCCGCTTCAATGTGTCGATCGACCAGCCCGGCCGCCCCGCCTGGCAGGCGGAGTTCTTCGTCGGCATGCCGGCGCCGGCGGGAGCCGTCGCCGTGCTCCTGCCGCTCTATCTGCACCTGTCGGTCGCAGAGTTGCCGGGCTCGCGACCATTCGTGCCCTTCTTCATCCTCTACGTGCTGGCGATCGCCTTTCTGATGGCGAGCCGCATTCCGCATTTTTCCGGCAAGCGCATCGGCCGCATTCCGCGCGAATATGTGCTGCTCGTGCTGTTCGGCGTCGGCGTCACGGCCTTGCTGCTGGCGATCTATCCGATGGAGGCGCTCGTCGTGCTGAGCCTCGCCTATCTGGCGGCAATCCCCTTCGGCGTCCGCCGTTACAACGCTCTCGCGCGGGAAGAAGGGAAAAAGGCCGAAGCGGCGCAAAGCTGACGGCGCGCGGCGCGCGCGTCTTTTGGCGCATTCGTCCTCATGGTATGTTGCGTATCATCGGCATGAACGAAACGCCCGCCTTTCTCACCTCCTTCGACGCGCCGCCCGCGGCCGTCGTGCGTGTGTCGCCCACGACGCGCCGCATCGTCGCGGCCAATCCCGGCGCTTTCACCTATACCGGCACATGCAGCTATATCGTCGGCGACGGCGAGGTGGCGGTCGTCGATCCGGGGCCGGCCGGCGACGAGCATGTCGAGGCGTTGCTCGCGGCGATAGAGGGCCGCACGCTTCGCTATATTCTGGTCACGCATACGCATCGCGACCACTCGCCGGCCGCACGCATCCTGCGGGAAAAGACAGGGGCCGTCATCACCGGTTGCACGCCCTATCGACCTCCACCCGATCTGCAGGTGACGGGACCCGGCCTCGACGCCTCGCATGACCGCGACTATGCGCCGGACCGCATCCTCGAAGACGGCGAGACGCTTCGGCTCGGCGAGCTGTCGATCGACGTCGTCACCACGCCGGGACACACGACCAACCATCTCTGCTACGCTCTGCGCGATGAGCGCTCGCTGTTCACGGGCGATCATGTCATGGCCTGGGCGACGACGGTGATCGCGCCGCCGGACGGCTCGATGGGCGACTATGTCGCCTCGCTGGAGAAGCTGCGCGACCGCGACGACGTCATCTACTGGCCGGCGCATGGGGGGCCTGTGCGCGACCCGCAACGCTACCTGCGCGCGCTGCTCCACCATCGCCATCAGCGCGAAGCGGCGATCCTGCAGCGCCTCGAAGAGGGCGACGAGACGATTGCCGCCATGGTCGCGCGTATCTACGAGGGGATCGACAAGCGTCTCCACCCCGCCGCCGCGCTCTCCGTCTTCGCGCATCTCGAGGAAATGATCGAGCGGCGCATCGCCCGCAGCGACGGCCCGCCGACGATGCAGGCGCGCTATTTCAAGGTTTGAGGTCTACCGCCTCAGCGCTCGTTGAGTTCGGCCTGAAGCTCCTCGGCGAATTGCTGGATGCGCTTGGCGTTGGCGCCGAAGTCGTGGCGGCCGTAGCGTGACGCCGAGCGCACGTCGATGCGCGTCTGACCGGCGAGCGGCCGCAGTCTCACGGCGATGTCGTCGTCGAACCCCATCACCAGAGTGCGATCGACGAAATCCACTTGGGCCACGCCCGAGCGCCCTCCCGCCGGCCTCTGGTCGACGACGCGCCAGCCGCGACTGGCCGCAGTTTTGAGGACGAGCTGATAGGCTTCATCCGCTTCGAGATCGACGACGATCGGTTCGACGTCGGGATAGGCCGATCGCTGCCGCTCCCGGCCGTCGGCGGAGAAAACCGGCGACGGCGAGCCATCACGCGCCCGAAGCGCCGCCTTGGACAAGGAAAATCGAGGCGGATCGACCGTGTCGGTGGAAATATCGGCGAGCACCGGAAGGCGCACCGCCTCGAATGCGAGATAGGCGGGATAGCCGAGCGTCACGGCGGAGAGGAACAATCCGCCGAGCGCCTCGCCCAATCCGCGGCGTCCCTCTTGCCAGATGACGACGCAGGCGGCGAGGAACAGCAATACGGCGCCGAGCGCGACGACGATCGCGCCGCCCAGCACGGCGAGCGCCGCCTGCGGCTCGACAATGGCGAAACGCGCCAGCAGCACGGCGATCGCGCCGACCGGCAAGGAGAAAACGGCGAGCCGGCGGCTCCATATGGCGGCGCGCGAGACGGGCTCTTGGGGTATATGGCGCAGCATGACCGATCGATAGGGCAAGGGCGAGCGCGCTCGGGAATGACGCGCATGTCTTAGATTAGCATCGATCGCGCCATCGCTCATCATTCGAAACGCAAAGCGGTGGAGGAAGCGATTCCCCGGTGAACCGTCAACGGCTCGTTAACTCGCCTGGAGGACACTTCGAGTCGAATAAACATAAAAGTCTATGCGTTCCGTCCACCGAGTAGCAGAGTCCCCGCCATGTCAGAGATTGTCGCCACAGACTTCAGCGAACCGCAACCCGCCGCCCAGCCGCATGACCTGCTGGCCCGCCTCTATCGGGAAATCGGCATTTCGGCGGTCGCCGCCGCGCTCGATGTGATGGCGGACCCGGCTCCGTCTAGGAAAGCCGAAGGCTTCGACGAGAGCCCCCTCCCCGCGATCCTGTGCGAGAATGTCGCCGCCTGAGGCCCCGTGCGGACCGCGAGCCTCATAGAGCCTCGCGGTCCAGATTCTCTT
>PQAN01000345.1 GCA_003105285.1 Methylocystaceae bacterium
GTAGCGGTTCGGCCGTTGTCGGCCGCCCCACAGGGTACCAGGCTGTCGTTTCCGACACCGCCGCGCTCTCATTGCGGGCGGTGACGTGCTCCGGCATGAAATAGTTGCCATAGACCCATTGAAGGCGGCTTTCTCGCGCATCGAACGTGCGCATTTGCGCCCGATTAAGCCGGTGACGTAGACCATCGACCGAATTGCCGCCAACCGCTTCATATCCCACGTGAACGACGCCAGGACGGTCTCCGGGTAGCTGATCGGAAGCCCGGCCGACAACGCCGCGGAAATGGGAGGCCTTTCGGCGAGCGGCCTCCTCGGACAGGCTGATCCACCCGACAAGGCTAACACGGCTGACAGAGTGCGCGTGGAAGGGTCGCCCATCCGCTGGCACCCACTCCCCGGCAACGCTGGTGTCCAGCGACGGATCATAGCCACCGATCAAAAGCTGCACCATCCGACTTGAGCCGAAGTAGATGTCATCGTGGCGTAACACGCGGCGAAGCGGTCCCCACGTGACGTCGGCCACCATCCCCCGACCCCCTTCGTCGTTCCACACGGAACGGTCCTGTCCGCCAGCGAAGCGCGCGACCTTATTTGCAAGATAGTCTTCGGGTAGATCGGTCAATTCAGCGGCGAAGCGAGCCAGAACAATTGTTGAGCGCCGTAGAGTCCGCGAGATTTCGTGTGCTTGTGCAGCCATGCGTTCGCCGGCGCTGCGCTCTTCATGGGCGTATCCGGACCGGCCTGCGCGTTTGCATTCTACCACCCGATGCATTCTTCCTCGGTCGACCAGGAGATCTGGCTGCTTGGCGAGGCCCGGTTTCTCAGGGACGAATTCGACACTTTCCCAGCCCCGTCTTTTGTAGGTGCCGGCCACCAGGAGCTCATAAATTCCGTCGTCAGGCTGCATCCTGCCATGGGTCATCAAGCGAGCAGCGCGCTCGTCAGCGCCACCGATCCTTCTCAAATCGGGGAGCAGTTGCCCTAAGCGCCTGAACACCGGCGCGATCCGATATCCATCCGGTTCGAAGAAGTCGTGCCGACTGATAGGGTCGGCATAAAAGCGCGCCTGGAGCAGGTACCAAGCGATTTGATCAGCCGGATCCATGAGCGGAACTCGTCGGCCCTGCGCCCAGTCTGCCTTCGCGGCCTGATATCGCGCGTTCGCCGCGGCCGCACGAGGCTCCCATTCGCGGGTAGGGACGAGCGAAGTCAGCCAACTAATGGCTTCAAGCACGTCTTCGTCGAGCCAATCCTGACCATGCCTCTGAGCAAGCCACATTATGTCGGACAAGGTCTCACTCATTCGCGCTGTGACCACTCGCGGCGGATGCGGTCGCCCGACTGTTCGGGAGAGTGTCTGGTATGCTGCGCGGTCTCAATGTATGCAACTGGGCGCGTAGCGGAAATTCAAACTGAGCCACTACCGATGATCCTGTGAGCCGGAGGCAGGCCGAGGACGGCTGCAATTTCCAGCTCGTGCGCTGGCAGCCCACTCTTCGAGAAGCGCATCGGCCAGTATCTCAGCGGCGTTTATCGCAATGGCGGCAGGATCGAGTGGGACCGGGACCGGAAGAGCAGGCTGGGGCTGTGACGGAAGCCTCGCTTCTCGTCTCGATGCGGTTAATCCGACACCATCTACGCGGTGCACGCGTCGCGCTCGCCTTGGTCGACTCCGGAAAGCTCCTGGAGAGGCCGAGCGATGAAAAAGATCATTCGGCCAGGATTGCTCGAGACCGATGGCTCATGTTAGGTTACATGTAACCCTATGGAGATGATCATGGCCCCGGCAGCAAAGCCCAAGTCTTCCCGCATCAAGGTGCGGGATCATCGCGAGCGCCTGCGCGCCCAAGGGCTGCGTCCGATTCAGATTTGGGTGCCGGATGTGTGCGCCGCCTCCTTCCGGTCGGAGGCGCATCGCCAGTCACTCGCCGTCGCCATGAGCGCCCATTCGTTCGACGATCAGTCGTTCATCGACTCGGTGTCGGTCATCGACGTCGATGACGGCGGCAATGAATGAGACGCGGCGACATCTGGACCGTCGCCGGCGGCAAGGACTACGCGGGCAAGCCGCGCCCTGTCGTTATCACACAGGATGATAGCTTCGACGCGACCGACTCCATCACCATTTGCGCCTTCACTACGGACGAGACGGACGCGCCGTTGTTCCGTCTGCCCGTGGCGCCGAACGAGCGCAACGGACTGCATGTTGCCTGCCGCTTGATGACGGACAAGATCACCACTGTTCCGAAGTCGAAGATCGGCGTGCGCATCGGGCGCTTGGACGACGAGGACATTCTGCGTCTCAATCAGGCGGTGCTCGTCTTCCTGGGTCTCGCCGTATCGCCGAGACCTCGGCGAACGAAGCGATCATGAGTTCGCCGGAGCCCATTCGCCGTCTCTTTAGTCGTTGTCGGCGTTGCACAAGAAAGCGTATCGTAGCGTAGCGTAAAATCAGGCCATTCTTGTTCGAGACCGAGCGCGCGATGTCCCGAGCACATGCAAATCGCTTCGATGCTCGCCGCGTCGGCGCCGATTTCGGCATCGTGTCGAAGCGAGTCGACACGAGATCGAACATTGATCGAGCTACGAAACAAGACCTCGAAGCGTGGACCATCACCGACTGGCCCAAATATATCCCGGTCACGAGCGCCGAGGTCGATGTAATCGAGGCTGGGCTCGGCGACCTGTTCGACCAGCTATTCGGCCCGGTCCGATGTAGGGGCAGGAAAAGGAAGATCGCCCTCTTTCGCGACCGGCCGACAGCATTTCCGCTATTTCTTCAACCGCACGCCGCCGCCGCCATTCTCCGGAATGAATCCCACGCCGGCATGCTCGAGAGCGGCGCGCATACGGTCGATCGTCGACGGATTGACCTGCTCAGGCTGACAAACGCATCGACCCATACCACGACCAGGGCCTCGCTGCTCCACGCGCCGGAAAACCGCGCCGCGATATCCGCAAATGCTCTCCCCTGCCTACAAATTGCTTACACGAGGCCGCAGCGCTGGTGATGTAAGCAAAAAACGCCCCGAATGGCGCTATTAATCATTTGATTTTCATTGATATTTTTTGAGCTGGCGAAGGGATTCGAACCCTCGACCCCAACCTTGGCAAGGTTGCGGTGCCGTCGATATCTTAGACTCGGGTCGGCGAGTAGGCCACGGATACGGATGTCGGTGTATTGTAAACCGCACTACATAAGGCTACTTTTGATAAGAGGAGACGCTTATGGCAGCCAATGCTGAACGCAAGGAACAGCTGATTTCGATGCGCCTCCTGGAGGCCGATATCGCGATGATCGATCGAGCGGCAAGTCTGCGGGGTCGGTCGCGCACTGACTTCGTGCGCTGCCGTTCGTGCGGCCGAGGAAGTGCTGATGGAGAATCGGCTGGTTCGGATGAGCGCCGAGGGCTTCGCCGCTTTCATGGCAGTCCTGTCTGGGCCGGTCAATTCTGCTCCCGAAATGGTGGAATTGGCAAAGCGGCCGGCGCCTTGGGAGCCTGATTACGTCGTGAAAAGCTAAATCCTGGCCCTCTCGGCTCCAGAACCGCTGACCGCAGTCCACGACGTGTCCGAGTTCTCCTGCGGAACGGCGTCCCTCGACCATTGGCTCAAGACCAGAGCGCTTTCCAATCAGGAGAAAGGGTTCACGGCTGTCATGGTTGTCCATGAGGCAGGCCGTGTCGTCGCCTATTACGGTCTCGCGCCGACTGCGGTCGTTCCGCATGCGCTGCCTCGATCCATCCGTACTGGGCAACCACCCGATCCCGTGCCGTGTCTGCTGCTCGGCCAACTCGCGACAGATATCGGCGGGGCGGGATATGGAATTGGAACCGGATTGCTGAAGCGCTCTCTTGAACGCTGTGTAACGGCGGCGGCGCTCGTCGGGGCCGCGCGCTCATGGTCAACGCCATCGATGGGAGTCCGCGGCATTCTGGCGACGACGTGGCTTCATTCCGTCGAGAGATGACCTGCTGATGCTGTTCCGTTCGATTGCGGACGTCGCTGCTTCCTTAGCCGAGGCGCGAAGCTGAGGACAGGGAACTCTATGCGCTCGGCGCCGGCCTTCAGCACACCACCAGAGTCGCCGAGCTATCGCCTTCAACCTTGGTAGTGCGGCGAGCTTGGGGGCACGCCTTCGACCAATCGCGAGAATCGGGCTTGCGCACCCCGTTACCAACGATGTCGGCGGTATCAAATCGCCAAATTCCGTGTCTCGCGGACTCGGCTCCGCGCCGGTCGGCCCGAGTTATCCACGAGAGCAGCTTTGAATTGTGGCGGCGCCGTCCTTTGGCTCGGCGCAAATATTACCCTACGGGTAATTGAACGAACGGCGTGAAAAATGAATGCTAGCCAACGTGTGATTTCGCTTCGCCACGCGCGGCTCGACTGGTCGGATGTTGCAAAACAGGATCGATTTGTTCGGCGGCGAAGATAAGAAGTCATATCTGCAGATACTGCTACCGCAGATCGTGCAGTGTATTTCTCGTTATGCACAAATTCAGATGTGATAGAGGTTGTTGACAGATGAAAGTTCGAAAAACACGGAATGCTGTTGTCGGTAATACTCTGACGATGATGTTGGCCGTGTTCTCGTCCTTCGAAGCCGTTGCGCAAACGGCGGCGGATCCGGCAACCGTGGCCGATGTCGTGGTCACCTCGACGACGTCGGAAAAGCAGGCGACGGCGCTGCAGTCGGAGCCGGTCGCGGCAACCATCATCACGCAGGATCAAATTCGTGCGTTGCAGATCGACAATTTGGACCAAGCGAAAAAGCTGGCGCCGAGTTTGACGGCCAAGCGCACCAGTATACAAAACCTCACCTACAATATTCGCGGCGTCGGCAACGCCGACGCGACCGCGCTGCTCGGGATTTTCGGCGGCGTTCCGATCTATGTCGACGGCGTCTACCTGCCTCGTCCCGGAGCGTGGACGACCGATTTGCCGGATCTTTTCGGCATCCAGGTCCTCAAAGGGCCTCAATCGACGCACGGCGGCTGGGACAGCACCGGCGGGGCCGTGCAAGTCGGCACCGCTCTGCCGTCGTTCGCGCAAGAGTCGAAGCTCGCGCTCTCATACGGCTCCTACAACCACGTCCAGCTCAAAGGAAGCGTGACGGGTCCCATCGACGGCAGTGACAAGGCGGCGTTTCGCGTTGCGATTTATGGGACCGACCGCGATGGATATATTCAGAGCGTCAACAGCGGGACGCGGTACAATGATTGGCGTGACAAGGGTGTGCGCGCCCAGCTGTTGCTGCAGCCGGACAATGACCTGACCGCTCGCCTCATTGTCGATTATTCGCAAGCGGACACCAATTGCTGTGTCTTTTTGCCGAATGCGGCCGTCACGCAATATGCAAACGGCGCCGCCCTCGTCAATAACTTCTTTGTCCGCGCCGCGAGAGTGGGATATGCGCCGTTATCGTTCGATGCGCTCTCGCGTTACAACACGGACCTGACCGGCGCATATCCGAGCGAACGCGTGGAGAACTACGGCGCTTCGATCGACGTTCATTACAATATGAACGGCTATACGCTTTCCTCGCTGACGGCCTTTCGGCAATACGACTATCATCCGCATTGGTTCAACAACACGCAAATCAATGTCGATACGGACCGCGCCGCCAACCCCCAAAACACCGCCCGATCTCTTCAGCAGGAAGTGAAAATCTCCACGCC
>PQAN01000346.1 GCA_003105285.1 Methylocystaceae bacterium
CGAGCCCGGACATCGCCGACGGCGCCGTCATCGACCGTAAATTCGTGTTCAACGACTTCGGCGGCGAGGGCGACAATGTGTCGCCGAAGCTCGTCTGGACCGATCCGCCGGACGGAACGAAGAGCTTCGCGCTGTTCTGCCATGATCCGGACGCGCCGACCGGCGGCGCGGGCTTCTGGCATTGGCTCGTCGTCGATATTCCCGCTTCCGCCCGCTCGCTGGAGCAGGGCGCGGGAACGCCGGACGGCGCGCTCTTGCCGAAGGGAAGCGTGCAGATCAGGAGCGACTACGGCTTCGCCGCCTGGGGCGGCCCCTGTCCGCCGGTCGGCGATCCGCCGCATCGCTATGTCTTCACGGTCTACGCGCTCGGCGTCGAGAAGATCGAGGCGCCCGCGGACGCGACGGCCTCGCTCGTCGGCTTTCTCGTCAATCAGAACGTCCTCGCCAAGGCGAGCGTCACCGGCCTCTACGGTCGCTGACGATTGATCGCGGCGCTGAGCGACAATCTCGCGCTCGCCGCGCTCGCTTTGGCGATCGAGGCGTGCGTTGGCTATCCCGACGCGCTGCTGCGCGCCGTCGGTCATCCGGTGACCTGGATCGGCGCGCTGATCGGCTGGCTCGACGAGCGGCTCAACCGCGAAAGCCTGCGGCCTTTCGCGTGTCGCATCGCGGGCGCGGCGGCGATCCTGTTCGTGACCGTCATCGCCTTCGCCATCGGAGCGGCGCTGCAGGCGGCGGCGCTCTCGGCGCCTCACGGGATCGCTCTGCTCGCGGTTCTCGCCTCGAGCCTGTTCGCGCAGCGCAGCCTGCACGAGCATGTCGCCGATGTGGCGCAAAGCCTCGACCATTCGCTCGAACAGGGACGCGCGAGCGTCGCCAGGATCGTCGGGCGCGACGTCTCTCGCCTCGACGTAGCCGGCGTGAGCCGCGCGGCGATCGAGAGTCTCGCCGAGAACTTTTCGGACGGCGTCGTCGGGCCGGTCGTTTTCACGGTCTTGTTCGGCCTGCCCGGCGCACTCATATACAAGTCTGTAAATACGGCCGATAGCATGATAGGCCATAAAACGATGCGCTATGAAGCGTTCGGTTGGGCGAGCGCCCGGCTGGACGATCTCCTCAATCTTCCGGCGGCGCGCCTCGCGGCGGGTCTCATCGCCATCGGCGCCGCGACTGCGGGACATTCCAGCCGAGCCGCTCTGACGGCCTGCCGGCGTGACGCCGCCAAGCACGCCTCCCCCAACGCCGGCTGGCCCGAGGCCGCGATGGCCGGCGCCCTCGGCCTTCGGCTGGGCGGCCCCCGCTCTTACGAAACGCGACGCGTGGACGGCGCTTGGCTCGGCTCTGGGCGGAGCGACGCGAACGCCGCCGATATCGGCCGGGCGCTGCTGATCTATCGGCGCGCGGCCTCGGCGCTGTGGCTCTCGATGGCGCTGGGGGCTGCGCTCCTGCTCGTTTGCTGGTCGGGCTAGTCTGTTTTTCTGCAAAAGGCCGAATAAATAGCGTCGGTTTTCATTCCACCTGAACTTGGCTATGTTATAATTCGTTTTTGTGCGCTGCAACATCGTCATTCGAAAACTAGGCGTCGCGCGCGACGGAGTAGTGGAAGGCTCGAGAGAAATGGATCGGCTGTCTTACCAGTTCTATGAGATGATGCATCTGGCCTTCGCTCCGGCGCGGGCGGTGTCGGACGCCGCTCTCACGACCTTCAAGAACCCGCTGAATCCGTTCGCGCACACCTCGCTCGGCCGCAGCGTGGCCGCTTCGGCGGAATTGTTCGAGCGGATGACTCGGCGCTACGGCAAGCCGGCGTTCGGCCTCGACACGACCTTCGTCGAGGGGCGGCCCGTTCCGGTCGTCGAGGAAATCCTGTGGGAGCGTCCGTTCTGCCGGCTGTTGCATTTCAGGCGGCAGTTCGACGGCGTCGAGCCGCGCCAGTCCAAGCTGCTCATCGTCGCGCCGATGTCCGGTCATTATGCGACCTTGCTGCGCGGCACGGTCGAGGCGTTCCTGCCGAGCCACGACGTCTACATCACCGATTGGAGCGACGCTCGCTCGGTGCCGCATGTCGACGGCGGGTTCAGCCTCGACGACTATATCGATTATCTGATCGACATTCAGCGCCTGCTCTCCAAGCGCGCGGACGGCGCGCCGCTGCATACGCTCGGCGTGTGCCAGGCGTCGGTGCCGCTGATCTGCGCCGTGGCCCAGCTCGACGGGGAGGGAGCGGGCGACGCGCCCGAATCCATGGTGCTGATGGGCGGCCCGATCGATCCGCGCCGCAGCCCGACGGCGGTCAATCGGCTGGCCGAGCAGCGCGGCGTCGACTGGTTCCACCGCAACTGCATTCACACCGTCCCCTTTCCCCATGCGGGGCTGGGGCGGCGCGTCTATCCCGGCTTCCTGCAGCTCTCCGGATTCATGGCGATGAATCTCGAGCGGCATGTCGCGGCGCATTTCGAGATGTTCAACCATCTCGTCGAAGGCGACGGCGATTCGGCGGAGAAGCATCGCGACTTCTACGACGAATATCTCGCCGTCATGGATCTGGCCGCCGACTTCTATCTGGAGACGGTGGAGAAGGTGTTCATTCTCCATGAAGTGCCGCGCGGCGTGCTGCGCCATCGCGGCGAGATCATCGATCTGCGCGCCGTCCAGCGCACGGCGCTCCTGACGGTCGAAGGCGAGAAGGAYGATATTTCCGGCGTCGGCCAGACTTTCGCGGCGCAGGAGCTGTGCTGCAATATYCCGGAGAACCGCAAGCTGCATTATCTGCAGGAGGGCGTCGGCCATTACGGCGTCTTCAACGGCTCGCGCTTTCGCAAGGAGATCGCGCCGCGCATTCGCGAATTTTCGCGCGAGGTCGAGAGAGAGACCGTCTGAGGCGGCGAGAGGGTCGGCCCCGATCGCGCGTCACGCGCGCGCGAGATATTTCGGCAGCTCGCGCTCGAACTCCAAGAAATAGAGAGAGATCACGCTCACGTCGAAACGAGCGAGGATCGCATCCGCGGGTTCGCGGTCGAGCAGGAATCGGAAGGCCGCCTCGACACATTGCTCGCCGGTGAAGACGCCGCCGCCGAGCCGCTCGAAGGTTTTTCGCGACATCGTGACGAGATGCCGCGTCTCGCCTGCGCCGCCGCGCACGACGAYCTCGAAGCGCAGCGGGTCCGAGGCTCCGTCGTCGTCCAGGCGCGCAACCTCGATCGCGCTCGTCACGACGCCAACAGGGCTTCGATATCGGTCTCGATCGACGCCGGCGTGTCGACCGAGCCGTAACGCTTGACGACATTCCCCTGGCGATCGACGAGAAATTTGGTGAAATTCCATTTGATCGCTTCCGTGCCGAGCGCGCCCGGCGCTTTTTGCTTCAAGTGGCGAAAGAGCGGATGGGCGTCGTCGCCATTGACGTCGATCTTGGCGAAGAGCGGAAAGGTGACGTCGTAGTTCGTCGAGCAGAAGCTCTTGATCTCGGCCTCGTCGCCCGGCTCCTGATGTCCGAACTGGTTGCAGGGAAAGCCGAGAACGACGAGGCCCTTGTCGCGATATTTGCGATACAGCGCCTCGAGCCCCTCATATTGCGGCGTGAAGCCGCATCGGCTCGCGACATTGACGATGAGCAACGCCTTGCCGGCGTAGTCGCCGAGCCTCTGGTTCGCCCCGTCGATGGCGCGAATGTCGAAATCATAGATTTGCGTCATGAGCGACACTCCTCGTCGCCCGGCGCGTCGCGGCGCGAGCGGTCGTCTCAGGCATGATGCGCCGAAACGCATATCGACGCCAGAGTCGATCTTCAGGCCGCGTCGACGCTTTCATCGACGACTTCGCCGAGGCCGTATTCCTTCATCTTTCTGTAGAGCGTCGACCGCCCGATGCCGAGGCGCCGGGCGATTTCCGACATTTGCCCACGATAATGAGCGAGGGCGAATTTGATGACCTCGGCCTCCAGGTCCTCGAGCCGCCGCATGTCGCCATGCGGACCGAGCAGCGGCAGGACATTGGGATCGCGGATTTCCACGCGCACGATCTCCCGCTCCGGAGCGGCGGCGGCCGGCGGGGCGGGCAGGGGCGGCACGCGCACGTCGAAGCCCCGGACATGCACGGCGATTTGCGGAAATTCGCCGACCGTGAGCTCGTCGCCGTCGGCCAGCACGACGGCGCGGAACACCGCATTTTCGAGCTGACGCACATTGCCCGGCCAGTCATAGCTCGAAAGCAGCGTCAGCGTCTCGGCCGAAACGCCGCGCAGTTTCTTGCCTTCCTCGGCGGAAAAACGCGTCGCGAAGCGAAGCGCCAGATCGCCGATGTCGTCGCGGCGCGCCCGCAGCGGCGGAATGGTGATGGGGAAGACATTCAGGCGATAGAACAAATCCTCGCGGAACCGGCCGCGCTTGACCAGCTCGATGAGGTTTTGATTAGTCGCCGAAATGAGGCGAATGTCGACGCGCGCGGGACGCTTCGCGCCGATCGGGTCGATCTCGCCGTCCTGCAGGGCGCGCAGGAGCTTGACCTGCGTCTCCAGCGGCAGTTCGCCGATCTCGTCGAGAAACAGCGTGCCGCCATTGGCCTCGAGAAATTTGCCGGCGTGTTTTTCGGTGGCGCCGGTGAAGGCGCCTTTCTCATGGCCGAACAGGATCGACTCGACGAGATTGGCGGGCAGCGCGCCGCAATTGACGGTGACGAAGGGCTTGCCCTTGCGGTCCGATCCGCCCTGAATGGCCCGAGCCACGATCTCCTTGCCGACGCCCGACTCACCTTCGATGAGAACGGGAATGTTGGAATGCGCGGCGCGCTCGCCGAGCCTGATGACGCGCGCCATCTCGTCGCTGCGCGACACCAGATCCTTGAATGTGAGCGCGCCTTGCGTGCGGCGGTTGATGCGGCGGATTTCGCCCGCGAGCGCGTCCGCCGAAAGCGCGTTCTTGATGGAAATCTGCAGGCGCTCGGCGCCGACGGGCTTCACGACGAAATCGTGAGCCCCGGCGCGCATCGCCGAGATGACCGTCTCGATCGAGCCATTGGCCGTCTGCACGATGACGGGAATGGCGATCTTGAGATCGCGCAGCCGCGTCAAGACGCCCATGCCGTCGAGATCGGGCATGACGAGGTCGAGAATGAGCAGATCGATCGGCGGCGCGCCGGCGCGCGTCAGCCGCGCCAGCGCCTGCTCGCCGCCCTCGGCCGTCTCCACCTCGTAGCCGAAACGCTTGGCCGCGGCCTCGAGAAGGCGCCGCTGGACCGGATCGTCATCGGCGATGAGTATCGTGGAAGTCATTGATCCTCTTGAATTCGATGGAGTCGGACGAGTGTCGCCGCGGTCGCGAGGGCGGTCTGCTGGACGCCGCGAGGCTGCTCGGCCGCATGGTCTGGGATCACGGTAAATGCGTCGTTAACACGACCTGCGGCTCAGGGCGAAAGAATGGCGCGAAACACGAGAATCGCTCGACACGACAAGATGGCTTTTCGCATGGCGAGTCGTTCGAGGCGACAGGCTTGCGAGTGTTCGGCGGTCCGGCCGGCGCAGCAGGGCGATGGGGCGAAGGACAAGAAACTCCTCCCCCTCATGCCGAGGAGGCTCCGCAGGAGCCGTCTCGAAGCATGAGGGGGAGATCCAGAATGCTGAATGAAGGTTTCCTCGTCCCGCCGGCGCGGCCTTCCGGTTGATCGCTCCGCCTGTTTTCCCATATGAATAGGAAATTCCGCGATTGGTCGCGCATTATCCTTCTCCTGGAAAAAATCATGCCGCTTTCCATCGATCATGCCGAAAACCTCGTCCGCGACGCCGCGAGCGAAGCGAGCGCCGGCGAGCCGGCGGCGAAGCTGCCCGAATGGGACCTCTCGGACCTCTATCCCGCGATCGACTCGTCGATCCTCGCCGCCGATCTCGCGGCGGCGGAGCAGGGCGCGGCGCAATTTGCGGCCGAGTTTCGCGGCAGGCTCGGCGAATTGGCGCGGGATGCGGCCGCGAGCGAAAAGCTCGGCGAGGCCGTGCGGCGCTACGAAGCGCTACAGGACTTATTGGGCCGAATCATGTCCTACGCCGGCCTCGTCTATAGCGGCGACACCAGCGATCCGGTCCGCGCCAAATTCTTTGGCGACATTCAGGGCAAGATCACCGACGCCTCGACGCAATTGCTGTTCTTCCAGCTCGAATTGAACCGGCTCGACGACAAACTCCTCGATGCGGTCGCCGCCGTCGCGCCGCTCTCTCACTGGAGGCCCTGGCTCGAGGACATTCGCAAGGAAAAGCCCTACGAACTCGACGACAAGCTAGAAGAACTGTTCCACGAGAAGTCGATCACCGGCAAATCGGCGTGGAACCGCCTGTTCGACGAGACGATCGCGGCGTTGCGCTTTTCCGTCGGGGACAAGGAGCTGACGCTCGAGCCGGTCTTCAATCTGATGCAGGACCAGCGCGAGGAGGTGCGGCGCGAGGCGGCGGAGGCGATCGGCGTCACGCTGAAGAAGCATCTGCGCACCTTCGCGCTGATCACCAACACGCTCGCCAAGGACAAGGAAATTTCCGATCGCTGGCGCGGCTTCGAGGATGTCGCCGACGCGCGGCATCTCTCCAACCGCGTCGAGCGGGAGGTCGTCGGGGCGCTGGTCGCGAGCGTCGAGGCCGCGCATCCGCGCCTGTCGCATCGCTATTACAAGCTCAAGGCCAAATGGTTCGGCAAGGAGGCGCTCGATTATTGGGATCGCGGCGCGCCGCTGCCGGCCGTTCCGGCGCAGAGCTATTCCTTCGACGACGCGCGCGACATCGTGCTGCGCGCCTATTCCGGCTTTTCGCCGCGCATGGCCGAGATCGCCGGCCGCTTTTTCGAGCGCCGTTGGATCGACGCGCCGGTGCGCCCAGGCAAGGCGCCGGGCGCCTTCGCGCATCCGACCGTGCCGTCCGCGCATCCTTATGTGCTCGTCAATTTCCAGGGCAAGACGCGCGATGTGATGACGCTCGCCCATGAGCTCGGCCACGGCGTGCATCAGGTGCTGGCGGCGACGCAGGGCGCGCTGATGGCGCCGACGCCGCTCACCCTCGCCGAGACCGCGAGCGTGTTCGGCGAGATGCTGACCTTCCGCGCGCTGCTCGCCGGCACCACCGACAAGGACAAGAAGCGCAGGGCTGCTCGCCTCGAAGGTCGAGGACATGATCAACACCGTCGTGCGGCAGATCGCCTTCTATTCCTTCGAACGCAAGGTGCATATCGAGAGGAAGAGCGGCGAGCTGACGGCCGAGCGGCTGTGCGAATTATGGATGAGCGTGCAGCACGAGAGCCTCGGGCCGCACATTCGCCTCGGCGACGGCTATGAGACGTTCTGGGCCTATATTCCGCATTTCATCCACTCGCCCTTCTATGTCTACGCCTATGCCTTCGGCGATTGCCTGGTGAACTCGCTCTATGGCGTCTACCAGAAGGCGGAGACGGGCTTCGCGGAACGCTATTTCGCTCTGCTCGAGGCCGGCGGCGCCAAGCCCTACGACGAACTGCTCGCGCCCTTCGGCCTGGATGCGCGCGATCCGGCCTTCTGGAATATCGGGCTCGAGATGATCGAGGGATTGATCGGGGAACTGGAGGCGATGGAGGAGGCGTGAGGGGAGCGGTCTCGATCTCTTAGTCTGTCGCGCTCAACTCGGACAAAGCGCGTCGCCGGTCCTCATCGGATCGAACGTGGAAATAGGATCGCCCCTGTCCGGCACTGTTCATGCGATCGAGAATCGGAGGCCGCACGCGGCTGTCGAACCGCCAGATAATCTTCAGCAATTGGGGAATTATCGCTATTTCCGGACAGTTCTCGGGTAGCTCCGGACGAGAGTGAAAGAGGAAGCGCGAATTTCTCTTCGCGCAGCGCCAAGCGCATGTCATCGGCGGAACATCGAGAAATATGACGACATCAGCGGCGCGTTCGGCGGCGTCGGATACTCCGTCTATGATCCACCTAGGATCAGAAACGAGTCGCGCGATGTGCTCGTCTCTCTCCCGAACGTGGGTTTTTTTCCATCCGGGCTTCCAGACGATCTGATCGAGGCCGTAGACGGGAAACGCAAGTCGTTGTCCGAGCTCGCGCGCCAGCGTCGTCTTGCCCGCCCCGGCGTTCCCCGTAATGAATATCCTTTGCGGCGTCATGTCGAACCTCCCCCGCTCGACGTCCCATGACCCGCCACGAGTCTGACGAGCGCAGTGCGTAAGTCGTCGATTTCGCCACTTTAGCGCGCCCCGCGATTTTCTCGGCGGTCACGCAGTCGACGCCGTCGCGCGAAAACAATGAGCGGGACGCGTCGAGAATTCTTCGACCCGAGTCGTCGGTCGCCTGGCGACGGCGTTTGGACTGATGAGGCCTCGGCCCCCCGGCTCGATTCATTCGATGCATCTGGGGCGATGCGGCCCGCGCAACGGTTGTCTTTCGCGCAGGAAAAGCCACAATAGGCCATGTCTTCACTCGAGAATGTCGCAGCTCCACCCCCGCGACATAAGGATGATCCCATGGCCTCGGATAATTGGACCGCCGTCGACGACTATATCTCGAACCGCCTCATCGGCGCCGATCCCGTGCTGGACGAAGCCTTGCGCGCCAACGCCGCCGGCGGGCTGCCGGCGATCGACGTCTCGGCGCCGCAGGGCAAGCTGCTGCACCTGCTGGCGCGCTCCGTCAAAGCGCGCAAGATTTTGGAGGTCGGCACGCTCGGCGGCTACAGCACGATCTGGCTGGCGCGCGCCCTGGCCGAGGGCGGGCGGCTCGTCACGCTGGAGCTCGAGCAGCAACACGCCGCCGTCGCCGCCGCCAATCTCACGCGGGCGGGTCTTCGCGACCTCGTCGACATCCGCGTCGGCCCGGCGCTGGACGCGCTGCCGAAGCTCGAGAGCGAAGGGGCGGGGCCGTTCGACCTCGCCTTCATCGACGCCGACAAGCCCAACAACGCCAATTATTTCGCCTGGGCGCTGAAGCTCTCCCGGCCCGGGAGCCTGATCATCGTCGACAATGTCGTCCGCAACGGCGCAGTCGCCGATGCGGCGAGCCCGGACGAGAATGTCAAAGGCGCGCGCGCCTTGTTCGACGCGCTGGCGGCGGAGCCGCGCGTCACTGCGACTGCCGTTCAGACGGTCGGTTCGAAAGGCTGGGACGGTTTCGCGATCGCCGTCGTGAACGAGGCCTGACGGGCCAGGCCCGGCCTTCGCGCGCGTGGAGCGGCGAAGGCCGTGGTCGGGAAGGCGCGATCAGGCGTCTTCGAGCAGGCGCCCGCGCGACGTCGCCGCGCCCTTGTCGATGAGCTTGCCGTCCGCGCCGAAGAACGCGGCCTCGATCTGCTTGCCGCGCTCGTCGTAGCGCCAGGCGATGCGGGCGGCGCCCAGGCCCTTGCGCAGGGTCGGCTTGCCGTCGGCGCTGAAATAGGCCTCTTCGACCTTGTTGCCGCGCTCGTCGTAGCGCCGCGCGACGCGCGCGGCGCCCAGGCTCTTGCGCTTCACCGGCTTGCCGTCGGCGCCGAAATAGGATTCGAGAACTTCGACGCGCCGACGGGGCGCCTTCTGCGGATCGGGCTCCTGCGGCGCGGCGGCGCGCTTCCCGCGCGCGACCGCCCGGGCGGAACCCCGCCCCTTGGGAGAAAGCTCGTAGTCCATGATGTGTCCTGGCCTTTGAGGCGAACCTTCGAATCCCTTCTTCCGCGCCATGCGGCGCGGGCGCCGTCGAACGGCGGGACCGGAGCGGTTCTTTAGGGAATAATTGCGCCTTCTCGCCCAAAGCTCGGGAGCAGAGAAGGCGCGCCGCGGCGCAGCCTTCGGGCTGCAATCAGGCTGCGGAGGGCGGCGCCCGGGCGCCGACGGGCAGTGTGGCTCGACGCCGGACATAACCGCTATCGGACAGCGGCGTGAGCAGAGTCGCGTGAGCCGCGACGGGGGAGGGCGGCTCGACGAAGCCCGCCACGACGCCGTCGTCGAGGCCCGAACAGTGCTGGACGCAACACGCGTCGAGACCGTGCGAGGCGCGACTCGGCCCGGCCGGCTTGCCGCTCGCAGGCGTCGATCTGGCGCTCAGGCAGATCGCATTGCCGTAGCCGCCGCGAGCGGATTGCGCGCCGAAGGCGAGACCGACGGCCAGTCCCTGCAGGACGAACATATAGGCGACAAGCAGCGTGGCCGCTGTCTGCCCGTATTGCCATGTTCGGTCGGTCTGCTGGGTCACAATCCGCCGAAAATAAGGGTGCGCCCCGTCATGGTCAATGGCGCCTGCCAGACGTAAATCGACGGGGCCGACGCGAAGACTGCGGAAACCCGCGGGTGTGGAGCATAATTAAATAAATTTAATGGAATTTCTGGCTCCGCTGCATTGCAGCGCGTCGCGTCGCGAGGTAATCGACAAGCCTATCCCGACTCGACCTCGGCGCTTTTTCTGCCGGGTCCGCGCATTCGCCGGACGACTCGCCATGACCGACTCCGTCTCCTCCGTCTACGACCCCATTCAGCGCGCGCTCCATTGGATCGTCGGCCTGCTGTTTCTCACCGCCATCGTCGTCGCGCTCGTCGACGATTTGCCGGGCGACCGCGCCGTCCACATACAGATCGTCAATTTCCACAAGTCGTTGGGGCTCACCGTGCTCGCGCTCGGGATCGTCCGGCTGGCCTATCGCTTCGTCAAGGCGCCGCCGGATTATCCGGCGAGCTTCGACCGGCGCGCGCGCCTCGCGGCGTCGACGAGCCATTGGCTGCTCTATGCTCTGATCGTCATCGTGCCGGTCACGGGCGGTCTCGCGACGCTTTTGCTCGGCCGCCCGCTGCCCTGGTTCGGTCTGTCCATCCCGAGCCCTCTCGCGGCCGACGAGGCCCTTGGCAAACTGATCGGCAAGACCCACAAGCTCCTGGCCTATCCGGTCTATATCGCTGTCGTCGCCCATATCGGCGCGACCTTCTGGCACGAATTCGTCAAGAAAGACGGCAGCTTGGCCAGGATGCTCCCCCGGCGGGCGAAAGTCGCGAGCGCTGCAGAGTAAGAATCTCGAATTGCAGTGGCGGCGCGACTGTTCTATTCCTAGTGATAGGAATGAGGTCCGCCTATGGCTGAAATCCTTACGCATGCGCAAATCTGGGCGGCGCTCGACGCTCTCGGCGAGCGCTATGGCTTGTCCGCATCGGGCCTCGCCCGCAAGGCCGGGCTCGATCCGACGACCTTCAACCGCTCCAAGCGACAGAGCGCCGACGGGCATCTGCGTTGGCCGTCGACCGAATCCATCGCCAAGGTCCTGCAGGCGACGGGCGCCGGCCTCGACGAATTCATGGCGCTCGTCGCCGCCAAGGGCGCGCGGCCGACGCGCAGTTCGCGACCGCTGATCGGGCTCGCCCAGGCGGGCGTCGGCGGCTTCTTCGACGACGCCGGTTTTGCGACCGGCGCGGGCTGGGAGGAGATCGACGTGCTCGCCGACGCCGACGAGCATTCCTACGCCCTGGAAATCTCCGGCGACTCCATGGCGCCGCTGTACCGCGATGGCGACATCGTCATCGTCTCGCCCGCCGCCCCGGTGCGACGCGGCGACCGCGTGGTGGTAAAGACGACGAGCGGCGAAATCCTCGCCAAGGAGCTGAGGCGCCAGACCGCCCGCACCGTCGAGCTGAAATCCTTCAATCCGGCCTATCCCGACCGCGTTCTGCAGAAAGAGGAGGTGAGCTGGATCGCGCGCATCTTGTGGGCGAGCCAGTGACGCCCATTCCGTGAGCGCAACGCCGTCGCCGCGCGCGAATCGACGCGATGACGCGCGGCGGGCTCCTCACGGGCCGACGCTTCGCCCGTCCGGCGGCTCGACGAGCAGGATCTTGTATGGAATGTCGAAATAATCCGGCGCCGCGCATCTGACCAATTCGCCGTCTCGCAGCAGAACCGCCGGGATCCACGCCGCGCCGAGCCCCGCCTTGACCTGCGCCAGCAGCGCTTCCGCAGACGCGCTCTCGCAGACGGGCTGCTCTCTTATCCTGATGCGATGCGCGTCCAGCATGGCGGCGATGCGCGCGCCGTAATTCGTGCCCGGCGTATAGACCATCACGGGGCCCCGCAGCTC
This sequence comes from Methylocystaceae bacterium, assembly GCA_003105285.1. GTDB lineage: Bacteria > Pseudomonadota > Alphaproteobacteria > Rhizobiales > Beijerinckiaceae > Methylosinus. Next base: position 12,038 of record PQAN01000346.1, read on the forward strand.
GCCGCCGACGAGCGCTGTCGCGAGCGACGGGCTTTTCACCAGCGTCAGCCGATCCTCGCCGATCTCCTTCGTCTCGAGGCCGAGCAGCGTCTCCTCCTCGCCGAAGTGGGGGACGAGGGCCATGTCGGCGTGTCGCCGCTTGACCGCCTCCAGACAGCCCGAAACGGAGGCGACAAT
>PQAN01000347.1 GCA_003105285.1 Methylocystaceae bacterium
CCGCAGGAATTGCCTCGCTACCGCTGCGGGAGCGCAGATAATCTCGAAGCATGCGCCGGGTTCGTTGTCGCGCACGCCCACCGTGAAACCATGAAGCTCGGCTATGGTGGCGGTCATGCTCAATCCGAGCCCGCTGCCCACGATGTGGCGATGCTTCTGGGAACGGTAGAAGCGCTTGAAGATCAGCTCGCGTTCGTTGGGCGCCACGCCAGGTCCATTGTCGCAGACGCGGATAACGGGATGACCTTCGTACGTGCAAACTGTGATGGCTAGCCTGCCGCCGGCGGGAGCGTATTTTACGCCGTTGTCTACGAGATTGGCGACGGCTTCGCGCAACAAATCGGCGTCGCCAACGACGAACACCGGTTCGTTCGGCGCATCGAGCGTCAATTGGACAGACTCGATCTCGGCGAGCGGTTCGTAGAAATCGAAGACGTCTGCGCAGATTTTAACGAGATCGACCTGGACGAATGCGCTGGTGCGGCGACCGCTCTCGATTTCGGCTATGCGCATGAGCGCGGCGATCGTCGTGAGCGCTCGCTCCAGTTCGGAATGGGCGGCCTCGACGACGGTCTTTAAGTCTCCCCCGGTCGGATCGGCGAGAGCGCGTTCCAGCCGCACCCGAAGAATGGAGAGAGGCGTGCGCAGGTCGTGCGCGATGTTCGCACTCATGGCGCGCAATTGCCCGAGCGCGCGCACCAGCTCGTCGAGCATCTGATTGACCGCCCGGACGATCTTGTCGATGTCGTCGGGCTTGTCATGGGTCGGAAGCCGTTCGTGCAGGCCGCCAGCCATGATCCGTTCGATGGTCCGGTGGATAGTCTGAAGGCGCCGCATGGCGAGAAGTCCGAACAGACCGCCGAGCGTCAGCACGAGCGCAATTTCGACGACGATGCCGTCGATCAGCGCCTCCAGCACCGTGTGGCGCAAATAATAGGATTCGAATAGATTTCTTCCGAGGACGAGGACGCTGCCGTCAGGCCTCCGACCCGCCACGAAAACCGCCGGCTCGTTTCCCGCGCCGTCCGTCGTTGGCGTGACTTCCGCGTAATGCGCGCGGCCGTCGACCGTAACCGATGCCGGAAGATCGGGCAAATTCCCGTAGATCGGCTTGCCGTCGGCGTCGAACAGGCCGGCGTAATCCAACCGTCTCAAATCTCTCGTCAAGCGCAGATCGAGCTCTCGCTTCAACTGGTCCGAGGAACGGTTGACGCCTTTTGCGACCTCGTCGGTGAGAATGACGCTGAGACGAGACATGTCCGTCGTCGTGACGTGCCAGTAGACGAAAGCGAACACGACAGCGGTCGACAACGTCACGACGAGCGCCAGCAGAGCCGACAAGCGAAACTGTGCGGATCTGAATATCTCAATCATCGGCCTGCAATATGAATCCTGAGCCGCGCACGACCTTCATCATGGGAGTGTCTCCTGGCAGGTCGATCTTGCGGCGCACCTTTCCGACGTGAACGTCGATCACATTGGTGTGCGGAATGAATTGATAGTGCCACACGTTTTCCAAGAGCATGGTGCGCGTCACGAGCTGGTTGGGGTGGCGCATGAAATATTCGAGGATCTTGAATTCCCGCGGCAAGAGATCGATTTTTCGTTCGCCGCGACGCGCCGTGCGCTCGAGGAGATCGATCTCGAGCGAACCGACACGCAGATTGGTGGTTCGCTTTTCGAGCGAGCGCCGCGCCAACGCGTCCACTCTCGCGATAAGTTCGCCCATGGCGAATGGCTTCACCAGATAGTCGTCGCCGCCTTTCTCGAGGCCGAGAATGCGGTCGTCGACCGAAGAAAGAGCGCTCACGACGAGAACGGGCGTATTCACCCCTCTACTCCGCAGAGTCTCGATGTTGGGCAGGAAATCGGCGCCGCCGAGCAGTCGATCGACGACCATGACCGCCGCCGTATCCTCGAGCGCCGCCTCCAATCCCTCCTGCGCCGTGTGCGTAGCGCGCACGTCATACCCGACGCGATGGAGTTGATCCGAGATTTCGTCTGCGAGTTCGGGGTCGTCCTCGATCAGGAGAACAGGCGTGCGGTATCGATTCTCGCCCACGATAGGCACAGCTTTCAACCTCCATTCACAACGAAAGCGCAGCCCGGATTCCAGACTACGCCTTCCGTTACCAGAGCCGCTTCGTCAGCTCAAAACGGATAGTACCGAATACTGGTCAGGACCATGTCTTCGCTTGCTTTCGGCGTCGGTCCCCAACCTGGGAAAGCATCTTTGACAGTATGGGAATATTGAGCGCCAGCCTTCAGCTTTCCGAATGGTCCTTGATAGAACGTATGCCAGATGCCGCCAGTGATCTGCCGGACGGCTCTGATTTGGCCGGAGCAAGCGAGATTGCCGCCGTAAGCGCCGTTCAACGCCGTGCCGCCGGAGAGGAACGGGAGGGCGGTCAAAGCGTCGTTCTCGATATCACAGCCCATATTGTTGAAGAACGGGTTGCCATATCCGCCGATGACCAGGCTCGAGCCATATTTGGCATATTGGGGATTGGCGGCTGCGAACTCCCCGCCGGCCAAGGCGTAGATATCGGTCTGGGGCGTGGCGTGCACAGTCGCCCCTACCAGCAGCATGCGCTGGTGGATCGGCAGGGGCGCGCCGGTCGCCGACCACGTGGCGTCGCTCATCTGAGCGCTGCCGTACCGGCCGATGCCTCGGCCGGTCATGCCGGACACCTGGATATCGAGCAGCTTCGGCACGACAGGCACAATGACGCCGGCGCCGAATCCGCCGGCCCACACGCTATGATTGCCGAAGTAGGCGCGGTCTGTGAAGTCGCGCAGCAGACCGAACCCTTCGACATGGATCGTGCGATCGGCGAAGGTCGGATCCCAAGCGGCCTTTGTCACCATATCGGGCATGCGGTTCAGCGAATAGCTATTCACGGCGTTGAAGAGGCCACCGCCCGCGGCTTGTCCGAAGAGAATCGGATTCTGCAGCGGCAGCGTCGTCGTCCCGGGCAATCCCGGCTGGAGCGCGCCATAGCCGGCGAAGGTGTTCGCGGCGCCTTCGGCCGAGAAAGCGATCCAGAACCGCTTGCCGAAATCTTTGACGAGCCGCAATTGCGGCTGCCTCGCCCAGACGAAGCCAGGAACATATTGCGCGTCGATGGTGGCCGGCGGATTGACGGAATCGGGCTTGACGCCGCTCGTGTTCATCGTTGTGAGCGACCAGCTCTGTCCGGCCAGCAAGTGGAGGCCGAAGTCGTCCCAATCGACGTTGGTGTAGAGGTGGCGCACTCTCAGATTGTAAGAGTTGCTCTCATTGGAGTTGGCGGTCTGTCCGGCGCCGAGAAAGTCCGTTTCGACATAGGCGGAGATATGCGTCGTAGGATTTATGTCCCCCTGCGCCAGCATGGCGAGGCGGCTCTGGCGGGCGCTGAACCGAAACTCGTTCGTGTGCCCGGTCGCGCCGAAACCGTATGGAATGTTCTGGAATGGCGTGTTGACGTCCGCTCCGATCCAATGGCTGCGCCAAACGTTTTCGAGCGCGATGAAGCCGCCGGGCGTGATCGTTATGCCCTTGTAGAAGAATTTGTCGGGCCACAAACGTCCGTCGCCATCCTTCACCACGGCCGTTTCGACCGGCGCGCGACCCGACCTGTCGACACCGCGTTGCGTCTGAGCCTGTTCGTCGAGCCGATGCTCGAGCTTGTGCAGCTTTGCTTTCAGCGCGCGAATCTCGGCCAGAGTTTCGGCGTCCGACGCGAGGACGGGCGCGCTCCAGGTCATTGCGGCCGCCAGTGCGACGGAGCTCGACACCGCGAGCCAGCGGCGAGTGCGGAGACGAGCCGGCGCTCCCGCGGGACCACAGCCGGCGGCCACATTCAGTCTATCGTTCTGCTTGAAAGATTTCTTCACCTGCAACCCCCAGAAATCGAGACGTCCTTGCGACGACTCTCACTACGTAGGGGCACAGAGCTATAACGAGACGTTTCTTGTTATTATGACAAAATGTCATGAATTTAACTAATCTTTATTTCATGAAAGCGTTTTCATGAAACTTTTTGACTTTATATCGTGAATTATTTCAGGGTATTCCGCCGATCGTCCTCCCACAGGTATAGCCGATGAAGCACTGGGGATTGTCAGCGGTGAGCGCCCAGGCCGGCTCGATGGTTTCGCCCCGATCGCAAAAGCTCTGATCACGAACATATCGATCGAAGGTGAAGCGACCCGTCGAAAGCGCGACGGAGCCTTTTTGCTCGACGAGCGCGGTGGCTCCCCGACAGGACAACATCGACGCGAGCGCGCGATCGCCCGCAGGGCGCTGCTGTTGGACGAGCATCAGAACGACAAAGCTCGCAAGGCGTAGGCGGCACACGGCGTCTCGCTCCTCGACCCGAGCGGAAGAATGAGACGCCGAACGGCGAGCGCCAATTAAAATCGCATTTATTTGCAGCGTCGCGATCCGCGCTCGGCCGCCGAGTTGCGCCGAGCGCTCAAAAAGAACGTTGCGCTCGAATCCGCCCTTCGAACACGCCGTTCACGCCCTTCCAACTCGGCAGTCCGCTGGCGACGAGCCAAGGATCGGCAACGAGGCCGACCGGCCGATTGAGGTGATTGGCGCGCACGTACATGACCTCGCTGCCGACATCGAAATTCTTCACCGGCGTCCAAACGAGATTGGTTGCGGCGCGGAATTCATCCGTGTTCACGGCGCCGACGCCGCCCCCCGTGTCCGCCAAGGCGGCCGCGCTGTAACGCAGGCCCATGTACGAGCCGTAGAAACCCGAGGATATCGTCGACGTCCAATAATGCTTGAACGCGACCAGCGCCGCCCACCCGCGGCTCTTGTCGCAATGGCCGAGGCTGGCGGCGGTCCAGATACAATCATATGGACGGTAATTCCATCCGTTCGCCGCCTTTACGCCGCCATTGCCATAGCCATAGAAAATATTCGCGTTGACCGGGCCGCCGTTGAAGTTGAGATTATTGCCCATGATATAGCCGGTCGCGCCTTCCTCGTAGGCGGCTTGGATCCACAGCTTGTCGCCGGTCGGAAAAACGTTCGAAGCGATGTTGTTCAGATCGAACCGCGTCCCGAGCTGAAGCGCGAAGCCGAAGTCTTCCGATGCTGCGACGGGGAAGGCGTATGCGGTCGGGTTAACGAGCGTCGCGTCTTTGGCATAGAGAGACGTGCGCAATCGATGCGCGGCGCCGGAGAGCTGGATGGCGCCCCACTCCTGATCCCAACGCAGATTGGCGACAAGTTCCGGTATGCGAGCGCCGTCGGGCACGGACGCATAGGCCGTTCCGAAGCCGGGCGCGCCCATTGCCGAGCCGTAATCGAAGCTTCCCAGGGTCGAACCGATGTAATCGCGGCGAGACGTGCTGTCCTCGATCGAGAACGTGGCCGAAAGGCCCTTGCCGAATGCTTGGGTGTAAGCGAAGAGCCCGGCGGTGGCGTTGGAGCCGCGCAGCATCTCCCAGTTGATCGCGTCGGCATAGAAGTCGAAGAACGACTGCGCCCTGCCGGCAGTCAGTCCACCGAACTGAATGAAGCCCTTGTTGAGGATTGTGGTTTCCCGCGTGGTGGCGAAAAAGGCGGTGTTGTTATTGTAATTGCCGCCGGCGAAATTCGCGCCTCCCGACAACGATCCAGTCGCGGCGTTGCCTTCTGTTCCATAGACGGATTCGAGACGCAGGAAAGTACGCAGAGCGCCGAACTCCGTTGCGGTGCGAGCGTCGAGTTCGAGACGGCCGACGCCTTGGAAAGTCGATATCGGCGCGTTGGTCGGATTGCCGTATTGAAGCACGCTCGGCGTATATCCGCCCTTTGCGGCGACAACGCCATTGGGTTGTCCGAAGATCGTGTTCGCCATGCGATAAGAGACGCTGTAGAGCTGTTCCTCCGCGATGATCGTCCCGCCGATCCTCAAGCATGTGTTGGTTCCCGGTATGTAGAAGAAACTGGAATCATAGGAATCGCAGATCCGCAAATATTCGATCGGGGCCGCTTTTCGCGACGGCAGGTCCGCCGCTCGAGCCATTACGCAAGAAGTGATTGCAGCGGTCGATCCCAGCAACAGAAGCTTCAGAACTCTCATCTTAATCTCCAGCCGAGCGCAGTCTCGCTCCGCAGATATTACGGTAAGCATACGCTAAGTGATAATACTAGCTGCCATCCATAGACGGTCGTCAATGAGCATATTGCCCGTTTTTTCAACGCTATTGGCTGCGCACCTGTTTATTCATGTATTTTCTATTACTAAATTATATTTCATGAAATACATTTCAATAATGGCGTCGCCGTATTCGCAAATGTGAGTTCGGCCCGGTTGTTTAATCCCTTGTGCCGAGTGTCCGTCTCGAAAGAGATCGAGTCCCGGGAACGGCGAGCCGAAAATAGCGAGACCGGCGAGTCAGGGTTATCGGGAAAAGGGGGGCAAGACTGTCGCCACGAGATAAGAGCGACTCAATCATCCTGAGGCATTCCGGGACATTGCGCAAATCAGGCTGACTCAAAATCGGAGATAAGAGCGACTCAGGTTGGACATCACCTTGAGTATTGTCTTTTTTGTCATATCTTGCCGCGCCTCAAGCCACCCGGTGGCCGCGCACACGATCATGCGCTGCACCCATCGCGGTCAAGCGCGCAAATCGCGCGGCCCGCCGCCAAGCCGCGCGATTTGACAAGAAATCTAATTTGAATTAGACTAATCAGAATTAGGTTGAGGGTTCCAATGAACCAAGAATTCGTCGGACGAAGGCGAGAGCTGGCCCTGATCGAGGCGGAACTGGCCAAGTCCAAGATGTCGCTCATCATCGCCTACGGAAGGCGTCGTGTCGGCAAGTCGCGATTGCTGCGGGAGGCGACGAAGGACCGGACTCGTGTCCTCTATCAAGCGACACGTGTGACATCCGGTCTCAACCTGGAATCGTTCAAGAGAGAAATCGCTGGCTCGCTTGGTGGTTCGCCTGTGCTGGAGGGTCTTTCCGACTGGGAGCCGGTTTTCCATTATTTGGCTGACTGCGCCGCGAACGCGCATCCAGGGCTTACGGTCGTTATCGACGAATTCCCTTATATCGCGGATGCCGACCGAGCATTGCCTTCGATTTTGCAGAGGTTCATCGACTCAGGCGCGCCACAGCGCGGGAACCTGAAGCTGATTCTTTGCGGGTCGGCGATATCCCAGATGGAGGAATTATTTGTTGAAAGGAGTCCGCTTTACGGTCGCAAGACGATGACCTTGGCGGTGAAGCCTTTGCCGCTCAGAGACGCGACGCGGTTCTTCCCCGACTACGGGGTGGAGGACAAGCTGAAGGCGTATGCCGTCTTCGGCGGGATTCCCTTCTACCTGCAATTGTGCGACCGCGATGTGAGCCTGCGTGACAACATCACGCGGTTGTTGCTGACTGAGACCGGCGCGCTTGTCGACG
>PQAN01000348.1 GCA_003105285.1 Methylocystaceae bacterium
GGCACGCCGCGCACTCTGGCGGTCGACACGCATCTCGTCGAAAATCATTTCGACGTCGCCGTGACGATCGTCGAGCAGGTCCTGCAAGCGGAAGCATGGGCTCACGCCCATCCGAACGAGACGCGGCTCTACCTCGCTCGCGAGACCAACAGCAGCGAATATTGGATTTCGGCGGCCTATGGCGAGGACGCGCATCTTCGCCTCGAGACCGATCTTTCGGAACGGTCGATCTCCGCGCTGCAGAATTTCGCCGACTTCCTGCACCGCTGGAAGTTCATCCCCAATGCGGTCGACGTCGAGCAATGGATCGACGTGCGCCCGTTGGAAGCCGCGCGCAGCCGCCGCATCGCCGTTTGAGGAGAGAGCGTCGCCGCCCGTCCGCGACGACAGGAGCCCGAGCGGAGGCGTTCGAACGCCTCCGCCTCTGGTCCGAATACGAAGCGCCTCGAAGGGCGGACTCCATCGCGAAGGAAACGCTGTATGTCCAATGTCACGCCCTTGCGAGTTGCGCGCAGGCAAGCGCTCGACGCCATTTGGTTCACCCGATGCCCCGTGCCGACCGCCACGGGCCTCGCTTACCAGCTCGGCTGGCTAAGCGCGGAATTCGCGCCCGACGGCGTCAGCGTCGAGACCCTTCAGGAGTCCGGGCGGCCGGAGCTGCGGCGCCATCACTACGACCATGACCTGCCGTCGCTCATCCGCGAGGGTGGAAATATGCTGTCGCTCGGCGCCCGCGCCCAGGGCGCGCCGACGAAGCTCATCGGATTGACCTGGATCGACGAGTCGCAATCGATTCTCGTTCGGCCGGATTCCGGAATTTTCGAGCCGCGCGCGCTCGCGGGCAAGCGGCTGGCGCTGCCCTCCTACATCGAACACCCGATCCCCGAGCATTTGCGCGGCAGCAGCATCGCCCGCGGCATGTCGCTGCACGGCTACAAGAATGTGCTCGCTTATGCTGGACTTTCGTTCGACGACGTCGATTTCGTCGAGACGTCGGCGAAGCGCTCCGGGCGCGAAGACGGCGTCGACGACATCTGGGCTCTCGGCGCACTCGCCGCCGGCGAGGTCGACGCGGTCTATGTGAAAGGCGCAAGAGCGCTCGACGCGGCGCGCCATCATGGCGTCGTCGTCGGGATCGATCTCGACGAGCTCCCCGAGAAACGGTTCCGGGTCAATAACGGCACGCCGCGGCCGATCACCGTGCATCAGAGCCTCATCGACGATCATTTCGATCTTCTCGTACGCTTTCTGGAGCAGACTCTGCGGGCCGCCGACTGGGCGCGCGACAACCTCGACGCGGTGCGGAAGGTTCTGCAGAGCGAGACGCGCGGCAGCGCGGATGCGGTCGCTACCGCCTATCGCGACGGCTTCCATCGCGCTCTTCACCCGAACCTCGAGCCGGAGCGGTTGGCGCTGTTCGAGAGACAGAAGACGTTTCTGTGGCTGCATGGTTTCCTCGACCACGACTTCGATCTCGCCGCCTGGGTCGATCCCCGGCCGCTCGTCGAGGCGCGCGCCAGGATCGACGACAAAGAAGCGCGCGCGAGCGCGTCCAGAGCATAATGGACATAGGGAAGGAGACCTCGAAATGACGACGAATGAAAATCGCGCCGACGAAATCTGGTACACGCGCTGCGGCGGCGCAACGGCGTCGACGATCGCCATTCAACGCGGCTTCCTGCAGGACGAATTCGCACGAGACGACATTCGCCTGTCGTCGCTGCTCGACGTCGCGGACGCCAACATCCGCGAGTCGCATTTCGACCACAGCATCAAGTCGATGTTTCGGGAAGGCGGCAACATCCCGCCGATTTGGGCGCGCGCCAAGGGGCAGGACACGGTCGCGCTCGGCATCACCTGGGTCGATGAGTATCAGGCGATCGTCGCCCGACGCGACAGCGGCATTCGTGAGATCGCCGATCTGAAGGGCAAGCGTCTCGCTGYTCCGCTCTACGAGGGCATTTCGATCGACTTCATGCGCGGCGCCGCTTTCCACGGCTTCGCGAATGCGTTGAGCCTCGCCRGCCTCGGCCGCGACGATGTTCAATTCGTCGATGTCGTTATTCCCCACGCCGGCGTGCTCACGCGCGCCAACAGGCGCTCGGGAGAAGCCGAGCTGCGCGCGCTCGCCGAGGGCCGCGCGGACGCCGCGTTCCTGCGGCAGAGCTCGGGATATGAACTCGCGCGCGACCATGCGGACGAACTCGTTCGGCTGGTGCGGCTCGACGAGCATCCCGATCCGTTCAAGCGCGTCAACAACGGCACCCCGCGGCCGGTGACGGCGCATCGCGAATTCGTCGAGCAGCGTCCCGATCTCGTCGTGCGCTATCTCGCCGTGCTGCTGCGCAGCGCCGCCTGGGCGGAGGCCAACCCCGCGCAGGCGATCGAGGCTGTCGCGAAAGAGCATCGAGACGCCGACCCTGCGATCATCGCCGCGGCCTATCCGCGCCTTCCCGTCAGCCTGACGCCGAAATTGACGCCGGACTATGTCGCGGGACTCGAGGAGCAGAAGAATTTCCTGCGTGACTGGGGCTTCCTCGCCGCCGATTTCGAGGTGCGGGATTGGATCGTCGAAGGGCCGCTGGCCGAAGCGCGCGCGCTCGTCGCCCGCGAAGCGCGCTTCGCGGCCTGATCAGGAGGAGAGCAGCCGATGAGCGCCGAGATCGAGCGATTTTCGCAAGACGTGCATGACATACTGGTCGCAGATCCCGGCCCGGCGGGACGCGAGCGCGTTCGCTCTCGTCTCGAAGAGGCGCTGAGAGACGCAGCCTTCAAGGCTGCGTCTTTCGACGGCGGCGCATCGCAGCGGCGCGTCCTCTACCACGATCCGCAGCTCGGCTTCCTGATCCTCGCCCATGTCTTCCTCGAGGCCCGCCGCACGGCGCCGCACGATCACGGTCCGTCATGGGCGATCTATGGCCAGGCGGAGGGCGAGACGCTCATGGACGAGTGGGAAGTCGTCGAGAAAGCGAGCGAGGATCGCGCCGGCAAAGTGCGTCTCACTCGAAGTTATCCGCTTGTTCCCGGAAAGGCGCATGTCTACAACGAGGGCGTTTTTCATTCGCCGCGCCGAAACGGACCGGCCAAGCTCATTCGCATCGAAGGCCAATCCACCGAAGGTCTGGAGAGAGCCGTCTATGAGCCGATTTGAATAGGCGCCCGACGCATATGGATCGCTATTTGAGAGATTCGCCGCTGTTGCGCTGCCTCGCTATCTACGCGCGGATGCCGTGGCGTTTCCTTCTGACCTCGTTTCTGCTGCTTGTCGTCAATGGCAGCCTGCCCTTGCAACAATATTTGTTCGGGCGGGCCATCGACGAGATTCACCACGGAGAGTTCGTCACGAAGCTCGCCGACGGCGGCTTCGATTTTCATCGCGCCTGGTTCTGGTTCTTTCTGCTGACTGGCCTCGCCGCCCTGCGCGGCGTCGTGCAATATGGGGCAGGCGTCATCGCGCTCGTCATCGGCCAGGAGCTACTGTTCATCCTGCGCGAAAAAATCCTCGTCCAGATTCAGCGGCTCGATCTCGGTTATCATTGGCGCCACGGCGTCGGCGAGCTCGTCACGCGCACGACGCGCGACGCCGACAAGGTTCGCGACGCGCTCGTCAATTTCTGGCGCCAGATTTTCGAGACCGGATTGGTCATCGCATCCTCCGTCGCCATTCTGATCTGGTATTCGCCCTGGCTCGGCGTGCCGACATTGTTGCTGACGACGGCCGGATTCTTGATCCTCATCGCTCAGATCGAGCCGCTCGTGGCGCTCGATCGCGCCGTCGGCCTCGCCTATGACGCCGTCAATCAGGATTTGACCGAAGGCGTTCACGGCGTTCGGGTCATCAAGGCGTTCGGGCTCGAGGCCGTCCGCATCCAGCGCTTCGAGCGGCAGGTCGCCCGTTTCTCAGACGAGGCGAGAGCCGCGCTCGCTTATGCGGCGCGCCGGATTCCCCTGCCTCAGTTCGTCGTCGCGACGAGCCATGTCTGGGTGCTGGCTTATGGAACGCGGCTGATCGGCGAAGGATCGCTCGACGTCGGCGAGCTCGTGGCGTCGCTCCTCGCCGTCAATGTGCTCGTCCTCCGCGTCGAGGCGATCGGGCCGGTGATGCAGATTTTTGCCGACGCGCGCTCCTCCGCCGGACGCATATGGGAGCTTCTCGACGCGACGCCGCGCATCGAATCCGGGCGTGAGCCCGCGCCGTCCGGCCCATTGGGCGTGCGGCTCGAAAATGTGCGGGTGGCGGCGCCCGGAGGCGGCAAGGACATTCTGCAGGACGTGTCGCTCGAGATCGCGCCGGGCGAAGCGGTCGCGCTCGTCGGCGCGACCGGCTCTGGCAAGAGCGTTCTGATGGGCCTGCTGCCGCGCTTGGCCGACGTCGACGGCGGGCGCGTGCTGATCGGCTCGGACGAGAGCGGCTGGCGCGACGCGCGCGACGTCGACCTTTCGGCTCTACGCAAGCGCGTGCATGTCGTGCCGCAGGAGAGCTTTCTGTTTTCCGACACGCTCGCCGCCAATCTTCTTCTCTCCGCGCCGGAGGCGAGCGAGGAGAAGCTGCGCACGGCGCTGCGCGTCGCCGCCGTCGACGAGATTTTGGAGCAATTGCCGGAAGGTCTCGACGCCAGGATCGGCGATCATGGCGTCACGCTGTCCGGCGGCCAGCGCCAGCGCGTCTGCATCGCCCGCGCGCTTCTCGCCGAAGCGGCGATCCTGGGACTGGACGATGCGACGAGCGCGCTCGATTCGGCGACCGAGCAGCGGCTGCTCTCCAATATTCGCGAGCTGAGAAGCGGCGGATCGAAGATGACGCTGCTCATCGTCACCAGCAAGCTCTCGACGGTTCTGCTCGCCGACCGCGTCGTGCTGCTCGCCGATGGGCGCGTCGCCGCCGACGGGACGCACGAGTCGTTGAAAGCGACGAGCGCCGTCTATCGTGATTTGATGGGGATATGACATGAGCGCGGTTCGCGTCGGCAAGGCGCTTTCGGACATCGAGATCGAAGAGCTTCTGGCGAAGCAGGCCTTGAACCGGGGAATGTTTCACCGCCTCCTGCCGCTGCTCGCGCCGGTGCGCAACCGCCTGGCCGTCGTCATCGCGATAGAGACGGTGCTCGCCGTATCCGTCGTGCTGCGACCCTTCCTGATCGGCGCGGTCATCGACCATGGATTCATTCAGGACGGCCCGCGCTGGCGCATGAACGAGACGGCGATCTTCTGGATCAGCGCCGCCATGTTCTCGATCTGGGCGATCCGCTTCGGACTCGGCGGGCTTTCCCGATATCTGATGGGCGTTTCCGCGATCGAGGCGCTGAACGCGCTGCGCGTGAAAGTCTTCTCCCACGTGCAGGGTCTGAGCGTCGGCTATTTCGACCGCACCAAGGCGGGACGAATCATCTCGAGAGTCGATCGCGACGTCGACACGCTGGAGCCGCTGCTCATTCAAGGGCCGCCGGAGTTCCTGTCGGCGGTTCTGCGCTTGACGCTGGCCGGCCTGTTCCTGTGGTCGATCGCGCCGATCCTGCTCGCGACGCTTCTCTGTATCGTGCCCTTTCTGATCGGCGGCGTCGTTCTGTTCAAGCGCGTCTCCGAACGAAACTGGATAAAGGTCGCGGAAAACCGCAGCCGCTTCACGGCCCATCTCGTCGAGACCGTATCGGGCGTGCGTCTGCTGCAACAGACGGTGCGGGAGGAAGACAATCGCCATCGCTATAGACGCCTGCTGGACGACTTCACCTGGTCCGTCGTCGGCGGCAATGTCCGTAATGGCTGGTTCGCGCCTTTCACTGCCGTGCTCTCCACCGCCGGAATGGCGCTGATGCTCGTCGTCGGCGCGCGCGGCGCCGCGCTCGGCGAAATGACGATCGGCCAAGTGGCGCAGAGCCTGTTCTATGTCTTCATGTTCCTCGCGCCTCTGCAGGAGCTGAGCGATCTGTTCGAACGCTATGCGAGCGGCTCCGCCTGCGCGCAACGCATTTTTCTGCTGCTCGACACGAAGCCGGAAATCTCCGATCCCGAAAATGCGAAGCAGCTTCCTGGCGTTCGCGGCGATGTCGCGTTCGAGAAGGTTCGCTTCGCCTATGACCGGCGGCGGGCCGAGCCGGTCATTCGCGATCTCGACCTACGCGTCGCCGCCGGCGAGGTGCTGGCGATCGTCGGCCCGACGGGCCACGGCAAGAGCACGCTCGTGCAGTTGCTGACGCGTTTCTACGATGTGGACGACGGGGCGGTCACGATCGACGGACATGACGTGCGCACGCTGTCGCAGAAGAGCCTGCGTCGGCACGTCGGCGTCGTGCTGCAGGACAATGTCCTATTCGGCGGGACGATTCTCGATAACCTCAGGCTCGCGAAGCCGGGCGCGAGCGACGAAGAACTCATCGCCGCGGTTCGCGAGCTCGGCGCCGACGAAGTGCTCGAGAGTCTGCCGCAGAGCTACGATACCGATGTCGGTCCGCTCGGCTCGAGGTTGAGCCACGGGCAGCGTCAACTCGTTTGCCTCGCTCGCGCCTATGTCGCCGATCCGGCTCTTCTCGTGCTGGACGAGGCGACATCCGCTGTCGACGTGCATACGGAGCGCAGGATTCAGCGCGCGCTCCGCCGTCTGTGCGTCGGCCGCACCGCCATCATCATCGCACATCGCTTGGCGACCATCCGCGACGCCGACAAGGTCGCCGTCATCCGCAACGGCCGAGTCGTCGAGATCGGACATCACGCCGCGATCTTCGGAGCCGGGGACGCTCTCGCCGCGGGCTAGAGTTTCATAGAACAAGCAACGCGCAGGTCTTTCAAATATGTTTATAAACTCCATGGACAATATAGACTTGTGTCGGCTAGCTTCATGCTCATGGTGGTCCTCGGCGCGCAACTTCGAATCGCGCCGGCGTTCTCGTCCGGCGCAGCGCGAGGGCGGGGTCTCGCGATTCACGGTCTCGTGCGAAAAGGTGTGAGCGATGCTCGGGTATCTACTGAAGCGCATCCTGATGATGATTCCGACGCTGGTCGGCGTCCTCACGCTGACATTCGTGGTCATTCAGTTCGTGCCTGGCGGCCCTGTGGACCACGCTCTGGCGCAGTTCGACCAGGAGAGCGCGCGCTCCGGCGCCGAGGGGGCGAGCGGCGCCGGAGCCGGCGGATGGAACTATAGCGGCCGCAAGGGAATCGACGCGCAGCAAGTCGAGCAATTGACGTCGCTCTACGGCTTCGACAAGCCGCCGCTGGAGCGCTATCTGACGATGCTCGGCAACTTTCTGCGTTTCGATCTCGGCCAGAGCTATTTTCGCAACGAAAGCGTCTGGTCGTTGATCCGATCCAAGCTCACCGTGTCCGTCGCCCTCGGCGTGTGGACTTTCGTTCTCACCTATCTCGTCTCACTGCCGCTCGGCGTCGCCAAGGCCGTGCGCAACGGCAGCCGTTTCGATTTTCTCACGAGCCTCGTTATCCTCGCCGGCTACGCCGTGCCGGGCTTCGTGATGGGCGTGTTGCTCATCGTGCTGTTCGGCGGCGGCTCGTTTCTCGATATCTTCCCGCTGCGCGGCCTGACGTCCGAGAATTGGGACGAACTCGGTTGGCGCGAAAAGATCGTCGATTATCTCTGGCATGTCACCCTCCCCGTCACCGCTTCGGTCGTCAGCCATTTCGCGATCAAGACGCTGATGACGAAGAACACCTTTCTGGACGAACTCGGTCGCCAATATGTCATTACCGCTCGCGCCAAAGGCCTGTCGGAACGACAGGTGTTGTGGAAGCATGTCTTTCGCAACGCGTTGCTGCCCCTCGTGACCGCTTTTCCGATCACCTTCATCAGCGCCTTCTTCACCGGCAGCCTGCTCATCGAAAGCCTGTTCTCGCTCGACGGTCTCGGCCTTCTCTCATACGAGTCGATCACGACGCGCGATTTCCCGGTCGTGCTCGGCGCTCTCTATTTCTTCACACTGATCGGCCTCTTCACCAAGCTCGTCGGCGACATCGCCTATGTGCTCGTGGATCCGCGGATCAAATTCGACGCGCAGGAGATTTGACGATGAGCGCGCCCGACATAGACGCCTCGACCAATTCGCCACTCTATCCAGACGACGGCCTCGATCGCGCCGCAGCATTGGCGGCGCGCGCGCATGTGTCGCCGGGACGCCGCTGGTGGCTGCGCTTCAAGCGCCATCGCCTCGGCTATTGGAGCCTCGTCGTCTTCGTGACGCTCTATTCTCTCGGCCTCGCGGCCGAACTGCTGTCGAACGATCGGCCGCTCATCGTCTATTTCGAGGGCCATTGGTTCTTCCCGATGCTCTTCGATTATCCGGAGACCGTCTTCGGCGGACCGATGCCGATCTTCACGGACTACCTCGACCCGTTTATCCGCGCGCAATTTCAGAAGGCCGGCAATTTCGCGCTCTATCCGCCCAATCATTTCAACTTCGACACGCTGAGCTATTACACGAGCGGCGCGCATCATCCCGGCGCGCCGTCGGCGGACAACTGGCTCGGCACCGACATCAGCGGCTACGACATCACCGCGCTCCTGTTGCATGGCTTTCGCATCTCTGTGAGCTTCGCGCTCGGCCTGACGATCGTCGGCACCGTGCTCGGCATTCTGATCGGCGCCGTGCAGGGCTTTTTCGCGGGCAAGGTCGATCTCTTCGCGCAGCGCATCATCGAGGTCTGGGGCTCGATGCCCG
This sequence comes from Methylocystaceae bacterium, assembly GCA_003105285.1. Lineage (GTDB taxonomy): Bacteria > Pseudomonadota > Alphaproteobacteria > Rhizobiales > Beijerinckiaceae > Methylosinus. The sequence goes on from PQAN01000348.1 coordinate 8,664, forward strand.
AGCTCTATCTGCTCATCATCTTCGCCTCTCTCTTTCAGCAGACATTCGCCCTTCTCTTTCTGTTGATGACACTTTTCGCATGGGTGCATATCGCCGATTATGTGAGAGCGGAGTTCCTGAGAAACCGGCAATTGGAATATGTCAAAGCCGCGAGGGCTCTGGGACTGCCCAGTTGGCAGATCATGTGGCGCCATGTCCTGCCGAACAGCCTGACGCCCGTGATCACCCTACTGCCGTTTCGCATGAGCGCCGGCATCACCGCGCTCGCGAGCCTCGATTTTCTCGGCCTCGGCGTCAGCGACGCGCCGAGCCTCGGCCGTCTGCTGCTGCAGGGCAAGGAGAATCTCGACGCCTGGTGGATTTCGGTTTCCTCCTTCGGCGTGCTGGTGTCGACGATGCTGCTTCTGACTTTCATCGGCGAAGCGTTGCGCAGCGCGCTCGACACGCGCGTCGTGGAAGGTGAAGCGGGAGCGAGCTGATGTCATCCTTGCTCTCCCTCCAGAATGTTTCGATCCGTTTCGGCAGCAAGCTCGCCGTCGATCGGTTCGATCTCGACATCCGCCACGGAGAGCGTCTGGCGCTCGTCGGAGAATCGGGCTCCGGCAAGACGGTCACAGGTCTCTCCATCCTGCGCCTTCTCGGCCATGCGCGCACGAGTGGAAAGATTCTGTTCGAAGGCCGGGATCTGTTGCGGGCGTCCGAAGACGAAATCCACCGCGTGCGCGGCGCAGACGTCGCGATGATCTTTCAGGAGCCGATGTCGGCCTTGAACCCGCTCTACACGATCGGCAGTCAGATCGTCGAGACGCTCGTATTGCATGAAGGATTGTCGTCGCGTGCGGCGCACGAGAAAACCATTCACCTCCTCGCGCGCACTGGGATTCGAGAGCCCGAGCAGCGCATCGACGCCTATCCCCATCAGCTTTCCGGCGGCCAGCGCCAGCGCGCCATGATCGCCATGGCGCTCGCCTGCCGCCCCAAGCTGCTGATCGCCGACGAACCGACGACGGCGCTCGACATGACCATTCGATCCCGCATCGTTCGATTACTGCTCGAATTGCAGCAAGCGGAAGCCGATGAAGGCCGGGGTATGGCGATCCTGCTCATCACCCACGATCTCCATCTCGTGCGGCGCTTCGCACAGCGCGTCGCGGTCATGGAGCGCGGACGGCTCGTCGAGACCGCCGACACCGAGACATTGTTCTCGGCGCCGCGGCATCCCTATACGATCAAGCTGCTCGACAGCATTCCGCGCCGGCAGGCGCCGCCGGTCGAAGGCGACGCGCCGATCCTCGTCGAAACGCGCGGACTGCGCGTCGAATATGCGAAGCCGAAGCGGCGCTCGAGCGTGCTCGACTGGTTGCGCACGGAGCGCTTCGCCGCTGTCGTCGGCGCAGATCTGTCGCTTCGGCGCGGCGAGACGATCGGCGTCGTCGGCGAATCGGGGTCGGGAAAGTCCACCTTGGCGCAAGCGATATTGGGGCTCGTCCCTACGAAGTCCGGCGAATTGGATTTCGAGGGCGCGCCGGTCGCGGCGAAGAGCCGGCGCGAGAAGCGCGCGCTGCACGCGAAGCTGCAAGTCGTGTTTCAAGACCCCTTCGGCGCCCTCTCGCCGAGACTGACGGTCGAGCAGATCGTCGGCGAGGGCCTCTCCCTCCATTTCCCGGAACTCGGCGAGGCGGAGCGGCGCAAACGAACGATAGAGGTTCTGGCCGATGTCGGACTGCCCGCGAGCTCGCTCGGCTGCTACCCGCATGAATTTTCCGGCGGCCAACGCCAGCGCATCGCCATTGCCCGCGCGCTCGTGCTGTCGCCGCGCGTGCTCGTGCTCGACGAACCGACATCGGCCCTCGACGTCTCGGTCCAGAACCAGGTGCTCGAGCTGCTCGCGCGCCTGCAACAGAAATATGGATTGAGCTATGTGCTCATCACCCATGATCTCGCCGTCGCCAACGCTCTCGCACACCGGCTCTATGTCATGAAGGACGGAGAAATCGTCGAGACGGGCGAAACCCGATCGCTACTCTCCGCTCCTCGGCATCCGTACACGCAAAGCCTCGTTCAGGCGTCGCTATGAAAATGAGTGAATCTTTCCGTCGAACTTTTTCGTACCCGCGCTGTCGCGTCTTTTCCGGACTTTTGCTCGCGATCGCCGCCTCGCTGTCTTCGAGCGCGCCGCGCAACGCGTCGGCGGCCCATGCCGTCGCACAATTCGGCGAGCCGAAATACTCGGCCGGCTTCCATCATTTCGACTATGTAAATCCCGATGCGCCGAAGGGCGGCACGCTCAATCTCTCTGTCGTCAGCCTGAACAGCAGCTTCGACAAGTTCAACCCGTTCAGCCTCAAAGGCAGAGTCGGGCCCGGGTTGCTGGAGCTCGCTTTCGAGACGCTCACAGTCTACAGTCTCGACGAAGTCAATACGCAATACGGCCTGCTCGCCGACGATATTCACGTCGAGCCGGACCTCGGCGCCGTCACTTTTCACATCGACGCGCGCGCCCGATTCTCGAATGGCGATCCGGTGACGGCGAAGGACGTCAAATATTCCTTCGACACGCTCACGAGTCGCAGCGCAAGTCCTCGCTTCCGCGCTTATTTCTCCGAGCTCAAGCAGGCGGTCGTGCTCGACGAGCAGACAGTGCGCTTCGTCTTTGCCCGCAAGGGCCGCGATCTTCCCTTCGTCGCCGGCAGCCTGCCGGTGTTCTCGCCCAAATGGGGACTGCAGCCGAGCGGCGAGAAAACTCCATTCGATCAGCTTCGGCTCGAGGCGCCCATCGCCTCCGGTCCCTATGTGATCGAGAAAGCGGCGAGCGGCTTGAGTTTGACTTATGCCCGCAACCCGAACTATTGGGGCAAGGACGTTCCGGCGCGCCGCGGCGCGTTCAACTTCGATCGCGTCGTCTACAAACTCTACAAGGACATGGACACGCAGGTCGCGGCGCTGCGCGCCGGCGAGTTCGATTTCTTCGCGGAAACGAGAATGCGCTACTGGTGCTGCCAATATATCGGCAAGCGCTTCGATAATGGCGACTTGATAAAGACAATTCTGCCACATCGAAACATGTCCGCGATGAACGGATATATATTCAACATGCGACGCGAGCGATTCAAGGACGCGCGTGTCCGGCAGGCGCTGAATTACGCCTTTGATTGGGAATGGGTGAATCAGAAAATTCTCGCCGATGAATTCGATCGGCAGGACAGCTATTTCGCCAATTCGCCGCTGAAGGCGACGGGCCTCCCGAGCGAGGCGGAGTTGAAACTGCTCGAGCCCTATCGCGCCGAGCTCCCTCCAGACGTATTCGGGCCGATGTTCGTGCAGCCGAACACTCGTCCGCCGTCGAGCCTGCGCGAGAATTTGATAAAGGCGCTGGACCTCTTCGCGCAGGCCGGCTGGCGTGTGGAGAACGGCGTGCTGCGAAACGCCAAGGGCGAGGCCTTCATCATCGAGATCGCGGGTTCCCGGACCAATCTTCTCCTGGAAGCCTTCTACGCCAATCTCACCAAGCTCGGCATAACATTGGTGAAAAGGCCGGCGGATCCGGTCGGCGACCGCGCGAGGCTGAGAAAATTCGACTATGACTTCGCATCGATCGCATTTCGTGAGGCGCGCGATCCCGGCGCGGAACTGTGGCGCAATTTCAACGGCGCCGATGCCGACACGCCGGGCTCGGAAAATCTCGTCGGCGTCAAATCGCATGTCGTCGACGAGCTCATCAAGAAGCTATTGGACGCGTCCAGCAAGGAGGAACAGACCACCGTTGCGCACGCACTGGATCGCGTCCTGGTGCACAATCACTACGTCCTTCCGTGGCGTCATCTGACGCATCACTACGTCATGTATGCAAAGCATCTGCGGCGTCCCGAGATATTGCCTCTCCATTACGGCGCATATGAATGGGTATTAGGCGCTTGGTGGGACGACCGAGCCGTAAATGGCGCGGCGGCGGCAAATCTCGCTACTCCCCGGTAACGCGGGTCGAGCGGCGGAGGCCAACCAAGCCGAGCGGACTGTCGAAACGACGCTATCTGGAGTGGGGCCAGATTTGCACGCCGGATAACACCGGCCACGCAATTTTGGTTTTCAATAAGGGGAATGAGCGGCGTGGCCGCCGTCTCCGGCGAGAATGAGCTGGTCCCCCGACAGCAGGTCGCCCTCGACGACTTCCGTGTATGCGCCATCGTCGAGACCGAGTTGGACCGTCACGGCGGTCGGCTTTCCATTTCGCAGGAGCCACAACCGCGCCCCACTCCGCGGCGTCTCTCCGCCTCGACCGCCGGCGTCGAGCCGGTCGGCGGAATATCGCAGGGATTGATTGGGCACGCGGATGACGTCATCGCGCCGGTCGACCACTATTTGGACGTTTGCTTTCATTCCGAGCGCGAGCGAAAGGTCCGGATTGGGCGCGTCGATGACGACGACGACGTCTTGACCCGCCACGTCTTGGCCCGCCACATTTTGGCCTGCGACGTCCTGGCCGGCCGGCGGCGATCGACGGATTTGACCGACCTCTCCCGTGTAGACACGGTCGGGGAGAGCATCGACGGCGAACGAGGCCTT
>PQAN01000349.1 GCA_003105285.1 Methylocystaceae bacterium
CGACGCCTTCGCGCGCCTGACGGCGGCGGCGACAGTCGCGGAGACGACGAAGGACGGCGTGTCGATCCTCTCCGCCTCCGCGCCCGGCGGAGAGATCGTTCCCTTCGAGGATCCCGCGCTCGCCGAAGGCGTCTGCCTGTTCGATCTTTCGAGAGGCCTGTTGCGCGTGCGCGCCAATGCGGACGCCGAAAATTTTCTCGGCCTCTCGTTCCACGCCCGCACCGGACGGGTCTTTCATGCGATGACCGATCGCTCGGCGATCAAGGGCAAGATCGACATCGTCGTCGGCGACGCGCATCAGATCGAAGCGCTCGAGAGCGAGGACGAAGACACGCCGACGCAAGAGGTTCGCGTCACCTCCCCGACGAAGCACGGCTTCGTGCTGATCCGCTCGCTCGCCAAGCGGGCGACGGATCGCGAAAGGGCCGAACAGCGCGTGCGCGCCGTCGCCTGCCAGAGCGTCTCGGAACCGCAGAGCTGACCCCCCCGAGGACAAGCCGCCGCATTGTGAGAGCAGCCCCCGGCGCCTATCTGCGAGGAGGAGGCGTCGGCGATCGCGGCTTTCGCGAGCCGGCCGCAACGGGGAGGTCTCACATGAAATCCATCATCGCAATGTCGGCTGCGGCGTTTCTGGCTGTCGCGTTCACATCGGCCGTCGACATCCGCGCCGCTGGGGCGCAGACGAGCGAGACGCCGCCACAGAGCAGCGAGCAGGCCGAGCCGAAAAAGCCCGACGACAAGGCCAAGGAGCATGGCGGCCATCACGAAGGCGGCTGTTGCAAGATGATGCAAGACATGCACGGCATGATGGAAGACATGCACGGCAAGATGGAGGGCATGCACGGCATGATGCACGATATGCAAGGCCACGGTTCGAAAGACGGCGGCGGCGAGCACGGCTGTTGCGGCATGATGAACGGCCATTGACCGCTTCCAGCCGAAGTGGACGCCGGTTCGGAGGAGGCCTCGAAGAGGCCGTCTCAAAAGGACGAAGGAGAGGAAAACGCGCCGCAGGCGGACGTCCTTCGCCCGATCGCCCGGGGCGGCGGATCGCAGATCTTTCCGAAGCCGCGCTCCTCATGAGAGGAGGGGAGCGCGGCCAGACAGCTTGGCCGAGGCCTATCACCCTTTAGGCCTATCACCCTTTCCCGGCCAGATGCGCGAAATCCTCGAGCACCCGCTCGTAGACGGCGCGCTTGAACGGCACGATGAGCTCCGGCAGAAGCTCGAGCCTCTCCCATCGCCAGGCGTCGAACTCCGGCGTATGCGCGCCGCCGCCGGGGCGCTCGATGTCGATTTCGCTCTCCTCGCCGGTGAAGCGCAACGCGAACCATTTTTGCGTCTGGCCGCGATATTTCCCCTTCCATCGCTTGGCGGCGTCGAGCGGCAGATCATAGCTGCGCCAGTGCGGCGACTCGGCGAGCAGCGTCACGCTCGTCACATTGGTTTCCTCATGCAGTTCGCGCAAAGCGGCGTCGAGCGGCGCCTCGCCCTCGTCGATGCCGCCTTGCGGCATCTGCCATTCAAAGCCGAGGATTTCCGGGTCGACGGCACCCTTGTTGCGCCTCTTGCCGACGAAGGCGAGCCCCTGCCGGTTGAGCAGCATGATTCCGACGCAGGGTCTATAGATTTGCCCCGTCATTTTTTCCCTTCCACCTTGATCGCCGTAACGCCCGGCGACGCGGCCATGGCGCTGACCGGCGCGAGCGCGACGCCGCGCCGCTCAAGATCGCGGGCGAAACGCCCGATGCGCGCGATCGACGCCGGCAACGCATTGGCGAAACCGATCGCCGCGCCGTTCTGCCGCGCGAGCGCCTCGAGGCGCTCGAGCGCGGCGTCGATCGCCTCCGGAGACGGCCTCGCGTCGATGACGACATCGGCGCGCGCCGCCGGCGACGCGAGCCCCGGCGCCAGGCTCGCGACGAGCGACTGCGGCGAGGTTCCGTCGTCGAGAAAGAACAAGCCGCGCGCGGCGATCTCCCTCAGCGTCGGCGTCAGCGCGCTCTCGTCGGCGGTGAAGCGCCCGCCGAGAAAATTCACGACGCCGACATAGCCGACGAAGCGCCCCATCAGCCAGCGCAGATCGTCGAGCGTCCGCCGACGCGCGCCCGTCAGCAAGGTGTGCGGGCCGGGGTTGTCACGCGGATAATCATAAGGCTCCATCGGCGCCTGCAGGAGAATTTCGTGGCCCCGTTCGCGCGCGCGGGCGGCGAGTCGCTCGACAGCCGCGCCATAGGGCGCGAAAGCGAGCGACACCGCATCCGGAAGCTCGTCTATGGCGGCGCCCGAAACTCGCGGCTCGAGCCCGACGCCGCCGACGACGATGGCGATTTTGGGCGCATCCGCTCCGAGCCTCGGCGAGAGAGAGACGGGGTGCGCGTAGACCTCCATGGGCTTCGCGCCATCGGCGCCGATCTTCGGCAGCGGACCGAAACGGCTTTTTTCGACCAAGCGCTCGTCCGGCGCGGGCGCGAGACGGACCTCCGCCGATTTGTCGAGCCGAATGATCAGCGCCTCGGGCGCGTCGGCGCCGTCCGGCCGCGTGACCTTCACGCCCGACCGGCGTTCGATCTCACGGGCGCTCACCGCGTCGTCGCGCGCCGCCCCCGCGGCGCCGGACGTTTCCGGCTCGCCGGATGGGCCCGCGGGCGCGGAGAGGCCGGCGGGGGCCGCCTCGACGATCTCGATGCGCGCCGTCGCATGCGGCTCTCCGTCGAACGGATCGCGCGGCGAAACGGTCCACACGGCGAGCGCGACGCCGGCCACCGCCAGCGCGAGGACGCCGAGGGCGGCCCTGTCGCGGCGAAGCGGCGGCTCCTGCTTCGAAGGATCGCCGAGCCCCAGCGGCTCGTTCAACTCGTCGGTCATGTGGCTTCGGGCCGCTCCTGGCGGCGGAATCGCGAATCGGCGCGCTCCGCTTCGTCATTGTGAGGCCTGCCGTGCGACGCGTCGAGAATGGTCGGCCCCGACTTCCACCGCGATCGGGGCAGGCGCGTTTTCCTCTCCTTCATCCTGAGGAGGCCTCGAAGAGGCCGTCTCGAAGGACGAAGGAGAGGAAAAACGCGTCGTCCTCGTCCTTCACCCGATTT
>PQAN01000350.1 GCA_003105285.1 Methylocystaceae bacterium
GAGCACCAGGCTGAGCGGCACGCGCTGAACGAGAGGAGTCAAACGTCCCTTGGCGATTTCGCCCCTTTCGACAGCTCGCTGGAGCACGTCCTTGAGAGGGTCCTGCCGAAATCGCTCATCCATGAAACTGGCTTGCTCGGCCGCCATGTCCTCGCTCATATCGAATGTGAGCCGCATGAGCTTTGGCGGCGTACGATCCGCAAACTTGCGCAGCAGGAGGCAGAGCTCGTCTCTCACATTGCCGAGGTCGGGCACGGTCACCGGATTGAGCGTGATGTACCGGGCGATGGCTGCGGAGGCGAGACTTACGCGCGTTCCCCACCGGCGATAGAGGACCGGGCGGCTGGTGCCGGCGCGCTTAGCCACGGCTTCGAATGTAAAGTTTGAATAGCCTTGACTTGCCAGCTCAGTCCAAGCGGCGTCCAGAAGAGCGTCCTCGAGCGCAGCGCCCCTGCGCCGCCTTGCGATCTGTTCGGTCATCGCGTGAGGCCATTCTCGCTCGGCAGCCGACACTCGGTGAGGTGTCGTGCGACCACGTAGGAAAGCCGGGAGCCTGTGGGCGCGATCGAATCGCGGGTCCTGAGGGTAGTGATAGCGCGAACCGTCTCTTCCCGGCCCAGCATAGACTGCTTCGACACGTGCGCCCTCTCGTTCATCGTTTATGCCAGCGGCTCCCGAGGCCGGTGAGCAGCTGCGACCCCGCGACCGAACCAGCGGCCATGTTGCCAAAATGTTCCCGCGGGCCTACGCTAATGGGGCCGCCCTTTGGAAGGCGGCGACCGAACGGGATGTTGGAGCATCCCGCCCGGCCTGACCACAACCCAGCTGTAAGGAAGCTAGGATCATGGCTGATTCTGAAGATAGCACGACTCTGCCCGCCGTTAGCTGGCGCGCCATTCTGCGAGGAACCGGAACCTTGCCGTCCGGGAAGAGGACAGAAGGGACGCCGTCCGACCCCGCGCTGCAGCTCTGGCGGAACTGGCAAGCCAATCACACGCAGGTCGTCGCGCTGACGCGCCGGTGGCAGCGCATCGAAAAGCACCTCATTCACTCGGTCGGCATCCCCGAGGTCGCGATCCGCATTTCGGGCGAGGCGGAGCCGAAAATCGCTCAATCGGTCGACGAGATCGAGGAGTTGGTCGCGAACGAGCCGGCGATCGAGAGAGAAACGCTGATCGCGGCGTTCGACGAGCGGCAAAAGCGATGGGACGAGGCGGCGGCGACGCTCGGCTTCGACGCCGTCGACGCCGAACTCCGAGCCGCTCTCGGCAAGGAGCGCGATTTTGTGGCGTCGGTCCCGAAGACGAAAGCCGCCAGCCTGCCGGGCATCGCGGCCAAGCTGGCCATCCTCATTCAGCTCGGCGAACCGAGCCCGACAGATGCGGAATTTCCCTGGCCGGAACTGCGCTCGGCGCTCGCAGATATCGCCCGGCTGGCGTCGCCGGAAGCGGTGATCTCGCCGATGTGATCCTCCTGCTCGGGTCCATGGTCGCTCGGCTATGGACCCGGCTTCTTTCGAGCAGTGGCCCGCCTTTGCGCCGGCTTTCGAGGTGGTTTCACGCCCTTCTTGGCCTGCGCTTTCGTGCTGGCGCCTTCAGCCGATGTCGTGGACGACGATTTCGCCTCCGCGCTTTCGCTCACAGGCCTCAGAAGCTCGAGCGCCGGGACTCCGAGAGCGTCGGCGAGGCGGCCGACGACGTCGACCGTCGCCGAATAGACGCAGCGTTCGATCGAGCTGATATAGGTGCGGTCGAGCTCGGCTCGATGGCCGAGCTCCTCCTGCGACAGGCGTTGAGCCCGTCGATATTTCCTCAGATTGCGCGCCAGCGTCTCTCGCATTTCCATGACGAGAACCAGCCAGCTTGAAGAGTATTTATCTACGGAGTATACTCTACAAACAGTAGCCGCTGGTTCGAGGAAGGGAAGCGCCGGCGCGGCAGAGGGGGCGAATCCGTAAACGACCGAGAGTCCGAATATGCGTGAGAAGCATCTGGGTCACGCCGTCTCTTTGGCGACGATTTTGTTGAGCACGCGCGAGCAGTTCGCTCGCGCGCTGCGTGACGCTGCGATGGCGAGCATCCGGGCGAGATCGAGAGGCGCAGGTTTCGACCAGCCGATCATCTCCCGCTACTTTCTCGAATCGCACGTCGACGACGCTCTCTATCTGATCGGCAGAGACGGGCTCGATGCGCTCGAGAGCAATGTCCGCTTCGCGGTCGACGAAATGATACGAGAGGCGCTGGAAAACGTGAGAATGCGACGAACGGAGAATTAGTCGATCGCGTTCTCGGTACGCCGGCTACGGCGTGCGCATTGCGCTTGCGCCATCTCCGACTCCTCACCGTCACGTCGCGGCATATAGGTGCCGACGTTTCCTCGCCAGCAGCACGGTTGAAGTTGATCGCATTTCAAAAGAATCTGTTTCAGGAGCAACTGCCGTGGAAAGACGAATAACTCTTACTGACATAGACCGCCCCGGAGAGGCGCTGGAAGTCGACATCATCGCTGTCGACGAGACGTCTTTGACGCTGGCGGTGCCGAACACGTCCGTGCAATTTCGATTATTCCGCCACAGTCGCCAGGCTCCCTATCAAGGATCCTTGGGCGGCCGGAGCTTCTGCTTCGTTCCACTCGCTGTTGATGCCAAAAAGACCATCATCACGAAAGGGAGCAAATAGAGCGTCGAGCGAAATTCACGTCGCGCGATCAATCCGGCAACGCCAAACTTGATTACGGTGCAATCATTGTCCATTTTGCTGACGACGCCATACCGGGGCCTGTCGTGGCAAGCATCACAATCCGCAATCTGGACGACGATTTGAAGCGCCGCTTACGCATGCGCGCGGCTGAAAATGTCTGCTCCATGGAAAAAGAAGCGCGGGAAATCCTGCGGTGCGCGATCGGCGGCGTCATCGCGCCGACGAATCTCGGCCAGGCTATTCACGCCCGCTTCGCCGCTATCGGCGGCGTGGAGTTGGAGCTTCCTGCGCGCGGCCCAATGCGCGAACCGCTGTCATTCTCATGAGCGACGCCTCATCCTGCTCGACACTACGTCGTCTCCGAGCCGATGCGGCCTAAGCCCGCGCAGGCGGTCTTGGTCTGGTTCGCCGCGCAGGACTCGACCAAGCTGTTTTTCAGCGCGGTGAGCGCGGCCGAACTGCGCACGGGCGCGGCGATCCTTCCGGCCGGCAAGCGCCGCGATAGTCTGACCGCCACCATCGACATTATGATCACCGAGGATTTCGCGGGCCGCGTCCTGCCTTCGACAGCGTCCGGCGAAGGGTTACGCATCCACCGCCGCGAACCGTAGGGCCGCGGGCCTGATACGGAGAGCCGATTGCCGGATCGCCCCATCGCCCCATCGCCCGTGTCCGAGGAGCCGCGGCGGCGACCCGGAACTCTCGAACCCCGACCAGTTCGACGAACGTCTCCAGTCCAATGATTTTAATTGATAATTGTTAGCAACCAAAACTTTTCTAGAGGACGAATTTCTGCATTCTGGACGGTATTGACAGACTTCGGCAGGTTTGGTGTAACGTCCGCCCATGGGGAAGCGATCTCCCCACGAGGCGACATGCCCAAGAATCGCGTCCGGTTCTCCACCAAGGGCGCATCATGTCGTCGATCAACTCCATTTCTCCCGACAAGCTCGCGCGTCTCATCGGCGTCCGCCATTGTCCGGCGCTCGTCGATGTGCGGACGACGGAAGAATTCAAGGCCGACTCGCGTTTCGTCGCGGGCGCCCTGCGCCGGGATCCGGCCTCTGTTTCCGAGTGGGCGTCCGAATTCGCCGATCGCGCAGCCATCGTCATCGACCAGACCGGCGGCGCATCTGGCGAAGGCGTTGCGGCATGGCTGCGGCAAGCGGGCGCATCGTCGGCGGACGTTCTGAGCGGCGGCCATGTCGCATGGGTCGAGGCCGGCGGCCCGCTCATCCCGGAAGCGAAGCTTCCTCCGCGCGACCGTCTGGGTCGGACGATCTGGGTCACACGGACGCGGCCGAAGGTCGATCGCATCGCCTGCCCGTGGCTGATCCGCCGTTTCGTCGATCCGAGAGCGGTGTTTCTCTTTGTCGCGCCCGCCGAAGTCTCCTCGGTCGCCGAACGCTTCGGCGGCGCGGCGTTCGACATCGACGGCGCCTTCTGGAGCCACAGGGGCGAACGCTGCACATTCGACACCATGCTCGATGAATGGGGACTGACGATAGAGCCCTTGCGACGGCTTGCCGTCATCGTGCGCGGAGCCGACACGGCCCGCACCGATCTCGCGCCGGAAGCCGCCGGCCTGCTCGCGGCGTCGCTCGGTTTGTCCCGAATGTATGCGGATGATCTCGAACTGCTCGAAGCGGGAATGGCGCTCTATGACGCCTTTTATCGTTGGCGCCGCGACGCCGCCGACGAAGCTCACAACTGGCCTCCGACCAAGTCGGGAAAGACGCCATGAGCGCGCTGATGGGAAGTCGTGCGCGCGCTCATGGCGTGTCATTGCGCGAGGCGTTCGACGTATGGGCGCGGATCGCCGTCTGGAGTTTCGGCGGTCCTGCGGGGCAGATCGCTCTCATGCACAAGGTTCTCGTGGAGGAGAAGCGCTGGCTCTCAGAGAGCCGATTTTTACATGCGCTCAACTACTGCATGCTGCTCCCCGGTCCAGAAGCGCAGCAGCTCGCGACCTATGTCGGTTGGCTGATGCACGGAACGCTCGGCGGCGTCATGGCCGGCGGCCTCTTCGTGCTCCCCGGCGCGGCCGCTATCATGGGGCTGAGCGTCGTCTATGTGCTGTTCGGCAAGATCGGCATCGTGGCGGCGGCGTTTTTTGGTCTCAAGGCCGCCGTTCTCGCCATCGTCGTCGAGGCGGTGATCCGCATCGGGAAGCGCGCGCTCGCGAACCGGGCGCTGCAAGGGATCGCCGCGGCCGCTTTCGCATCGATTTTCTTTTTCGACGTGGCGTTCCCGCTCATCGTTCTCGGCGCTGGCCTCGTCGGCTATTACGGCGGAAGGAGGGGACTGCCGCAATTCTCCGGCCGCGCTCACGCGAGTGGCGCGAAAAGCGACAACAGCCTGCTCGGCAACCTTCTGCCTCTCCATACGACTGCTTCCGCTCGAGCGACGTTGCAATGCGTGGCTGTCTGCTTGTTCCTCTGGCTCGCGCCCGTGACGATCCTGGCGCTGACGCTCGGCCCAGAGAACGTCTTCAGTCAGATCGCCGTGTTCTTCAGCAAGATGGCGATGGTGACATTCGGCGGAGCCTATGCGGTTCTCGCTTATGTCGCTCAGCAAGCCGTCGATGAATTTCATTGGCTGCGCTCACATGAAATGCTCGACGGGCTCGGACTGGCCGAAACGACGCCCGGCCCTCTCGTCATCGTTCTGCAATTCGTCGGATTCCTCGCGGCGTATCGGCAGCCGGGCGTCCTCTCGCCGATCCTCGCCGGGGCTCTCGGAGGCCTGTTGACGACCTGGGTGACCTTCGTCCCGTGCTTTCTCTGGATTTTTCTGGGCGCGCCCTACGTCGAAAAGCTGCGAGACAATCGCGCGCTCGCCGGGGCGCTCACGGCCATCACCGCGTCGGTCGTCGGCGTCATCCTCAATTTGGCGATCTGGTTCTCCATCCATGTCCTGTTCCACGAGACGGCCCCCGTGCGGGGGCTCGGCTTCTCCTTCGAGATTCCGTTGCTCGCGAGCGTCGATCCTCTGGCGTTGCTGTTGACGATCGGCGCGGCGCTCGCTTTGTTTCGTTTCGGTCTCGGCGCGCCGCGCACCCTCGCACTATGCACGGCGGCCGGGGTATTGCTGTTTATCTTCGGCGCGGCGCCGGCGGCGGCTCGGACTCTGGCCGCGCCTGAAAGCGCAGCGATGCGGACGGTCGTCGATGACTCGCTCGCGCCGAAGGTCATGATGTCCTTCGCCACGCTCTGGCACGCATTCGCCTTCGCGGCCGGCGGCGTCTATGTCGTCCACGCCTATCGGTCTCCGTTCCTCGGCGGTTACGAGGCGCGTTGGGCGCGGATCATTCGATCCGCCGACTGGCAGCTCTGGGCGTCCGGCTTTGCGGTGATCGGCCTCGGGATTTCGCTTTCCGGCGAAGACTATCTCGCCGATCCGAAGCTCTGGGCCAAGGCGACGCTGGTCTTCGTTTGGTTCGGCGCGACTCGAGCCATGCGCCTGTTGGCGCTTCCAAAGCTCCGACGAGGCGAACGCGGCCCGATGCTGGTCGCTTCCTCGATCAGCGCGGCATGTTGGGCCTATGGCGCCTATCTCGGCGTGGCGAAGCCGCTGGCGTGCGGCGTCGCGCCATTCTGGGCGCTGCTGGCCGGCTTCCTCGCGACGATCTGCGGTTTTTCTGCTCATGACGCCTCACTTCGACAAGCGCCGCTCGAGCAGCTTTCCATCCAATGGCTTCAACCGCGATGCGGATGAAGGCGCGGCGCCCTGAACGAGGCGCGGCGAACACTGACCGAATATTCTCGAGGAGGCAGACGATGACCCATCAACTCGACCGCAGAATTTTCCTCGGCGCCGCCGTGACGGCGAGCGCGGCGCTCGCGACGAATCCGACGCGAGCAGAAGACGCCGCCGCGTCTCCGCGAAAGCCTTTCGTTCATACGATAAAGCCGCTGCCCTTCGATCCGAAAAGCGTGAAGGGCTTCTCGGAGAAGATTCTCGTCTCTCATTACGAGAACAATTACGGCGGCGCGGTCAAACGACTGAACGCCATCGCCGAGCAGCTCGCGGGGCTCGACTTCGACAAGGCGGCGGGGTTCCAGATCAACGGGCTGAAGCGCGAAGAGCTGATCGCGACCAATTCCATGATCCTGCACGAAATCTATTTCGCGGGTCTCGGCGAAGCCAGCAAGCCGGGAGCGGCGCTCGCCGAGGCGATCGAGCGCGATTTCGGCTCCTTCGATCGCTGGCGCTCGGAATTCACCGGCATGGGCAAGGCGCTCGGCGGCGGATCCGGCTGGGTTATCCTCGCCTATGACAAGCACGGGCAGAGACTCGTCAATTCTTGGGCGAGTGATCACACCCAGAGCATCGCCGGAGGCGATCCGATCCTGGTTCTCGACATGTTCGAGCACGCCTACCAAATGGACTTCGGGGCCAAAGCCGCCGACTATGTGAAGGCCGTCATAGCTGCGATCAATTGGTCCAATGGCGACCGACTCTACGAGAAATATCGCAAGTCGTGACAATCAGGCGCCGGCGGCAATCGGAATCAGCCGGTCCGATCGGCCTCG
>PQAN01000351.1 GCA_003105285.1 Methylocystaceae bacterium
CAATGTGATTGTCCTTGATGAGGATGGCGTCGTCCAGGCCGAAGCGATGATTGGCGCCGCCGCCGCAGCGCACGGCGTATTTCTCGAAAGCGCGCAGGAGCGGCGTCGTCTTGCGTGTGTCGCAGACCTTGGCCCTGGTGTGGGCGATCTTTTCGGCGTAGCGCGCGGTGAGCGTCGCGACGCCGCTCAATCGCCCGAGAAAATTCAGCGCCACGCGCTCGGCGGACAGAATGGCGCGGGCCGGACCCTCGATGCGCGCGAAGATGTCGCCCTTCGAGACGCGCGCGCCGTCACGAGTCGCGGATTCGAAGGAGATGGCGGCGTCGGCCAGGCGGAAGGCCGTGGCTGCGATCGAGAGACCGGCGACGACGCCGTCTTCGCGCGTCGCGATCACCGCGCGCGCCAGGGCGGCCTCGGGAATCGTCGCTTGGGTCGTGATGTCGCCGGCGCGCCCCAAATCTTCCGCGAGCGCGGCGCGCACCTTGTCCTCGACAAGGGAGGAGGGGAGAGTCCAGGGCGTCGTCATCGCAAGAGCGTCTCCTCGGCGATGGCGCGCGCGCGCGTCAAAGTCAGGCGAGAGCGCTGTGCGAGACCAGCGTCCGGCTCGGGAAAATCGGAGCGGAAATGCGCACCGCGGCTCTCGCGCCGGGCGAGCGCCGCGCCGGCGACGAGCAGCGCGGCGGCGGCCATATTGCGCAGCTCGAAATTCGTCGTCGCCGCCTCGATGCGCAGGATGGCGCGCGCCGCGCGCGTCAGTCCGGCGCGGTCTCGAATGACGCCGACATTCGTCGCCATCACGTCCCGCAATTCGTCGACGAGCCCCTGGTCGAGGGCGTCGGCGGCGCGCTCGTTCGCATGCGGCGGCGCGGTCGGCGCTTCAGCGGAAAGCGCGCCGATATCATCGGCGATGCGCGCGGCGAAGACGATCGCCTCCAGCAACGAATTGGAGGCGAGACGATTGGCGCCGTGGACGCCGGTCGAAGCGACCTCGCCGGCCGCCCACAGGCCGCGAAGCGATGTTCGCCCGCGCGCGTCGGTCGCGACGCCGCCCATATGATAATGCGCGGCCGGAGCGATCGGAATGGGCGAGGAGACAGGATCGACGCCGCCCGCGACGCAGCTCGCATAGACGGTCGGAAAGCGCGCCGGAAACTCCGCGCCGACGGCCGCGCGCGCGTCGAGAAAGGCGCCGCGTCCGTCGGCGATGGCGGCGAACACGCCGCGCGCGACGATGTCGCGCGGCGCGAGTTCGGCGGCAGGGTCGATATCCGCTAAGAAGCGATGGCCTGAACGATCGACGATGATCGCGCCTTCGCCGCGCAAGGATTCMGTYGCGAGCGGCGCCGGATCGACGCCGATGTCGATGGCCGTGGGGTGAAATTGCACGAATTCCGCATCGGCGACGCTCGCGCCGGCGCGCGCCGCGATGGCGAGACCGACGCCGCGCGCTTCCAAYGGATTTGTCGTGACGCGATAGAGATGGCCGATTCCGCCCGTCGCCAGAACGACGGCGGGGGAGAGAAAATCGCGCCACAGCCCGTCTCTGCCGTGGGCGCGGACGCCGACGACGCGATCGTTTTGCGTCAGCAGCTCCTGCGCGCCATAGCCTTCGACGAGTTCGATCGACGGCGTTGCGCGCGCCGCGCGAACGAGCGTCTCCATGATCGCGCGTCCCGCTGTGTCTCCCTTGACGCGCACGACGCGCCGCTCCGAATGCGCCGCTTCGCGCGAGGGCGTGAATTCGCCGAGATGCGAGCGATCGAACGGCACGCCGAAAGCGAGCAGATCGTCGACGCGGGCGCGCGCCTCGCGCGCCACGCCGAGCGCGATCTGCGCGTCGACGATTCCGGCGCCGGCCTTCACGGTGTCTTCGGCGTGCCGCTCGGGCGTATCCGTCTCCAGCACGGCCGCCGCTATGCCGCCCTGCGCCCAAAAGGACGCCGCGCCTTCGTCGATCGAGCCGGGCGTCAACACGGCGACTCTGCGCGGCGCGAGCTTCAACGCGCAGAACAATCCGGCCAGTCCGCCGCCGATGATCAGAATGGGGGGAGGGGACATCGTCGCTCGCTCAGTCGATCGCGACTTCGGCGAGTTTCCCGAGCGCCCCGGCCTGGCGCTCGATCGCGGCGGCGACCAGCGTGCGGGTGCGGTCGGGCAAGGACAAGCCGAGCGCCGCGGCATGGCCCTTGGGCGACATTTTGCACAAGGTCTTGCCGAGAATGTCGATGATCTTGTCATCGTCGTAATCGGCGTATTTCTCGTGGAAGTCGTCGAAATAATGCTCGAGGAAGACGATCGCCGCGACATTTTCGAGGGCTTGGCTCTCGCGTTCCTTCTTGAGCTGTTCCTTGCGGATCAGCGTGGCGACATGCTTGATCGCATCCTCGTCGTAGCCCTGTTCGCGCATCAGTTCGGATACGAGGCGGGCGTGATGCGCTCGGCATTCCTTGCGCCAGTCGTTGTAGCCGTGGCGTCCGAGCGGAAAATTCTCGCGCGGAATGTCCCAGCGGCGCAGGTGCTGGGCGCGCGCGGCGATTTTCAGCAGGTCCGAGGCGTCCGGATAGAGCGCCTCGAGCCGCGTCGTCATGCGCTTCGCATAGACGATCTCGAATGGCTGCGTCGCGCCATCGGCTTCGACGATGCGCGGGTCGTCGGCATTGGCGGCGTCGATCGCCGCGAGGAGGCCTTCGAGTTTTTCAGCCGGCGCCGACATGTCTGCTCCTTGGAGAGGCGTTGGATGTCGTGCGGGYCTGAAGGCCCGCGGTCCATTTCTCGGCCGCCGCRCGGACCGYGAGCCTTCAGGCTCGGCTTTGGCTCTCAACCCAGATCGATCATGCGCTGCACGCTGACGCGCGCCCGCGCCGCAATGGCCGGGTCGACGGTCACTTCCTCGCGGATATGGACGAGCGCGTCGAGAATTTTCGGCAGCGTGATGCGCTTCATATGCGGGCAGAAATTGCAGGGCCGCACGAATTCCGTGCCGCTCGTCTCGGCCGCGACATTATCCGCCATCGAGCATTCGGTGACGAGCAGCACGCGCGCCGGCTTCTTCATGCGCACATAGTCGATCATCGCGGCGGTCGAGCCGGAGAAATCGGAAATGTCGACGACCTCGCGCGGGCACTCGGGATGGGCGATGATCTTCACGCCCGGATGATCGGCGCGATAGCTCTGGATTTCCTCGGCGGTGAAGCGCTCGTGCACCTCGCAGGCCCCATGCCAGGCGATGATCTTCACCTTGGTCTGCGCCGCGACATTCTCCGCCAGATAGCGGTCCGGCAGCATGATGACGCGCTCGGCGCCGAGGCTCTCGACCACCTTCAGCGCGTTGGAGGACGTGCAGCAGATGTCGACCTCGGCCTTCACATCGGCCGACGTGTTGACATAGGCGACGATCGGCACGCCGGGATATTCGGCGCGCAGCGCGCGCACGTCGGCGCCGGTGATGGAGGCCGCGAGCGAACAGCCGGCGTCCATGTCCGGCATGAGGACGACCTTGTCGGGGCTCAAAATCTTCGAGGTCTCGGCCATGAAATGCACGCCGCCTTGGACGATGATCTCGGCGTCCGACGTCGCGGCGAGCTTGGCGAGCTGCAGGCTGTCGCCGACGAAATCGGCGACGCAATGATAGATTTCCGGCGTCTGATAATTATGGGCGAGAATGACGGCGTTGCGCTCGCGCTTCAACTCGTTGATCGCTTTGACGTAGGGCGCGTGAAACGGCCATTCGATGGCGGGCATGACCTTGGCGACGCGCTCGTAGAGATGGGCGGTCGCCGCCTCCGTGTCCTTGTTCCAGGCGAGATTGGGCGTCGGCAGAATGGGGAAGCGCTTCGCCGCGCCGAACGGCCGCGCCGAAAGCGTTCTCGTTTCGTCGCCGATACGTGAGGGGACAGGCATGTTCGTCGATCTCCCATTCAACTTATGCTCATTTAGAGCATAAGTTGCCCAATCAAAATCTCTGGCGGGCGTGGCCTGCCAGAGTTCTCCCCCGGCTCACACTAGGGGCGGCGTGGAAATTGCGCAACCCACGCCGCAGCTGCATAAATCAGATATACTCTCCATGAGCATATGTCAAATTCATTTCGTCCGCTGCGACATTCGCTCCGCGAACACTGAAAACGCTCGCGGAGCGGCCCGTTCATGAGCATGCCTGCTATTGCGCGAACAAAGCGCCGCGCCTCTTCAGAAACGCCCCGTCGACGAAGCCGGATTTGCCTTCGTAGCGCACCTTGCACCATTTGTTCTGCCAACCGCGCGAACAGCCGGACACATTCACCTGGGTCTGGGGCGGTATCGTCGCGATCGTCTTCCAATCTTCGCCCGGGCCCGTGCGAAGCTTCGTAACGTCTCTCGTGACGAGCGGGGCGACGATGACGCTGCGGCCGGACTTGGCCGGAGCGAGAGTGGCCGCGGCGACATAGCCTTTCTTCGTCCGGTAGCGCACATGGCACCAGTCGCGCTTCCAGCCGGGCCCGCAGTCGATGACATGAACTTTCGCTTCGGCCGGGATCTGCGCGATCACGGGCCATTTCGCCCCCGGGCCGGACCGGAGATTGGCGGCGTCCGAGACGAGGCGGGGAAGCGCGAGCGCGCTGCCGGAGCAGAGGCTCAAAGACGCTGCGGCGAGCAGCGAACAAAGCTTCGTTTGCATGACGATCTCCCACTCGACCAAGCGATTGCGCGATACGAAACCCGAATGTCGGGCACAGTCCCAACTCTTCGTGCAGAGTTTGGTTCCGGCGCCGCGTCGAGCGCCGCCCCGTCGCATTCGCGAGCATTCGAACGGCGACGGCGACGATTTCTCGGCCGCGAGAGGGCCGCCTTTCCGGCGCCGCCCGCGACTGGCAAGCGCGCGAGAACCTGCTATAGACGGGGCCATGTCGCCCCATCCGCGTCCTCCCTTTCCGCATCGCCATCTGCTCGGGATCGAAGGCTTGTCGAGGCCGGACATCGTTACCCTGCTCGACATGGCGGAAGACGCCATCGAGGTCTCGCGTCAGGTCGAAAAGAAGCGGTCGACGCTGCGTGGCCGCACGCAGGTCAATCTGTTCTACGAGGCCTCGACACGCACGCAGGCGTCTTTCGAGATCGCCGGCAAGAGGCTGGGCGCCGACGTCATGAACATGTCGGTCGCCAATTCGTCGGAGAAGAAGGGCGAGACGCTCATCGACACGGCCATGACGCTCAACGCCATGCGGCCCGACATTCTCGTCATTCGCCATGCGCAGGCGGGCGCCGTCAATCTCCTGGCGCGCAAGGTCGATTGCGCCGTCGTCAATGCCGGAGACGGCGCTCACGAACATCCGACGCAGGCGCTGCTCGACGCTTTGACGATTCGCCGGCACAAGGGCCGCATCGACGGGCTGATCGTCGCCATTTGCGGCGATATTCTTCATTCGCGCGTCGCGCGCTCGAATATTCTGCTGCTCGGGGCGCTCGGCGCGCGCGTGCGGGTCGTCGGCCCTTCGACGCTCGCGCCGCAGAGTCTCGCGCGCCTCGGCGTCGAGGTGTTCCACAATATGCGCGAGGGGCTGGCGCGGGCCGATATCGTGATGATGCTGCGCCTGCAGCGCGAACGAATGAACGGCGCCTTCGTGCCGAGTTCTCGCGAATATTTTCATTTCTTCGGTCTCGACGACGAGAAGCTCGCTTTCGCGGCGTCGGACGCCCTGGTGATGCACCCTGGTCCGATGAACCGCGGCGTGGAGATCGATTCTGGCGTCGCCGACGGCGCGCGCTCGCTCATTCGCGATCAGGTCGAAATGGGCGTCGCCGTGCGCATGGCGGTGCTCGAGGCTCTCGCCCAGCATTTGCCCAATGTGTAAGATGAAACCGAGCCGTCAACTGCAACGGGGCCCGTCATGGTGTATTTCGTTCGCTTGGTTACGCTGACTCTGGAGGCCGTCCTCCTGCAGCTCGTCAATGGAATCGGCCTGGTGGCGCTCTCGGTCGCGGCCGTCGCCGGCTTCTTTCGCGCGCCGCTCTGGAGCATCTTCGTCTTCGCCCTGGTTTTCGGCTTCGGCGTCGACTTTTTCGAAGGCTGGGTGAGCTTCTCGGACAAGGCCGCCGGCGCCAGCGAGCGCTGGGCGTTCGTGGTGCCGATCTACCTTCTGATCGTCCTTTCCGGCTATCTGACCGGCGTCGTCGGCCGGCACTATGTGGAGCGGCGAAAAAAGAAGGCGGCGGCGCAATCGCAATGAAGCGAGCGTCGCGGTCCCCGGCTCGGACGCCGGGGACCGCGACGGCTTGCGGGCGCTCAGATGCCTTCGAACAGCGCGGTCGAGAGATAACGCTCCGCGAAGTCGGGGATGATGAGCACGATATTCTTGCCTTCGGCCTCTGGCCGCGCGGCGATTTCGAGCGCCGCGGCGACGGCCGCGCCGGAAGAGATGCCGACCGGAATTCCTTCGATACGGGCGAGTTGGCGCGCCGTGTCGAACGCCGTCTGATTGCCGATGGTGACGATCTCGTCGATGACGGAACGATCGAGAATGGGCGGCACGAAGCCCGGGCCGATGCCTTGAATTTTATGCGGTCCCGGCGGCCGACCCGACAATACCGCCGAGTCTTCCGGCTCGACGGCGACGACGCGCAGGCTCGGCCGGCGCGGCTTCAGCACTTGGCCGACGCCGGTGATCGTTCCGCCGGTGCCGACGCCGGAGATGAAATAATCGACCTCGCCATTGGTGTCGTTCCAGATCTCTTCCGCCGTCGTTTGCCGATGAATCTCGGGATTCGCGGGATTTTCGAACTGCTGCGGGATGACCGCGTCCGGATTTTCCGCGGCGAGTTCGGCGGCCTTCGCCACCGCGCCCTTCATGCCTTGGGCGGCAGGCGTGAGCACCAGCTCGGCGCCGAGCAACGCGAGGATTTTGCGTCGCTCGATCGACATCGATTCCGGCATCACCAGGATCAGACGATAGCCTCGCGACGCCGCGACGAAAGCGAGGGCGATGCCGGTGTTGCCGGAGGTCGGCTCGATCAGCAGGTTTCTGCCCGGCGCGATTCGGCCGTTCTTTTCGAGCGAGTCGATCAGATTGACGCCGATGCGGTCCTTGACGCTGGCGAGCGGATTGAAGAACTCCAGCTTGCCGAGCAGATTGGCTTTGACGCCCTTTTCCTTGGCGATGCGGCTCAGGCGCACGAGCGGCGTGTCGCCGATCGTCTGGGTGACGGAATCGAAAATGCGTCCGCGTCCCGGCTTCGACGGCGGAATGTAACTCGGGGCGGTGGCGGCTGCGTCCGACATGTCTTGCTCTCCTCGATTGATCCTGTGAAATGCTCCAGAGAGGTTGGAAGCGCTCTAGAGCGTGGCCAGAGCGACATCCGTCGCCTTGACGATGGCGACGACCTCGGAACCGATTTCGAGACCGAGATCGCGAACCGAGCGGGTCGTGACGACCGATGCGACCCTGCCCGCCGGCGTCTCCACTTCGATTTCGGAGACGACCGAGCCGAGAATGATCTCGACAATTCTGCCGCGAAACTGATTGCTCGCGTCGACGGCTCGAATGGACATGGGCGGCTCTCCCTTTTCTCCAGGCGTTATCCCGCCGCCGCCTCGGCCACGCGGCGGGCGCGAGGGGCTTCGCCGACGGCGGGGGGCTCGATCGGCAGCGCGGTCGTCGCCTTGATGCGCTCCATGGCGAAGCGCGAGACGACATTGCGCAATGGCGCGATCGAAATGAGGCGCTTGTAGAACTCGTCGAACGCGACCATGTCCGAAACCACGACGCGCAACATATAGTCGACGTCTCCGGCCATGCGATAGAATTCGACGACCTGCGGCATTTCGGCGACGCTCTGGGTGAAGCGCTCGAGCCAGGCGTCCGAATGTTCGCCGGCGACGATCGACACATAGACGCTCAAGCCCAGGCCGAGCTTTTCCGGCGACAGCAGAGCGACGCGCCGCAGCAGCACGCCGCTGGCCTCGAGCCGTTGGATGCGCTTCCAGCATGGCGTCTGCGACAGGCCGACCCTCGCCGCGACATCGGCGATGGAGAGGGAGGCGTCCTCTTGAAGAATTGTCAGTATGTGACGATCGATGGCGTCCATTGGTTGCACCGCTCTGGTAGCCTTGAGTGGTCTTCTGCCGGTTCGGAGCGAAACGCCGGCGACGGCCGGTTCGCAAAAACTGGAGCATGGAGACCTTCTTTAGAAGGATTTTTTGTATAGTCCACAAAAATAATAAAACATGTCAAGCTATGAAGCCCTGGCGGCCCGACGTCGGCTGAGCGCATTTTCCCTTCGGCTGCTTGAACTGGCTGGACAAACGGCGTCGATCGAGCGAGCGCCGATAAGCCGGGCCGAATGCCGGAAGGTCCGAAAATGTCGATGAAATTAGTCATCTATAGAAAAATCTCCCTGTTCGTCGAACATGCCGGAGCGTCGATCGCGTGACAGCGGTCCGATCCGCCCGGCCGCAGGATTTCGGCTGTGGACAACCTGCGTGAAATGGCGCCGATTTTCCTATAGATGGATCATAGGCGGAACATTTTTTTCAAAAATGCCGCTCACGCCGCACGAAAGTTCCAGGGAAGGCGCAGCTTCATGCTGACGAAAAAGGCAAAATACGGTCTGAAGGCGATGGTGTATCTCGCCGGCTTCGAGCCCGGCCGCACGGCGCTGGTCAACGATATCGCGACCGCGAACCAAATCCCCAAGAAGTTCTTGGACGCCATTTTGGGCGAACTGCGCAACGCCGGTTTCGTCCACTCCAAGAAGGGCAAGGGCGGCGGCTATACGCTGGCGCGATCCCCGGAGGACATCGGAGTCGGCGCCATCATCCGCGTTCTCGACGGGCCGCTCGCGCCCATCCAATGCGCCAGCCGCACCGTCTACCGGCGATGCGACGACTGCCTGGACGAGACCAGATGCACGGTGCGGCTCGTCATGATGCAGGCGCGCGACGCCATCGCCAATGTGCTCGACAAGCGCACGCTCGCGCAGATGCGCGCGCTCGGCGAGAGCGAGGCGGCGCGGCTCGAGCTCGTCGCGGCGCTCGAGCACAATTGAATTTCCACCGCCGCCGCGCCGCCTCGCGATGGACATGGACGCCGGGCGAACCTATAAAGCGCGCAAAGCCGAGCTTCTGCAGCTCGGCGGTCGAAGGCGTTCGGCGAGAAGGGGCCGGTCTTGTCCCCGAACGCGTCTCGAATTTTTCGAACAGGCGTGTTTTCGCGCGGCGAACCGGCAATCCTTTCGCCCCGAGACGTCGTCGAGAGGCCGGCCCGAGCGCCGGAAGGTCCATGGCCGAAGCAGCGCTGGCTCCAGCGGATACGAAATCGGACGCGGGTTCGGCGACCGCCGTCCTGCGCCAGACGATGGTCGAACGGCAGTTGCGCACCTTCGATGTGACCGACATCCCGCTGCTGCGCCAGTTCCTGAACGCGCCACGCGAGATTTTCCTCCCCCATGATCTGGCGCCGCTCGCCTATTCCGATCTGCCGCTCGTTTTGAAGAGCGAGGAGGGCAGGCGGACGCGTCATCTCCTCCCGCCGCTGATTCTCGCCCGCCTCCTGCAGGGCGCGGCGATTCGCGAGAGCGATAGGGTCCTCGATATCGGCGGTGGAACCGGCTATGCGGCGGCGATCGAAGCCGGCGTCGCCAAGGAGGTCGTCGCATTGGAGAGCGACGCTCGGCTGGCCGCGACGGCGAAATCCTATCTGGGAGCGCTCGGCGTCGGCAATGTCCGCGTCGAGGTCGGGCCGCTCGCCAACGGCGTTCCCGCCGCCGCGCCGTTCGACGTCATCATCGTCCAGGGGGCGGTGGAGGACGGTCTCGACGCATTATTCGCGCAATTGACCGACAATGGCCGCCTCATCGCGATCGCCCGGGCGGACGCGGAGTCCGGTTGGGCGGCGACGCTGTTCGAGCGCTCTGGCGGCAAGCCGGCGGGCGCGAGGGCTTTGTTCGACGCCAGCGCGCCGGTTCTGGAGGGCTTTGAAAAGGCGCTCGGTTTCGTATTTTGAGCCTTGTTTCCGCCCGCTTTCGCTCGTCCAATTTCGTCTTGGCGTCGACTATGTGAATTTTGGCTGCTCCCATCGGACGTCGAGCGCTATCGGCGTCCGAGAATAGGTCGCCCTGAATGTGTTTTACCGCCGCGCGTCGACTTTTCGATTTCCTGCAGCCGGCGATCGCGCGGCTAGGCTGGGCGATCGTGCTCGCGGTCGCTCTGTTTTGCTGGGCGCTTCTCGATTCGAAGGGAGCAGTGGCGGAGACGTTGAGCGCCGCGCTGGCGCGCGCCTATTACGGCAATCCCGACCTCAATCAACAGCGCGCCAATGTTCGCGTGGCGGACGAAGAGGCGCCGAAGGCGGCCGCGGGGCTGCGGCCGAAGGCGAGCATTTCGGCGAGCGCCGGCCCACAATATTCGAACATCAAGATCCCCGCCGGCCGGGCTCAACTTACGGGCCAGCGCTCCTATTCCTACGACGAATATGTCGGCTATCCGCGCGGCGCGACGTTCAATCTGTCGCAGACGCTGTATGACGGCGGGCGCACCGGCAATTCCGTGCGCCGGGCCGAATCGGGCGTGTTCGCCGCACGCTCCACCATGCGGCTCACCGAGCAGGCGACGCTGCAGAACGGCGCGACCGCCTATATGAACGTGCTGCGCGACACGGCCATTCTCGCGCTGCGCAAGAACAATATCGCCGTTCTCGAGGCGCAGTCACGACAAACGCGCGACCGTTTCCAGCTCGGCGAGGTGACGCGCACCGACGTCGCCCAGGCGGAAGCCTCGCTCGCCCAAGCGCGCTCCGAGCTTTACGCCGCGCAGGCGCAATTGAAGAACAGCGTCGCCAATTATCGGCAGATCATCGGCGAGGAGCCGAAGCGCCTGCAGCCCGCCTCTCCGGTCGAGAAGCTGCTGCCCGGCTCTTTGGACGAGGCCATTCGTATCGCCCTCGTCGAACATCCCGGCGTCGCCGCCGCTGTGCATCAGGTCGACGCCGCCGAACTCGCGGTGAAGGTCGCCGAGGGATCGCTGCTGCCTTCGCTGTCGGTCGGCGCGCAGATCTCGCAGCAATACGATTCCTTTCTCGGCTCGCCCAATTCGCGTCAGTTCTCGGCGCAGGCGAGCGGCACGCTCAATGTGCCGATCTACCAAGGCGGGTCGGAATATGCGTCGATCCGGCAGGCGAAGGAGCAATTGGGGCAGGCGCGCTTCAACGCCGACGTGCAGAGGGACAGCGTGCGCGCGAGCGTCGTCTCGAGCTACGGCCTGCTCGATACGGCCAAAGCGTCGATTCTCTCCGGCCAGGCGGCGGTGCGCGCCGCCGAGATCGCTCTGCAGGGCGTGCGCGAGGAGGCGCAGGTCGGGCAACGTACGACGCTCGACGTGCTGAACGCGCAGCAGGCGCTGCTCAATGCGCGGGTCAATCTCATCACGTCACAGCGTGACCGGGTCGTCGCCTCCTTTGCCGCGCTCGGCGCAATCGGACGATTGTCGGCGTCGGAATTGAAGCTCGACGTCGCGGTCTATGATCCGCATGTGCATTTCGAGCAGGTGAAGGATCGATGGCTCGGCGTCGATACGCCCGGAGGGCGGTGAAGAGGCGCGAAGGCGCCGCGGATTTGAAAAATGCGTATGATAATTTTTAGATGTGGGCTGGCGCAGTTTTGCGAAAATGGTGGAATCATCGAATGATATGATTCGCCGCCGGCCGAGGCCGCACGACGACGCGCCGTAGCCGGGACATGACTGCCCTTCTTGCGACAAACCGAGAAGCACGAAACGACATGAGCGCTGTGAACGCTTCGATCACTTCGACCTCGCTCGACGCCGAACGCCGTGCGCATGAGCCCTCGATGGAGGAAATCCTCGCTTCGATCAGGCGAATCATCGCCGATGACGAAGCGCTGCCGGTCGTGCGTCGCGACAAAGAAAGGATCGGAATCGAACCGCATCCGGCGGTCGACGCGCCGCGTGGATCGGAGCCCGCGCCGCCCCCTCTGGAGACGGCAGATCCCACCGATGCGGACGATTCGCGAAGCCGCGCTCCGGTCGTCGTTCCGGTCCGGCTTCCCCAGGCCGTCGCGTCGAAGCATAGCGTTCCGCACGCCGCTCCGGCCTTGGAGCCCCAGGACTTCTGGTTGCGTCCGACGCTGCGCCCGGAGCCGGAGCGCGAACGCGCGAACGATGTCGAGGCCGAAGAGGCGCGATGGGCGCACGACTCGGCGGCCGAGGCGCCGCCTGAGATCGAGGAGGCCAACGAGCTTCGCGACGATGTCGTCGCCGAGGAAAGAGACGACGAGGACTTCGCCGGCGCCGAGGAGGCAAGCGAGGCGCCGAGCCAGCCGCTGGTGTCGCCGGACGCCGCCGCCTCCGTCGCCTCGCACTTCCAGGCGCTGGCGGCGAGCATGGTGATCAACGAGGCCGGCGTCATCGAGCGCTATGCGCAGGACATTCTGCGGCCCATGCTCAAGCAATGGCTCGACGACAATCTTCCCACTCTCGTCGAGCGACTCGTGCGCGCCGAAATCGAGCGCGTCGCGCGCGGAAGACGCTGAATTCGGTTTCGTTAACGCTGTTTATACCCTGTTCTGCGCAGACTGCGCGACATGGCCGTTCGTAATTTCCTGCGTTCTCTCGTCGTGCTTTGTGCGTTCTATGGAGCGGCAGGGCTCGTCGCCTCATATTTCATCTGGCATGGCGTCAACGGCCAGCGCGGCCTGAAGGCCGGCGTCGAATATGAGCAGCGCATCGCCGATCTGCGCCAGGAGCTCGAAGGGCTGCGGGCGGAGCGCGGCCAATGGGAGCGCAGAATAGCCCTCGTGCGCGGCGATCGGATCGATTCCGACATATTGGACAATGAAGCGCGCGCGGCGCTCGGCCGCGTGCATCGCAACGAGGTCGTCATCCTGCCGCCGCAGAAGACGAAGCCGGCCGATCGCTGAGCTTCGCTGTGGAAAGCTTCTCCGTCGAAGCTCTCGTTTTCATCCTCGTTTCGGGCTATCGTGACCTCGGCGGGGCTTTGTCGGGAGCGCGTTCATAAGCGAGGGCTCCCCGTTTCGTCCTCGCGTTCCCAGATTATGTTCGAGAACCGACGGGACGGGCGGTGATGCCGGCAGCAGCTACGAACGACGCTAAATTCGCCGATGTCGCGGGCGCCGCCAAAGGCGCTCCGCGCGAGGGCGATCTGCTGGTTTTCACTAAGGAGCAGGAGCTCGCCGCCTATCGCTCCATGCTGCTCATCCGCCGTTTCGAGGAGAAGGCCGGCCAGTTGTACGGCATGGGCCTCATCGGCGGATTCTGCCATCTCTACATCGGTCAGGAGGCGGTCGTCGTCGGCGTGCGCATGGCGGCGCGCGAGACCGATCAGTTCATCACCGCCTATCGCGATCACGGCCACATGCTCGCCTGCGGCATGGACCCAAAGCGCGTCATGGCCGAACTCACCGGGCGCCGGAGCGGCTATTCCAAGGGGAAGGGCGGCTCCATGCACATGTTCTCGCGCGAGAAGAACTTTTTTGGCGGCCATGGCATCGTCGGCGCGCCGGCGCCGCTCGGGGCGGGTCTCGCCTTCGCCGACCTCTATCGCGGCGACGACAATGTCTCGCTGACCTTCTTCGGCGACGGCGCCGCCAATCAGGGGCAGGTCTACGAGAGCTTCAACATGGCGGAGCTGTGGCGGCTGCCGGTCGTCTTCATCGTCGAGAACAACCGCTATGCGATGGGGACGTCCGTCGAGCGCTCCTCCGCGCAGGCGAATTTTTCAAAGCGCGGCGTCGCCTTCAACATTCCCGGCAAGCAGGTCGACGGCATGGATGTGCGGGCGGTGGCGGCGGCGGCGGCGGAAGCTCTCGAATGGTGCCGCTCGGGGAAAGGGCCTTATCTCCTCGAGGTGCAGACTTATCGCTATCGCGGACATTCCATGTCCGATCCCGCCAAATATCGCTCGAAGGAAGAAGTGCAGAAGGTGCGCGAGGAGCATGACCCGATCGAGCAGGTGCGCGCGCGGCTGCTCGCGGACGGCGGGACGACGGCGGACGATCTCAAGCAGATCGACGGCGCCGTCCGCAAGATCATCACCGAAGCGGCCGATTTCGCGACGATCGAGCCCGAGCCGGACCCGAGCGAATTGTGGACGGATGTCGTTCTATGACGACCGCGGCCGCACCCCGTGAGGCGCTATCTCGGCGCGCGATTCCTTCTCCCATGGGGAGAGGCGGAGCGCTTTCGGACGGCTCGGTCGGAGCCCGTTTTTCATTTCCGTGGATGACTCCATGACCGTGAACGTCCTCATGCCTGCGCTTTCGCCCACCATGGAGCAGGGCAAGCTCGCCAAATGGCTGAAGAGCGAAGGCGACAAGGTGAAGGCCGGCGACGTCATCGCCGAAATCGAAACCGACAAGGCGACGATGGAGGTCGAGGCCGTGGACGAGGGCGTGCTGGCGCGCATTCTCGTGCCGGGCGGGGCGGAGAATGTCGCCGTCAATACGCCGATCGCCGTCATCGCCGAGGAGGGCGAGGAGGTCGGACCCGCCGAAGTCTCGGCGCCGGCGGCCGAGCCGGCCAAGGGGCCGGAAAAGCCCGCGCCGGCGCCCGAGGTCGCGCAGGCGGCGCCGGTCTCCGCCGCGCCGGCTCCGGTCGTCGCGCCGGAGATTCCGGCCGACGCCACTTTCATTCCGATGACGATGCGCGAGGCGCTGCGCGACGCCATGGCGGAGGAGATGCGGCGCGACCCGAATGTGTTCGTCATCGGCGAGGAGGTCGCCGAATATCAGGGCGCCTATAAGGTCACGCAGGGCCTGCTACAGGAGTTCGGCGCGCGCCGCGTCGTCGACACGCCGATCACCGAATATGGCTTCGCGGGGCTCGGCGTCGGCGCGGCTTTTGCCGGCTTAAGGCCGATCGTCGAATTCATGACGTTCAATTTCGCGATGCAGGCGATCGACCACATCGTCAATTCCGCCGCCAAGACGCTCTATATGTCCGGCGGACAGATCAATTGCCCCATCGTGTTTCGCGGCCCCAACGGCGCCGCCGCGCGCGTCGCCGCGCAGCACAGCCAGGATTACGCCGCCTGGTTCTCCCAGGTTCCGGGCCTCAAGGTCATCGCGCCTTCGAACGCCTCCGACGCCAAGGGATTGCTGAAGAGCGCCATTCGCGATCCGAATCCGGTCGTCTTCCTGGAAAACGAAATTCTCTACGGCCGGCAGTGGAACACGCCGGTCATCGAGGATTTCCTCATTCCCATCGGCAAGGCGCGCGTCGCGCGCGCCGGCGCTCATGTCACGTTCGTCTCCTTCTCGATCGGCGTGATCCATGCGCTCGCCGCCGCCGAAGAACTGGCGAAGGAAGGCGTCGAGGCGGAGGTCGTCGATCTTCGCACGCTGCGGCCCATGGACGTGCCGGCGATCGTCGCCTCGGTGAGGAAGACGGGGCGCTGCGTGGCGATCGAGGAAGGGTGGCCGCAGTCGGGCGTCGGCGCCGAGATCGCGGCGCGCGTGCAGGAGGAGGCGTTCGACTATCTCGACGCGCCGGTCCTGCGCGTGACCGGCAAGGATGTGCCCATGCCCTATGCCGCCAATTTGGAAAAGCTCGCTCTGCCGTCGATCGCCGAGGTGATCTCGGCGGCGAAGGCCGTGCTCTACAGGTGACGGCCATGGCCCTCGTCGGACACGAGAGACCGCGCGGCGCCGACGGGCGCATCTTCGCCTCGCCCCTCGCGCGCCGTCTCGCCAAAGAGAGCGGGCTCGATCTCGCTTCCCTGCGAGGCTCCGGCCCGCATGGCCGCATCATCGAGCGCGATGTGAAGAGCGCGCTCGCCGGCGGCGCGCCCTCCTTCGCCGCCGCTGCGCCGGCCGAGGCGCCGGTCGGCATGTCGGACGTCGTCGTGCGCCAGCTCTTCGCGCCCGGCTCCTTCGTCGAAGTTCCGCATGATTCGATGCGCAAGGCGATCGCGCGACGGATGACCGACGCCGTGCGGACGATTCCGCATTTCGCGCTGCAGACCGACTGCGACATCGACGCGCTGCTGCGCCTGCGGGAAGACTACAACAGCGCCGCGCCCAACGGCGCGGATGGGACGCCCGAGTGGAAGGCGTCGGTCAACGACATCATCGTCAAGGCGATGGCGCTCGCCTTGCAACATGTGCCGGACGCCAATGTGACCTTCACTCAGACCGCCATGCTCAGGCACAAGGCGTCCGACGTCGGCGTCGCCGTGTCGATCCCCGGCGGGCTCGTGACGCCGATCGTGCGCGACGCCGAGCGCAAATCCTTCCGTGAGATCGCGCTCGAGCTGAAAGACCTGGCGAAGCGCGCCAGAGAGCGGAAGCTGAAGCCGAACGAGTATGAGGGCGGGACGACAGCGGTCTCCAATCTCGGCATGTTCGGAGTGAAGAACTTCTCCGCCGTCATCAATCCGCCTCATGCGACGATCCTCGCCGTGGGGGCGGGGGAGCAGCGGATCGTGGCGAAGAACGGCGCTCCGGCGGTGGCGACGATCATGAGCGTGACGCTCTCGGTCGATCATCGAGCCGTCGACGGCGCGCTCGGCGCGACGCTGCTCGCCGAGTTCAAGCGGCTGATCGAACATCCGGCGGCGATGCTGGCGTGAGGCGAAGGCGCAATCCGGCGAGCAGCGACGTATAGAACATCGTGAACAGCATGACGGCGACGGTCGTCTCGCGCAGGTCTTCGATGCGCCAGACTCGGCCGCCGCCATCGGCGACGTCGCCCGTTTCGCCGAGCAGCCACGGCGTCAGATGGGTGAGGCCCGAACTCGCGTAGAAGAGGATCGCCGCCAACTGCGGCTCTCGTCCCGGCGGCGGCCGCGAGGCGTCGCGGCGGCCGCGCAGATAGAAGGCGAAGACCTGATAGAACGACCAGGACGTCAGCAGCCAGCCGAGATAATTCGACAGCGGCACGCCGAAATGCGCGCCGCCGTCATGCCAGACCCATGCTTTGGCGATCGTCGCCGAGGGTGGGTCCATCACCACGTCCCATTGCGTCATCACGAAAGCGGCGACGAGCGGCCGGGCAAAGGTCGATGGAACGCCCTAGTCGAGCAGGACGCCGGCGACGATCCAGGAGAAATAGCCCATGCCGAACCACAGAGGGCCGACGATGATCGGAATGGCGCCGACATGGGGAAAATTCGCGCCGACGGCGAAATGATAGTGGCCGAAGGGCAGGCCCGTCACGGCGCCGATGTTCTCGATCGAAAAGGTCACGGCGAGACAAATGACGAAGAAGGCCAGCGCATCCCTTTGGCCGAGCGTCGCGATGGCGTGGGCGAGCGCGCTCACGATGCCGATCGCCGCCAGCGCCTGCGCGAAAGACGAGCCAGTCCAGGCGAAGGCGACGACCAGTGCGAGATAGATCGAAATTGCGGTCCAGGCGAGGAAACGCTGAAGCGCCGGACGTCTCTCGTTTCGGCCGATAGTCTGCGTCGCGCTCATCGATGGCTCCGATCCGGCTCGGCGGCGCTGTCCAGTTTTGCGTCGCTTCTCGCGTCGGCAGGGTTGATAGTCGCCGCGCGCGCGCAAGATCGTAGCGGTCGACCTCCGTCAACGAAAGGCGCAATCCCATGGAGACGATCGTCAATCTCATCATCCAGCTCGTCGCCGGAGCGGCCGGCGGCGCAGGCGTCGGCAGGACGGCCAAGAACCTCGATCTCGGCCCGCTCGCAAACAGCATCGTCGGCGCGCTCGGCGGCGCAGGAGGCGGCTCGATCCTCTCGTCGCTCGTTCCGGCCCTGGCCGGAGCCGCGAACGGCGGCGGCTTCGACATAGCGGTCCTCGCCGGGCAGATCGTCGGCGGCGGCGTTTCGGGCGCTGTCGTCACGGCGATCGTCGGCCTGATCCGCAACGCTCTCGCCCAGCGCCAGAGAGTCTGATCCGCTATTCGCGCTCGCCCGTAGACGCATCGGCCGAATAACGGCATACCGATTGCGTAGAACTCGTCGCGCCTTCCTTCGGCAGGGGCGCGTCGAGGCATGCGAAGGGCGAAGCAGTGGCGAACGAAGCAGACGTATTGAAGGCGCTAGAGAGCGTCGCGGGGCCGGACGGCAAGCGGTCGCTCGTCGCCTATGGCCTAGTGAGTGGGGTCAATGTGACGGGCGCGAAGGCTTTCGTCTCGCTCGCCGCCGACCCCGCTCATGCGCRTGAGTTGGAGCCGCTGCGGCTCGCCGCCGAGAGCGCGGTGAAGGCCGTGCCWGGGATCGAGCAGGCCATTGTGACGCTGACCGCCGAGCGGGCGCCGGGAGTCAAAGCGACGTCCGGCGGCCATTCGCACGCGGCGRCGCAGCCGGGCGCACAGACGCCGCAGCGCCGCGCCATCGCCGCGATCGAGAAGATCAGGTTCATCATCGCCGTGTCGTCCGGCAAGGGCGGCGTCGGAAAATCGACAACCTCCGCCAATCTCGCGCTAGGACTCGCGGCGCAAGGATGGCGCGTCGGACTGCTCGACGCCGACGTCTACGGGCCCTCGGCGCCGCGTCTGTTCGGCCTGCACGGCAAGCCGGAGGTCGTCGACGGCAAGATGGTTCCGCTCGAAGCCTATGGCATAAAGGTCATGTCGATCGGCTTTCTCGTCGATGAGGACGTGCCGATGGTGTGGCGCGGTCCGATGGTCTCGCAGGCGCTCACGCAGATGCTCGGCGAGGTCGCCTGGGGCGAATTGGACGCGCTCGTCGTCGACATGCCGCCCGGCACAGGCGACGCCCAGCTCACCATGGCGCAGCAGGTGCCGCTCGCCGGCGCGGTCATCGTCTCGACGCCGCAAGACTTGGCGTTGATCGACGCGCGGCGCGGCGTGGCCATGTATCAGAAGGTCGAGGCGCCGATCCTCGGCGTCATCGAGAATATGAGCTATTTCCTCTGCCCGCATTGCGGCGGCCGCACGGACATCTTCTCGCATGGCGGCGCGCGCCACGACGCCGAGGCGCTCGGCGTTCCCTTCCTGGGCGAAGTGCCGCTCGATCTGACGAT
>PQAN01000352.1 GCA_003105285.1 Methylocystaceae bacterium
ATAGCGGGAATGAAGGTTTCCTCATCCTTCGAGACGCCTGCTTCGCAGGCTCCTCAGGATGAGGAAACCTTCACCCGATCGCCCTGCTCACCCGACGATCGCATCTTGACAGGTGCTGAAAATATTCCTATTATCTGTCCCGCTTCCGCTCCCCGAAGGGGGCGTTCCCTCGGGTCGGGGGGCGCGAGCGGGAGGCGGCTCCCCCGGGACGGCGACCCCCGTCCTCGGACAAGGTAGCACGCCGCCGGACGGCGTTCTCTCCTCTCCACCGGGAGAAAAAGAACCGTTCGTGATCCAAGGACGCCGGAATTCGATCGGGCTTGATCGAGAAATCCCAGGCCCGCGGGACCGACGCCCTCCGGATGTCGGCGACAGGTCAACCGCGTTCGGGACGCTTGCGGACTCGAGACGAAATTTTTGCGCTATGGCCGAACGAGGCCGGAGCGTCCCGAACCGCCCTTCGCCGCCCCGCGCTCTCGCGACGCGGGCCGCTTCCGCGCGCGCCGGACCAAAATCCTATCCTCACCAAAAACTCTGCGGGTCCACATCCACCGCCACGCGCACGCCGCCGCGCTCCTTCGGCGCCGCCGCGAGCATSGCGCGCAGAAACGCCTGCAGATCGGCGCYGCGCGGCGCCTTGACGAGCAGGCGGAAACGATAGCGSCCGCGMACSAGSGCGATCGGCGCYTCGGCGGGGCCGAGCACGACGATCTCGTCCGGCTCGGGCAGGCCGCCGRCCGGGGCGATGCGATAGCGCTCCGTCGAGGGCAGCCCATGCGCGGCGCGGGCCAGCGCCCGCGCGTGCGCTTCCGCCGCGCCGGCGTCCTTGGCCGAGACGATGAGCGCCGCCAGCCGTCCGAAAGGCGGCAGGCCGGCGCGCTCCCTGAGCCGCGTTTCTTGCGCGTAAAATTCTTCCGCCTCGCCGGAGAGCAGCGCGCGGATGACCGGGTGCTCGCTCTGCCACGTCTGGATCAGCGCGCGGCCCGGCTGGTCGCCGCGCCCCGCCCGTCCCGTCACCTGATTGAGGAGCTGGAAGGTGCGTTCGGCGGCGCGCGGATCGCCGCTGCCGAGGCCAGAATCCGCGTCGATGACGCCGACGAGCGTCAGATAGGGAAAATTATGGCCCTTGGCGACGAGCTGCGTGCCGATGACGATGTCGAAGGCGCCGGCGGCGATCTCCTCGATCTCGCGCCGCAGCCGCTCCTGCCCGCCGGGGAAATCGGAGGAGAGAACGAGCGTGCGTGCGTCGGGAAAGAGGATCGCCGCCTCTTCCGCCAGGCGCTCGACGCCGGGGCCGCAGGCGGCGAGAGAGTCCTCGGCCTCGCATTCGGGACAGGCGTTCGGCCGGCGCTCGACATGGCCGCAATGATGGCAGACGAGCGCGCGGCGAAAGCGATGCTCGACGAGCCAAGCGTCGCAATTCTCGCAGCGGAAGCGATGGCCGCAGGCGCGGCAGAGCGTGAGCGGCGCATAGCCGCGCCGATTGAGGAACAGCAGCGCCTGCTCGCCGCGCGCGATCGTCTCGGCCGTCTCTTGCGCGAGGCGGGGCGCGATCCAGCGTCCGCGCTCCGGCCCGTCGCGGCGCATGTCGATCGCCTCGATGCGCGGCATCGGCCGCGCGCCGGCGCGCGCGGTGAGGCGCAAATGGCCGTAGCGCTTCTGATCGGCGTTGACGCGCGTTTCGATCGAGGGCGTCGCCGAGGCGAGAACGACGGTCGCCTTCTCGAGGCTCGCGCGCACGACGGCCATGTCGCGGGCGTGATAGGCGACGCCGTCCTCCTGCTTGTAGGCGGCTTCGTGCTCCTCGTCGACGACGATGAGCCGCAAATTCGCAAACGGCAGGAACAGCGCCGAGCGCGCCCCGGCGACGACGCTCGCCTCGCCGGTCGCGACGCCGCGCCAGAGGCGCGCGCGCTTTCGCGGCGAGACGCCCGAGTGCCATTCGGCGGGCTTCGCGCCGAAGCGCGTCGCGAAGCGCTCGAGGAATTGCGCGGTGAGCGCGATCTCCGGCATCAACACCAGCGCCTGGCCGCCGGCGCGCAGCGCCGCCGCGACGGCCTCGAAATAGACCTCCGTCTTGCCGGAGCCGGTCACGCCGTCGAGCAGAAAGGGACGATAGCCGCCGACCGTGACGGCCTGCGCGAGTTCGTCGGCGGCGGCGCGCTGCTCGGGTTCGAGCCGCGCGGCGGCGAAATCGGGATCGAGCGAAGCCGCGATGGGCTGTGGGGGAAGCGTCACCGCTTCCAACGTTCCCTCGTCGACGAGTGCGTCGACGACGCCGGAGGAACAGGCGGCGGCGCGGGCGAGCTCGCCCTTGGCGAAGGTCAGTCCGCCTTCCGCCGCCGCGATCACGCGGGCGCGCGCGGGCGTCATGCGTTCGGGCGGCGGTCCGGCGAGGCGATAGCCGACGCGCGGCGTCTCCGGCGTCGCATCCTCGAGGGCGCGCGTCGCGAGCCGCAGCGCCATGCCGCGCGGCGCGAGCGTCCAACGCGCCACCCAATCGACGAAGGCGCGCAATCTGCCGTTCAGCGGCGGGCGGTCGTATCGGGCGATGACGGTCTTCAGATTGCCCGGCGCAGCCGTCGCATCGCCGACCGCCCAGACGACGCCGAAGGCTTCGCGCGCGCCGAGCGGAACTTTGACGCAATCGCCCGGCGCGAGGCGCAGCGCCGGCGGCGCGTAATAGGAATAGGCGGTGTCGACCGCCACCGGCAGGAGAACCTCGGCGATCCGCGCCCCTGCTTCGTTCGATTCGCGCTCGCCGCTCATGACCGCGGTCTTAGCGCGCTTCGCGGGCGGGCGGAAACATCCGAGGGCGACGCGCCCCCGATTTCCGCGCCACAGTCATCTCGCGGCCAGAACAGCCGGCTTGTCGCGATGCGCGCGCGAGGTCCTCTCCTTGGGCTTTTCCGCCGCCGGAGTCTTCTGCGTCTCGTCGACATTCCCCTCCGAGCCGGTGCGGAACAGCCTCGTCACCTCCGACACGATGACCGATTTCATGTCGCTGCCGTCCTTGGTCAGGACCATCTGGTAGCAGTTGCGGGGAGAGCCGAGCTCCGACGCGCCGTCGCCGGCGTCGCGCCTTTTCTGCGTCAGGTCAGGCCGGGCGATGCGTTCGACGAGCGCTTTCTCGACGAGCGCCTGGTCGGTGGCGGCGTAGAACCGCATGCGGCTGTTGGCGTTGTCGTAGTCACAGTGGATATCGGCGTCGCCGAGATGCTTTTTGTCGATTTCCGAAAGATGAAGCAGCCGGTCGACTTCGGTCGGGCCGAGGCTGTTGATCCGCTGCACCAATTTCCATTGCTCCACGCGGTCGGAGCGGCTGCGCTTCAGATCGGGATTGAGATCGAAGGCCTTTTCTCCGAATGCGATTTTGACGTCCCCGACTTCGACTGTCTGCACTTTGGAGAGGAGCATGAGAATGGCGTCGGGATTTTCATAGGCGAAGACCGCCGCGGCGGTCGTCGGCGCGGCGACTGCAAAGGTCAGGGCGGCGCTCTTGGCGAGGGCGAGGGCGTCGGCCGCAAAGGACGTTTTCATCGAAATTCTCCATCGTCGGAAGCGGATCGACGTCGTATCGGCTGTCTGAACGGCCTCGAATTTGCCGAGTTCCACGCCGACGATCTGTGCGGTCGCGCACGCGGGACGAAGAAAGGCTTAAAAAAATCCTAACGGGGCGCGAGGGCGGTTCCGGCGCCCTTTGCGAGTATGGCCGATCGCTCAGAAAATCCCCTCGACGCGCCGCAACGCCGGCGCCGCGAAATCGATAAAGGCGCGGACGGTCGGACGTAGGAATTTCAGCGAGGGATAGACGAGGAAGAATTCCGTCGGCTCGATCTCATAGTCGGACAGCACGCGGACGAGTTCGCCCCGTTTCAACTCGTCCGCGACAAGCAGGACTTGCGCGGTCCCGACGCCTCGACCGGCCTTCAGGGCGTCGACGAGAACCTGCGCATTGTTCGTCGTCAGCCTCGGACTGAGTGGGACATCGACCTTTTCGTCGCCTCTGCGGAGAGGGAGAACGCCGTCGCGCAGCGAGGCGTTCGTGACGATGACGTGATGATCGCCCAAATCTTCGCAGTTTCGGACGGGGCCGCGTCGCGCCAGATAGGCGGGCGAGGCGACGAGGATTCGTCTGCTGAAGCCGATGCGTCGCAGAATCAGGCTCTGGTCCGTCGGCGGTCCCATTCTGATGGCGAGATCGACATTTTCGTGGATCAGATCGACCGATCGGTTGTCGAGGATCAGTTCGACCGCGACGGCCGGATGCGCGTCCTGAAACGCCATGACGATACGGTGCAAATGGCGTTCGCCGACGCAGGCCGGACCATGCACGCGCAGGCTTCCGCTAATAACGCCGGCATCGCTTCGGACGGCCTCGATGGCGGCGTCGATCATGGCGAGCGCCGCGTTCGACGCCTCGTAGAGAGCCGAGCCTTGCGTGGTCGGGCGCATGGCGCGCGCGTTTCTTTCGATGAGCCGCGCGCCCGTATGGGCTTCCAGATTGCGCAGGAGCTTGCTGACGGCGGGCTGAGACACGCCGAGGTCGGCGGCCGCCGCGGTTATCGAGCCTCGCTCGACGATGCGGACAAAAGCGCGGAGGGCCGACGCGAGGTCCATGAATAACCATTCGTTATAGAAGCCGTGACGCTGTAGCGAATAGACTGGTCCTCATAGATCGACAACTCTCGCCTTCGGTGACAGCCGTCAGGGAGAGACGATGAAAATCGAACGCCGCGAATTCCTCATCGGAGCGTCACGGGCCGCTATAGCAGGCCCGGCGCTGACTGTGACGAGCGTCTCGACCGCTTCGGAAAATGCCGTCGACGCGCTGCTTCCGAAAGGCGGCGCGAGTCGATTTGCGGAGGTCGGCGGCGTCAGATTGCACTATGTCGGCGCCGGCTCCGGCCCCGTGGTGATTCTATTGCACGGCTGGCCGCAGACGTGGTTCGCCTGGAGAGCGACGATGGAGCGTCTCTCCGTGCGCTTCACGGTCGTCGCCCCCGATCTTCGAGGCGTCGGATTGTCAGAGAGAACGCCGACCGGCTACGACAAGCGCACGATCGCCGCCGACATTCGCGCTCTCATCGCCCATGTCGCGGGCGGACGCGCGCATGTCGTCGGGCACGACATGGGTGGCAAAGCCGCCTATATGCTCGCCCATCTGCACCCCGAGACCATCGACAAACTCGTTCTGGTCGACTGCCT
Organism: Methylocystaceae bacterium; assembly: GCA_003105285.1. GTDB lineage: Bacteria > Pseudomonadota > Alphaproteobacteria > Rhizobiales > Beijerinckiaceae > Methylosinus. The sequence continues at coordinate 5,209 of PQAN01000352.1, forward strand.
GATTCCCGGCACGGAAAATATGGACGCGCTGCGGGGAGGCGCGTGGCATTACGGATTTCATATGGCGCCGCAGGTTCCGGAGATGCTGACCGAAGGCCGGGAGCGGGAGTATATCGCCGCGCAAATCCGCGCTTGGTCCTATCGGAAAAACGCCGTCGGCGAAGCGGCGATCTCGGAGTTCGCTCGGCATTATGCGTCTCCCGGCGGCATGACGGCGGGGTTCGGCTACTATCGGGCTCTTCCGGACGACGCCCGGTTGGCGGCGTCGTTCGAAGGTCGAAGGCTCGACATGCCGGTCCTGGCCATCGGTGGGCGGCACGGCGTCGGGACGAAGCTCGCGGATGCGCTCCGTCCTCGGGCCGCCCGCCTTACGGCTGTGATCGCGGAAGAGAGCGGGCATTTCGTCGCCGACGAGGCGCCCGACTTCTTCTGCGAACAGGTGGAGCGGTTTCTCTCGACGTGACGGCGGCGACTACGCCGCCCGCACGATCAGCACCGCATTGATGCCGCCGAAGGCGAAGGAATTGGACATCGCCGCGCGGATGGGGATTCGCCGCGCCTCGTTCGGCACGGCGTCGATCGGGCATTTGGGATCGGCTTCGCGGAAGTTGATCGTCGGCGGGACGATCTGCTCGCGCAAGGCGCCGATCGTCACCGCCAGCTCGAGCGCGCCGCCCGCGCCCAGAGCATGGCCGTGGATGGGCTTGGTCGAGGAGACCGGCAGCGCCTCTCTCCGTTCGCCGAACACGCGCCGAATCGCCTCCGATTCGGCGATGTCGTTGGCGTAGGTGCCGGTGCCATGGGCGTTCAGATAGTCGATGTCGGCCGGCGCGAGCCCCGCGTCCTCCAGCGCCTGTCGCATGGCGTCGGTCGGGCCTTCGATGTCGGATCGCAGCGGATCGAAGGCGTCGCTCGTCGTTCCATAGCCCGCCAGCTCGCACAAGGGTTCATGTCCGCGCGCGCGCGCCGCCTCGAGCGTCTCGAGAATGAAGACGGCGGCCCCTTCGCCGAGGATCATGCCGTTGCGGCCCAAGGAGAAGGGACGGCAGACGTCCGGCGTGAGGACGCGCAGAATTTCCCAGGCGCGAATGGAGCCGTTGATGATGGCCGCCTCCGCGCCGCCGACGATGGCGCGGTCGGCGGCGCCGGAGCGGATCAGTTGCAGCCCGACGCCGATCGCCTGGCTCGCCGACGAACAGGCGCTGGCAATGGTGAAAGTCGGTCCCCTGCAGGAGTAGCGCATGCCGAGCATCGTCGGCGCGGCGCTCGGAATGAGGCGCGGCACGGTCAGCGGGTCGGCGCGGACATGGGTCACATATTCCTTATAGGCCTCGTCGTCGATCGTCTTCGATCCGCCGATGCCGCTGCCGATCACGACGGCCGTGCGCGGTCCGGCGATGTCCTTGCGCGCGAAACCGGCCTCGGCCATCGCCTCGTCGGCGGCGACGACCGCATATTGGGTGAAGGGATCGCAGAACGGCAGAATCTCCGGCTCGAGACGCGCGGCGGCGTCGAAATCGCGGATTTGCGCGGCGATCTTGATGCGGCCGCCATAGGGGCGTTCGAGCTTCAGCTCGCGAACCTGGCTCAGGCCGTCGCGCGCGGCGATCCACAGGGCCGGCGCCCCGACTCCAGCCGCCGAAACGGCCCCCATTCCAGAAACGACGATCCGTCGTTTATTATTGATGTCCATTGATATTCAGCGCTTTTTTCGATTCGAGAGGAGCCTTTGGGAGGAAGGTCGCCGGGCAGCCCGAGACCTCATTAATCCTACGGGAGCGGGGCTTCCCGCAAGATGCCGGCAGTCTTTCTCCCCTGTCGCGCGTCGAAGGGCCGCGTTCGAGCCGGGGCTTCGGGCGGCGGAAGGCCGATTTTCCGCGCCCGACTTGACCTTGCTCCTTCGGCTTCTTAATCCCTCTTTTAGCCAGTCGGCCGGATGGCCGCTGCTCTTTCGAGCAGAGGAAAGTCCGGGCTCCACGGAGACACGGCGCCGGATAAAGTCCGGCGGGGGCGACCCCAGGGAAAGCGCCACAGAAAGCAAACCGCCGCGGCGCCATGGCCTTCTCGGGCTGCGGTTTCGCGGTAAGGGTGAAAGGGTGCGGTAAGAGCGCACCGCTCGGGCGGCGACGTTCGAGGCATGGCAAGCCCCGCCGGGAGCAAGACCGAATAGGGGCGACTGGAAATAGCGATATTTCCTGGCCCGTCTCCGGGTCGTCGCCCGGGTTGGTCGCAAGAGGCGGCGGGCGACCGCCGTCCCAGAGGAATGGCCATCGCGCGCGGGAGGGGCGACCCGACCGCGCCCTACAGAACCCGGCTTATAGGCCGGCTGGCTCTCGATTTGGCGGGCAGTGGGCAGGTCGGCGGTCGGCAATCGGCGCGGCTCACCGCCGATTGCCTGCCGCCGACTGCCTCCCCGTCAACGCTCCCTTAACCTTAGCGAAGCCAAATGGGGAGCGGCGCCCCCGCATTCTCGGCCGGGGCGTTCGCGCTTTCATTGACGCCCATGGTGTCCGATGTTATCCGATTTCATCCCGCCGAATGAGAGCATGGCGCGTCATTGCGTCGCGTCGCCGGCCGCGCCTTCGCGGCTCGCGCGGAAGGACTCGGTTTTTTTGCGTCGCGGTCTGGATCGGGAGCCGCGCGTCGCCGCGGGAGATCGGCTGACTGTCGGGGCGTTTGTCGCCCGGGCCGGATCTGTTCCGAACGCATCTTCGGGACGCCGAAAGTCGACGGCGCGACATTCGGAAGGAGCGCGGCGTCGAAAACGCGGCCATGACGCCGTCGGCGCAGGGAGGATCGCAATGACGACGGGCGGCGGCGCAAACGCAAATCGCGCCGCAGGCGGATCCGCCCCGCACATCCCCGTGCTTCTGTCCGAGGCTATGGCGGCGCTGGCGATTCGTGAAGGCGGCGCCTATCTCGACGCGACCTTCGGCGCCGGCGGCTATACGCGCGCCATTCTCGCTCACGGAGGGACGCGCGTTCTCGCGCTCGACCGCGATCCGCGCGCCGTGCGTGATGGTCTCCCGCTCGTGCAGGACGCGGATGGGCGTTTGCGGCTCGTCGAGGCGCGCTTTGCCGATCTCGCGCAGATCGCCGAGCGAGAAGGCTTCGCGCCGCTCGACGGCGTCGTTGCCGATGTGGGCGTGTCGTCGATGCAGTTCGACGAGGCGGAGCGCGGCTTTTCGTTTCGCAACGACGGCCCCCTCGACATGCGCATGGAAGGGCGCGGACGCAGCGCCGCCGACATCGTCGCGGAAGCGGACGAGGAGACGCTCGCGGATATTTTCTATTACTATGGCGAGGAGCGGGCCTCGCGCCGCATCGCGCGCGCCATCGGCCATGCGCGCAAGCTCGGCGCGATCGAGACGACCGGTGCGCTCGCCGCCATCATCGAACGCGCCGCGCCAGGGCGGCCGGGCGACATTCATCCGGCGACGAAGAGCTTTCAGGCCCTGCGCATCGCCGTCAACGACGAGCTGGGCCAGCTCGTCGCCGCGCTCGCCGGCGCCGAGCGGACGTTGAGGCCGGGCGGTCGGCTGGCGATCGTCAGTTTCCATTCGCTCGAGGATCGCATCGTCAAGCTCTTTCTCGCCGATCGTTCGGGGCGCGGCGAGACGCGCTCGCGCCGCCTGCCGGGCGAAACCGTTCCGCCGGCGCCGACATTTTCGTGCGAAGGGCGCCAGCCCGTGACGCCGTCGGCCGAGGAGATCGCCGAAAACCCGCGCGCCCGCTCCGCCAAGCTGCGTTACGCGACGCGCACCGACGCGCTGCCGCGCGCCGTCGAGGAATCGC
>PQAN01000353.1 GCA_003105285.1 Methylocystaceae bacterium
GCAGCCGAGAGCCGCGACGCCGCCGCGCGCCAAGACAGCCGCCCACCCGGCCGTCGAGACGGCGCCGCGCGCAGTTCGCCATCCGGCGCCGTCACAGTCAGGGAAAGCCTCGCCGGCGCCCTCTTCGCCGCCCGCGGCGGCGGCCCCGACGGCTCCGCCCAGTGCTGCGCAGACGCCCGCGCCCGTCGCGCCCGCGCCGGAGATCGCAACGACGCCGCCGGCGGCGTCCACGCCGTCTCAGGCCGCGACGCCCCCTGCCGCGCCTGTCGGCGCGGAGTCTATCAGCCCCGCCCCCCCGACAGCCGTCCCTTCCCCGCCAGCGGCGACGGTCGAACAGCCGCAAGCGCCCACCTCCGGCGCCGCCAACGGGACGGAACCGCAGCCGCATTCCGGCGGCTGACATAAAATCCGCGTGACCGATTCACTGCGGCCGGGCGAGCCTGAGGCTCGCAGCCCTCCGAAACGAAAAAGGCGCCCCCATCGGGGCGCCTCTTTTTCTCATTCCTTTTATTAGACGTCTCTCGCCGGGGCCTCAGGCGGCCTTGGCGTCGACGGTCTGGACCGGCGCGCCGCCGCCGATCTCGATCCGGCGAGGCTTCTGCGCCTCGGGGATCTGTCGGACGAGATCGACGTGCAGCAGGCCATTGGCGAGGCTCGCCCCGGTCACGACGACGTGATCGGCGAGCTGGAAGCGACGCTCGAAAGCGCGCGCCGCGATTCCCTGATGCAGAATCTCGCGCTTCACCCCTTGCGGCTCGGCATGTTCCTTGGCGCCTTTGATGGTGAGCGTGTTCTCGCGCGTCTCGATCGACAGGTCCTCACACGCGAAGCCGGCCACAGCCAGCGTCACGCGATAGGCGTTCTCGCCCGTGCGCTCGATATTATAGGGAGGATAGGCGGAAGCCGTTTCCTGGCCGCCGGCCTGGTCCAGCAGAGAGAAGAGCCGATCGAAGCCGACAGTGGAACGATAGAGCGGCGAAAGATCGAAGTGACGCATGACACAGTCCTCCTTGAAGCGACATGTGAGCGCGATCGGGATGTGTAGACGACTCCCCGCTCGCGCCGGGGTTCAGCGCGCCCGCTATGGCCCGCGCTGTTCGAGGATTTGGGAACGGAGCGCGGCCGGCGCAAGGGGGGCGAGCGCTCGAAATTCGACCGGCCGAAGCCTCCGTCCGGCCGCGTGGCGCAGGCCGAACGTCCGTATGTTGCCGAAACGTCACAGAGACCGCCAAAGCTCGCGCCTGCGACATTTTGGCGCTTGAGCGCGACATAACGCGTTCTTAACCATGGGAGCGTCGAAACCGGGGCGAGAGAATGCGGGGACTGAAAAGCTTGCAGAGGATGGCGATCGCCGTCGCTCTGGCGCTGCTCGTCTCCGCCGTCGCGCCGGCCGAGCCCGCGCGACATTCGGAGCCCGGCGCCGTCGCGTCGGCGTCGACATGCCTTCCGGACGACGCCGACGGAAGCCGCCTTCCCGCTGGCGGTCATGCGAGCGGCGGCCATGAATGCGTCTCGTGCCTGCCCTGCGGCTTGGGCGTCGCGATCGTCGCTCGGCCTCTGATCGTCTCTCTCATCCCTCTGCACTCGACGCAATTCGTGTCGACGCCGGATGATGAGCCGCCTCCGAGCCGGCGGCGCGCTCACGAGCAGCTCGCCACGGGGCCTCCTTCTCTCGCCTGACATCGAAGACATGCGGCGCCCGCCGCATCGACGATCGAGCCGCGTTCGAGCGGCGCTTAGGAGAGAAACATCCATGTTCCGTTATGCTTTGATGCGCGGCGTCAGCGCCGGCGCGATGACGCTTGTTCTTTTGTCTCCCATTATGGCGCAGGTTGCGCTGCCGCCGATCGACATCGACGCCGAAAAGGCGAAGCGATCGGCCGATGATTTGTCGACGCCTCTCGGCGCCGCGACCGTTTCGGAAGAAAAGCTCGCGACCGAGCGGCCTGCCTATAGCGACGCGACGCAATTGCTGAGCGGCACGCCCGGCGTCTCTTTCTACGAGGGCGGCGGCGTTTCGCGCCTGCCGGCGCTGCGCGGCCTCGCAGATGATCGCATCAAGATCTTGCTCGGCGGCCAGGAAGTCTCCTCGGCCTGCGCGAACCATATGAATCCGCCGCTCTCCTATATCGATCCGAACAATGTCGGCAGGATCCAGGTGCTTTCCGGCGTGACGCCGGTGAGCAAGGGCGGCGACTCGATCGCGGGCACGATCGTCGTCGAGCCGAAGCCGCCGATCTTCGCCGGACAAGCTGCGCCCGGCCGGCAATCGCTGCTTCCTTGGAACGGCCCGAGCCTTCTCACCTCCGGCTCGATCTCGACTTTCTATCGGAGCACCAATAGCAGCGTCAGCGTTTCGGGAACGGCCAACGCCGCGACCGATCATTTCAGCCTGCTCTACAACGGCTCCTATACGCGGGGCTCGGACTATCACATGGGCGGCAATGGTCCGAAGGTTCTCTCGACGAGCTTCATCTCGGAGAATCATTCCGCCACTCTCGCCTATCAGAACGAAGGGCATCTCTTCACCCTGCGCGGCGGCTATCAGAACATCCCGTTCCAAGCCTGGCCGAACGTGCGCATGGACATGACCGGCATCGCCGGCAGAGGCTCAGGCAATCGCAGCTATTCGATCGACGCGGGCTATATCGGCACCTTCGAATGGGGCAAGATCGACGCCAATGCCTATTGGCGCCACACCGCGCACATCATGAATTTCTTGTACGACAAGATGCCCGCCGCCATGCCCATGTTCACGGCCGGCACGGATTTCGGCTATTCGATCAAGGCTGAAATTCCCTTGTCGCAGCGAGATCTGCTGCGGATCGGCAATGAGTTCCACGGCGCCCGGCTGAATGATTGGTGGGAGCCCGTTCTGGGCGCCTCCAAAGGTATGATGGGACCGGACACACTCTGGAACATCAACAACGGCAAGCGCGACCGCGTCGGCACATTCGCGGAATGGGAAGCGAAATGGACGCCGCAATGGACGACGCTGCTCGGCGTGCGCAACGACACCGTCTGGATGGATACGGGCCTCGTTCAGCCCTATGGCTGGGACCAGATGATCAGATTGGGCCCGCCCACGCCGCTCACCAACGCGCGGGACGCGGCTCTGTTCAACGCCGTCGGCCATTCGCGCACCGATGTCAATTTCGACGTGACCGCTCTCGTCCGCTATCAGCCGGACGAAGGAAGCGTTTACGAGGCCGGCTATTCGCGCAAGACGCGCTCGCCCAATCTCTATGAGCGCTACGCCTGGAACTACGGCTATTCGAGCGACATGGTCGGATGGTTCGGCGACGCCAACGGCTATGTCGGCAATCTCGATCTGAAGCCAGAGGTCGCGCACACATTCAATTTTACCGCCGCCTGGCGCGACGCCGTCGGTGGAAATTGGGAGGCCAAAATCTCTCCCTATTTCACTTATGCCGAAAATTTCATCGATGCGGACAAGGTCGGCCAGTTCAA
>PQAN01000354.1 GCA_003105285.1 Methylocystaceae bacterium
CGGCGGTTGCCGAGATGGTCGATGTCGTCGATCTCGCCCTTGCCGTCGCGCAGGTCGACCAGCGTGCGGACGACCGCGAGGATGTCCTCGCGGCGCAGCACGCGCATCGTGTCCGGCGCGTCGAGGTCGAGGCGCATGTTCATCTTCACGCGGCCGACGGCCGAGAGATCATAGCGCTCCGAGTCGAAGAACAGCGAATGGAACATCGCTTCCGCCGTCTCGATCGTCGGCGGCTCGCCCGGACGCATCACGCGATAGATGTCGAACAGAGCGTCCTCGCGCGAGCTGTTCTTGTCGACAGCGAGCGTGTTGCGGATATAGGGGCCGATATTGATGTGGTCGATGTCGAGCACCGGCAATTCGTCGAAACCTTTTTCGACGAGCAGCGGCAGCGTCTTCAAGGTGATCTCGTCGCCCGCCTCGGCGAAGATTTCGCCGGTCTGCGGATCATAGAGATCCTGCGCGAGATATTGGCCGTAGAGATCCTCGGGCTGGATCTTGATCGCCTTCACGCCCTTTTCGGCGAGCTGGCGGGCGGCGCGCACGGTGAGCTTCTTGCCGGCCTCGACCAGCACTTCGCCCGAATCCGCATCGACGATGTCGGCCACCGCCTTGACGCCTTTCAGGCGCTCGGCGTCGAACGGCTGGCGCCAGCTGTCGCCGGAGGCCTTGAAGGTGATCGTCTTATAGAAAGTGGAGAGGATTTCCTCGCCGTCGAGACCCAGCGCATAGAGCAGCGACGTCACCGGAATCTTGCGGCGGCGGTCGATGCGCGCATAGACGATGTCCTTGGCGTCGAATTCGATGTCGAGCCAGGAGCCGCGGTAGGGAATGATGCGCGCGGCGAACAGCAGCTTGCCGGACGAATGGCTCTTGCCCTTGTCGTGGTCGAAGAACACGCCGGGCGAGCGATGCATCTGCGAGACGATGACGCGCTCGGTGCCGTTGACGATGAAGGTGCCGTTCGACGTCATGAACGGCATGTCGCCCATATAGACGTCCTGCTCCTTGATGTCCTTGACCGACTTCGCCTGCGTGTCGGGATCGACGTCGAACACGATGAGGCGCAGCGTCACCTTGAGCGGCGCGGCGAAGGTCATGCCGCGCTGACGGCATTCGTCGACGTCATATTTCGGCGGCTCGAACTCGTAGCGCACGAATTCGAGCAGCGACACCTGCGAGAAATCGGAAATGGGGAACACCGATTTGAAGACCGACTGCAGGCCTTCGTCGGGGCGCCCGCCTTTGGGCTCGTCCACCAGGAGGAATTGGTCGTAGGAGGCTTTCTGCACTTCGATCAGATTGGGCATTTCCGCGGCTTCGCGGATATGTCCGAAGAACTTGCGGACACGCTTGCGACCGGAGAATGTTTGCGCCGAAGTCTGAGCCATGTCGCCTCTCGCACCTCTCGAGTAAACTGGCGGACCGCGTCGTCTCGAGCGGTCTGCGACGCATCGTCACGCGTCTTGAAAAGAATGCCACGCCAGCCGGGGTCGAACCCCTTTTTGTCGCCCGCGCCATTCGCGGCGCGCCTCTTCCATTCACGTCGGACGCGGCCCCGGACGAGCCGGGACCGCGCAAATCGATAGGGCCGCGTCGCGGCCCCTCGGTTGTTACTTGAGCTCGACCTTGGCGCCGACCTTCTCGAGAGCGGCCTTGATCTTCTCGGCCTCTTCCTTGGTCGCGCCTTCCTTGACCGGCTTGGGAGCGCCCTCGACGAGGTCCTTGGCCTCCTTGAGGCCGAGGCCGGTGATCGCGCGCACTTCCTTGATGACCTCGATCTTCTTGTCGCCAGCCGCAGCCAGGATGACGTTGAACTCGGTCTTCTCCTCGACCGGGGCGGCGGCGGCCGCGCCGGCGCCCGGAGCCGCGGCGACAGCCACGGCCGCGGCGGCCGAGACGCCCCACTTCTCTTCGAGCAGCTTCGCGAGCTCGGCGGCCTCGAGCACGGTCAGGCTCGACAGTTCTTCGACGATCTTTTCCAGATTGGCCATAGTCTTACAGTCCTTCGAATGTGGTCCGTTGTCGGATGGGATAATGCGAGCCGACCTTTAGGCCGCGTCCGCGTCTCGATTGGCGTAGGCCCCGAACACGCGCGCCAGCTTGGCTGCTGGAGCGGTCGACAGCTGCGCGAGCTTGGTCGCGGGAGCCTGCACCAGGCCCACGAGCTTTGCGCGCAATTCGTCGAGCGACGGCAGAGTCGCGAGCGACTTCACGCCGTCCTGGTCGAGCACAGTCGCGCCGAGGGCGCCGCCGAGGATGACGAATTTGTCATGGTCCTTGGCGAAGGCCACGGTCACTTTCGGCGCCGCCACCGGATCGCTCGAATAGGCGATCAGGGTCGGTCCCTTCAAAAGGGAGCCGATGGAGGCGACGTCGGTGCCATCGAGAGCGATCTTGGCGAGGCGGTTCTTGGCGACCTGAACGGTCGCGCCGGCGTCGCGAGCCTGCTTGCGCAGGTTCTGCAACTGGGCGACTGTCAGCCCGGAGTAATGCGCCACGACGACGACCGGGGTCTTGGAGAAGACCTCGTTCAACGCCGCGACGGCTTGCTTTTTCTCCGCTCTGTCCACGGTGCTCTCTCCTCGAGCGGGGCGAACCCCGCCGGTTGCGACAAGCCGCCTTTTCCCGCGCGAGGCGGCAAGAGGCGACGCCGTAGATCCTGTCCCCTCGGCGCGACAGCCGCGAAGGCTGCGCCTCGGATCAGAGGGTGCGAACCAAATTCGAAAGACCGTGACGCGCAGGCTTGGAAAAGCCCCGCGCCGGCCCTACAATTTTTGTTCATCCCCGTCTATGCAGGCCGGCTGTCCGATCGGCGAAAGCCTCCGCCGTCGTTCGAGCCGATTGAGCCGTCCCTACGGAGCCGTAGCTCCACGGGACATGCGCCGGCAGTCTCGGACAGGACATGGCCGGACGGGACACGAGGAAACCCCCGGGTCCGCCGGCCTATCCACCGCCTCGCCCCTTTCCCGCAGTCGAGGGAGCAGGGTCTGGCGGAAGCTCGAATTTGAAAAAGGGGTCGCGAACGCTGGCCGACCCCGGAAAGGCGTATTTAAAGGGTGAGGTTGCGTTTGCCAAGGAGAATCTCGAGGCTTTTTTGAGGCGCAGGAGCCGGCGGGCGCCGTAAAGGACGACAAAAAAGCGGAGCCGGCGATCGCTCGCCGGCTCCTCGAAAATTTTCCGGTCTGACGCCGAGCGTCCTCAGTGCTGCGTCGCGCCGAGCGTCGCCACATCCACCTTCACGCCCGGCCCTTGCGTCGAGCTCAGCGCCACGCGCTGGATGTAGGTGCCCTTGGAGCCCGCCGGCTTGGCCTTGGCCACCGCGTCGACGAAAGCGCGGATGTTCTCGACGAGCTTGCCTTCGTCGAAGGAGGCCTTGCCCACCGTGCCCTGCACGATGCCGGCCTTCTCGACGCGGAACTCGACCGCGCCGCCCTTCGACGCCTTGACCGCCGCGGCGACGTCCATCGTCACCGTGCCGACCTTGGGGTTGGGCATCAGCCCGCGCGGGCCGAGCACCTTGCCGAGACGGCCGACCAGCGGCATCAGCTCGGGCGTGGCGATGCAGCGATCGAATTCGATCGTGCCGCCCTGCACGGTGGCGACGAGGTCCTCGGCTCCGACGATGTCGGCGCCCGCGGCCTTGGCCTCGTCGGCCTTCGGTCCGCGCGCGAACACCGCGACGCGCAAAGTGCGGCCGGTGCCGTTCGGCAGATTGACGACGCCGCGCACCATCTGGTCCGCATGCTTGGGGTCGACGCCGAGATTCATGGCGATTTCGACCGATTCGTCGAATTTGGCGGTCGCGCGCTCGCGCACGAGCTTGATCGCCTCTTCGACCGGATAGAGCTTGGTGCGCTCGACGCCCTGGCGGGCCTTGGCGATGCGTTTCCCGATATGCGCCATGATCTTACTCCACCACCTCGAGGCCAATGGAACGGGCGGAGCCTTCGATCATGGCCGCCGCCGAGTCGATCGAACTGGTGTTCAGATCGGCCAACTTCTTCGCCGCGATCTCGCGGATCTGCGTCCGCGTGACTTTGCCGACGAAGCCGCGTCCGGTCGTCTTCGAGCCCGATTTGACGCCTGCCGCCTGCTTGAGGAAGTAGGAGACCGGCGGCTGCTTCAGCTCGAAGGTGAAGGAGCGGTCCTGATAGGCGGTGATGATGACGGGGATCGGCGTCCCCTTTTCGATCTGCGCCGTCTTGGCGTTGAACGCCTTGCAAAACTCCATGATGTTCAGGCCGCGCTGGCCGAGCGCGGGACCGATCGGCGGCGAGGGATTCGCTGCGCCGGCCGGCACCTGAAGCTTGATGTAGCCGGCGATCTTCTTCGCCATGTCTCATCTCCAACGTTGAGCGGTCCCGGAGACGCTTCCGCGTCCGGGCCGCCGGTTGCAGTTCGTGGTCCGACGCGTGCTCCCTCAGGCGATAAGGGCGCGCCCGCCACGTGTGATTTCGTTTCTGCTCGGGAAACGAAAAAGCCCTCCGAGTGAGGGCGGACGTGTTATAGTCGAAAGCGCTGCGAAGGCAACTGATTTCCGCGTCCAGCGCTGCGTTCTCTGGGCGGCGCGCAGAGCCTCAATGCCCCTCGGGCAAGAGCCCGACATGCCGCTCGAGGCGTCGCAAACGTTCCTCGAATTCGGTCAGCAGCACGCCATGTCCGATCGCCGAGGAGTGATATTCCATCACCGATCGGCGCAGACCCGACATCTGGTCGCCGAGACGCTTTTCGAGCGTCATCAGCTCGGACGCCAAGTCGGCGCGCAGCGAGTTGATCTCCGAACGGACATCGGCGACGTCGCCATGACCTCGCGGATATCCGAAACCTCGCCGCGAAGCGCGTCCATTTTCGCGTCGATCCTGCGCAGCGGCGCCAAGGTGAAATTCTCGGGCTCGTCGGTCATTGCAACTCCACCGCCCGCTTTAAAAAAAAATGCAGCGACCTTTCATAGCATATTTCTTCGACCGGGCAGGCCCGAGCCGGCCTCAAACCTTCTCGACCTGTCCGAACTCGAGCTCGACCGGCGTCGGCCGACCGAAGATGGACACGGCGACCTTGAGCCGTGAGCGCTGGTCGTCGACCTCCTCGACGACGCCGTTGAACGAGGCGAACGGCCCGTCGGCGACGCGCACCGTCTCGCCGATCTCGAAGGAGATCGAGGACTTCGGCCGCTCGACGCCCTCCGCGACCTGCCCCTTGATACGCTGCGCCTCGGCTTCGCTGATCGGCATGGGCTTGTTGTCGGCGCCGAGAAATCCCGTGACCTTCGGCGTGTTCTTGATGAGCGAGAACACCTGGTCCGACAGATCGCATTTCACCAGCACATAGCCGGGGAAGAACTTGCGTTCCGAGCTCACCTTGCGGCCGCGACGCACCTCTACGACCTGTTCGGTCGGCACCAGTATCTCTTCGAAACTGTCGGAAAGATGCCGCTGAGCGGCCTGCTCGCGGATCGACTCCGCGACCTTCTTTTCGAAGTTCGAATAGGCGTGGACGATATACCAGCGCATGCTCATGACGGCGCGATCAGCTCCAATAATGTCGAGACCCTCTCGGTCGGGCCGCGCCCGAAGGCGGCGAAACGTCCTATTGACCGAGCCTCAGCAAGAGGCCGATGCCCACCTGCAGCGCCTTGTCGACGAGGACGAAGAACAGGCTGGCGAGCAGGACCATGAGGACCACGAGCCCCGTCGTGATCAATGTCTCGCGGCGCGTCGGCCACACGACCTTGCTCGCCTCCGAGCGCACTTCTTGCAGGAATTGAAAGGGATTGGCCATGCGTCTACCGAGCGCCGGTGAGTGCGGGCCTCACCTCGCGAGGCGCGCCACAAACAGTCGCGGCGCGGGACCGGCCGGCCGCGCGCCACGAATTCGGAGCTTATAACCAACTCCCCCGTCCCCGCCAAGCGAAATCTCGTCGCCGGCGAGCCGGCCCACACGGCTCTGGCGGATCGCGCGCTTGACCTGCGCGCGGCCGCCCGCCAACCTCCGCCTCCTGCATCGAGAGGACGAGATCGAAGATGATTCGCAGCCGCACGCCGACGCCGCCCTTGGTCGCCGCATTCGCGTCCCTCATGCTCTGCGCCTGCAACAGCGCCCATCCTCCCGCCGCCGAGCCGGCCGCGGCGAGCCGCAGCGTCACGCCTCCCGACTTCACGCTTCCCCAGGGCGCCGGATGCGCCGGAGCGGCCGCGCGCTATCGCGCGATCCTGGACAATGATCTGGCCATGGGACATGTCGGCCGCGGCGTCTTCAACCAGATACAGCGCGAGATCGACGAGGCCGCCGCCGCCTGTTCGGCGGGGCGGGACGCACAGGCCATATCGCTCATCCGCGCCAGCAAGGCGCGGCACGGCTATCCTGGATAGAGCGTTTCCAGTCGAGACTGTCCGCAACGACGGAAACGGACGGTCGGCCGAGCTCTTCGAGGTCGCACGGCGCCCCCTACAGGGGACGAGTTGTCAGTAAAGCGACGGTCGTGTTTACGACAATCTCAATGACTTAGATTGGAAACGATCCAGATTAGTTTCATTGACCAGCCGATCTCCTCCGTTTTACTTTGACGGTCGGCTCCAGACGAGTTCGCGTCGCGCGGTGAGCGCCGGGTTCCACGTCCTCGGAGACATGAATGTCGACGGCTCGCATAGCTTTTCTTCTCGGCAGGCCATCGGCGTTCTGGCTTTTCGTATGTCTCGCGGGAAATCCCTTTGAACGCCGTTGCCGACACCGTCTCGTCCGACCGCTTCGAGGAGATCGAGACAAGCTTTTCCGTATCGGCGGCTCTTTCGACGCGGTCGCGCGGTTGGCGAGAATCATGCTTTGGATCTCGTCGACTTCGCGAGCCGCATGGGTTGGCTATTGGTCGGTTTCGAATTCTGACCGCATGAGGAACGAGATAGTGAAATGAAGAACGCGCGTCATTGGCTTGCCGGATCGGCCCTCGCTTTTTCCGTCGTTCTGACGACCGCCGCCGTCGCCCTGGCGGAAGACGAGACGGCGCTCGCCATCTCCATCAAGGATCATCGCTTCACGCCAGCGGAGCTTCACGCCCCCGCGGGCAAGCCGATCACGATCGTCGTGAAGAACCTCGATTCGACTCCGGAGGAATTCGAGAGCAAGGCTCTCAAGATCGAGAAGATCGTCGCCGGAAATGGCGAAATCACCGTGCGCCTGCGGGCGCAGAAAGCCGGGCGCTATCGTTTCTTCGGCGAGTATCATGAGGATACCGCGAAAGGCGAACTCGTCGTCGAATAAGGGTCGAAATCATGCTCGGCGCGCTCATCATCGTCTTTCGCGAGGTCATCGAAGCAGGCCTCGTCGTCGGCATTGTCCTGGCGGTGACGCGCGGGGCGAAGGGATCGCGGGCGTGGATCGCCGGCGGCGTGCTGTCCGGCGCGATCGGCGCGGCGCTCGTCGCAGCCTTCGCCGACGCGCTGTCGCAGGCGGTCGCCGGCAAGGGACAGGAATTGTTCAACGCCGGCGTGCTGGCGGTCGCCGTCGTCATGCTCGCCTGGCACAATGTCTGGATGGCCCGCCACGGTCGCGATCTCGCCCGCGAATTGACCGACGTCGGCCGCGCCGTCGCGGCGGGCGACAAATCCTTCCTCGCGCTGGCGCTCGTCGTCGGCCTCGCCGTGCTGCGCGAAGGCTCGGAGGTGGCGCTGTTTCTCTACGGCATCCTGGCCTCGGGCGAGACCGCCTGGAACCTGCTCGTCGGCGGGTTGGGCGGGCTCGGGCTCGGCGCGCTGGTCAGCGTGCTGACCTTCTACGGCCTCGTGACCATTCCGCCGCGCCATCTCTTCGCCGTCACCTCCGTGCTCATCGCTCTATTGGCGGCGGGTCTCGCGGCGCAATGCGTCGGCTTCCTGCAGCAGGCGTGGATCGTCACGGCTCTGTCCGAAACTTTGTGGGACACTTCCGCCATCCTGCCGGACGGCAGCCTGCTCGGCCGCGTGCTGCACACGCTCATCGGCTATACCGACCAGCCCTCGGCGATGCAGGTTCTCGTCTATGTCGTGACTCTGGCCTTCATCGCCGTCGCGACGCGCGCCGCCGCGCCGCCGCGCCCGGCGAGAGCGCACGCGCCGGCGGAATAGGACGTCACGTCCGGTTCGGCGGCTCGTCGGGCGAGGAGATGTCGATCTTACGGATGACGCGCTCCGGCTCGGGGCGCGCCAGATCGATCGACAACAAGCCGTTGACGAGATCGGCGCCGAGCACCTGCATCCCTTCCGCGAGCAGAAAAGCGCGCTGGAACTGCCGCGCGGCGATGCCGCGATGCAGGAATTGCCGCTCGCGGTCGTCGACCTGCTTGCCGCGAATGACGAGCTGATTTTCCTCGAGCGAGATATCGAGCTGATCGCGCGTGAAGCCCGCGACGGCGAGCGTGAGCCGCAGCCGCTCGGGGCTCGTCTCGGTCTTTTGTATCCGCTCGATATTATAGGGCGGATAGCCGTCCGAGCCGGACCGCGTGACGCGGTCGAGCGCGCGTTCGATCTCGTCGAAGCCGAGAAGAAAGGGAGAATTGAGCGTCGGAAGTCGTGGCATGTCGCGAAGCCCTGACGGCGCCTCAGGATGAGCGAAGCCCGGCGACGGCGCCTCGGTTCATTGCCGTATATGGAGCCGAAGCTCGGCGCGATCAAGCGGGCGGCCAGAAATGGTCCAGAGCGCTTCCAGCCGATGTGAGAACGCCGGAAGCCTCTATTGACGCGGGCCATGGCGTTCGCCACATCAGGCCGGGGCCATGAAAAGGGACAAGGACGAGATGCGCGTTTCGTTTTCGGCCTTCGCCGCCGTCTTGTCGCTCGCTATTCCTGCGCTCGCTCAAAATCCAGAGCCGCCGGCCGCCGAGTCCGGCCGCTACGCCATGGCGCCGGCCGAAGGCGGGTTCCTGCGGCTCGACAAGCAGACGGGAACGGTCTCCTTCTGC
>PQAN01000355.1 GCA_003105285.1 Methylocystaceae bacterium
AAGCCGAGCGCGATGAGCTGCAGCGTCGTCTTCCATTTGGCGATGGCGCTCACCGGCACGGGCACGCTCAGGTCGGCGAGATATTCGCGCAGGCCCGAAACCAGGATTTCGCGGCACAAAATGATGATCGCCGCCCAGATCGTCCAGCCCGAAATGGTCTGGTCGGCGACGACCATCAGCAGCGTCGCCGCGACGAGCAGCTTGTCGGCGATCGGATCGAGCATCTGGCCGAGCGAGGACTGCTGCGCCCAGGCCCTGGCCAGATAGCCGTCGAGAAAATCGGTGATGCCGGCGGCCGTGAAGACGCCGAGAGCCGTCCAGCGCATCCAATGCTCGTCCGGCCATTGCAGGAGGCCGGCGACGACTGGCACGGCGACCAGCCGGCCATAGGTGAGAATATTCGGCAGGGCGAGCGCGTGCCGCCGGCGCGGTGGGGGGATGGCCGTCGATGTCATGTCGCGAGGGAACATGGCGAGCGCCTCCCTTGTCAATAGACGAGACCGATCTTCCCCCGGCTTCTGGAGCGGCGTCCGGCCGTCCGGAAATCCGTTCGACCGGCAAATGCCGCGTCAAATCCGCAGCTAGCGCGGGCTCGGCGAACGGCGCCGCCTCCCGCGCGGCGCGAAAAAGCTCGTCGGGCGTCGCCTATTCGCCGCGCTGGAAATGATCGAACACCAGCCTCGCGGTCGCCTTGTTGACGCCCTGGACCTTCTCGAGATCGCAGAGCGAGGCGCCGGCCACCGCCTTGGCCGAGCCGAAAGCGAGCAGCAGGGCGCGTTTGCGGGCCGGGCCGACGCCGGCGATCTCGTCGAGCGGATTCTTGGCGAATTCCTTCCTGCGTCGGGCGCGATGCGTGCCGATGGCGAAGCGATGCGCCTCGTCGCGCAGACGCTGGATGAAATAGAGGGCCGGATCGTGGGGCGGCAATCGGAACGGCTCGCGCCCTTCCACGAAGAAAGTCTCGCGGCCGGCGTTGCGGTCGGCGCCCTTGGCGACCGACGCGACGGCGACGTTCGCGACGCCGAGATCGCGAATGACGTCGCGCGCCGCCTCGAACTGGCCGCGTCCGCCGTCGATGAGGATGAGATCGGGTTTGGAGGGAAAGGCGTCCGGAGCGTTTTCGCTCTCCTTGTCGCTTTCCTTGGCCAGCCGCGCGAAGCGGCGGGTCAGCGCCTCGCGCATCATCGCATAGTCGTCGCCGGGCGTCGTCTCGCTGTTCTTGATGTTGAAGGTGCGATAATGCGCCTTCATGAAGCCGCCCGCGCCGGCGACGACCATCGTTCCGATGGCCTGCGATCCGCCGGTGTGGGAATTGTCGTAGACCTCGACGCGGCGGGGCGGGGCGGCCAGTCCGAAGAGCTGGCCGAGCGCCACGAGCAGTTTTTCCTGGCTCGCATCCTCGGTGAGCTTGCGGACGAGCGTCTGGCGCGCATTCGTCGCCGCGTGGTCGACCAATTCCCGCTTCTCGCCGCGCTGCGGCGTCAGCAGCTCGACGCGCCTGCCGAGGCGCTCGCCGAGCGCATGGGCCAGCAGCTCGCGATTCTCGATCACATGGGAGAGCAGCACGAGGGAGGCCGACGGATGCTCGCCGTAGAATTGCGCGAGAAACGAATCGAGCACCTCGTCCTCCGAAAGGCTCTGGTCGGCGCGCGGGAAATAGGCGCGATTGCCCCAATTCTGATAGGCGCGGAAGAAGAAGGCCTCGATGCAGAAGCGGCCCGCCTCCTTGGCGATGGCGAAGACGTCGGCCTCCTCCACGCCGCGCGGGTTGATTCCCTGCGTCCCCTGGATCGTCGAAAGGGCGGAGATGCGGTCGCGCAGCCGCGCGGCGCGCTCGAACTCCAGCCTCTCGGCCGCCTCGGTCATTTCCTGGGCCAGTTGCTCGCGCACCGATCGGCTCTTGCCGGTCAGGAAGTCATGCGCCTCGCGCACGAGCTCGCGATAGTCCTCGAGCGAGATTTCGCCGGTGCAGGGGCCCGAGCAGCGCTTGATCTGATGGAGCAGGCAGGGCCGCGTCCGGTTCTCGTAGAACGAATCGGCGCAGGAGCGCAGCAGAAAGGCCCGCTGCAAGGCGTTGAGCGCCCGGGTGACGGCCCCGGCGTTGGCGAAGGGGCCGAAGTAGTCGCCCTTGCGGGAGCGGGCGCCGCGATGCTTCGTGATCTGAGGCGCGTCGTGATCCTGGGCGATGAGAATATAGGGGAAAGATTTGTCGTCGCGCATCAGCACGTTGAAGCGCGGCTTCATCTGCTTGATGAGATTGGCCTCGAGCAGCAGCGCCTCGGTCTCCGTCTCGACCGAGATGAACATCATCGAGGCGGTCGCCGAGATCATGCGCGCGATGCGGTTCACATGGCCGGCGAGACGCGTATAGCTCGCCACGCGCTTCTTGACGTTCTTCGCCTTGCCGACATAGAGCACCTCGCCGTTTTCGGCGATCATGCGATAGACGCCCGGGCCGTTCGGCGCGTTCTTCCAATGCGCCCTGATGACGGCGACGCCGCGCTTGACGCTCTCCGGCGCCCCTTCCTGCGCGTTCAACTCCGGCTCGGCGTCCGGCGCGTCCACGTAGCCGACCTCGTCCGACGTCTCGGACGCGACGTCGTCCTCGTGAACGGATTCGGGGAGATCGGGCAGGGATGTCATGGCTGAAAATCTAGGCGTGGCGCGCGAGAATGGAAAGAGCGTCGCTCGCGCGCAGTTGCGGGCGCGGCTCGATTGAACTATCAGTCCGACAAGGATTTTGGAGGGGGATGAGCATGGCCGACGTCGATCCCTATAGCGAGAGCCTCGCCGCCGAACGGCCGCTCTCGCCGCATCTGACGATCTACAAGCCGATTCTGACGATGGTGATGTCGATCGCGCATCGCATCACAGGCGCGGCGCTCTATGTCGGCGCATTTCTTCTCGCTCTGTTCTTCCTCGGGCTCGCCCTGGGGCCGGGCGCCTTCGCTTCCGTATCCTGGATCGTCGACTCTTTCGTCGGCCGCGCTTTCGTCTTCCTGTTCAGTTGGGCTCTGTTCCATCATCTGCTCGGCGGCGTGCGTCATGCGATCTGGGACCGCGGCCTGTATCTCGACGCGGCCGGGCGCGAACTCCTCGCCAAAGCGACGCTCGGTGGAGGCGTGGCGCTGACGCTGCTGTTGTGGATCGTCGCGACGCTTGCCGGCTGAGCGCGCCGACGGATCGTCGTTCCGGCTTTTTCTAAAAAATTCGATGCGAACGGATTTCGCCTCGCCCGAAGATACCGCAGTGGAGACCATGGCCATGTCCAGATCGGCGTTCGAGAGCGGCAGGACGGGGAAAGGCTCGGCCTTCGCCTCCGACCATTCGGGTTCGGTTCATGCGGTCGCCATGCGGCACAGCGCGAAGGCGCTCGCGCCGCTCGGCCTGTTGTCGATCTGGTTCATCGTCGGGCTCGTCGGCAAGCCTTACGAGGCGGCGCGCGCCGAACTCGGCCGGCCCTTTCCGGCGATCGTGCTGATCGCCTTCATCGCCATCGTCGCCTATCACGCGCGTCTCGGTGTCGAGACCATCATCGAAGATTACGTCCACGACGAGGGCCTGAAGGCGAAGGCGCTTCTCGTCAATAAATGGCTGGCGATCGCGATCGGCGCCGTCTGGACGCTGTCGATCCTGATCATCGCCGCCCCGCGATGAGCCCCGCATCTCCGCGAGCGCGTCTCTCTTTTTAAAAAGGCAATATGATGAGTGCGAACGGCAATACGGCGGCCAGCATCGGCGGCAGAGCCTATCCGATCATCGATCATACCTTCGACGTGGTGGTCGTGGGCGCGGGCGGCGCCGGCCTGCGCGCCGTCGTCGGCTGCGCCAAGGCGGGCCTGCGCGCCGCCTGCGTGACCAAAGTCTTTCCCACCCGCTCGCACACAGTGGCGGCGCAGGGCGGCGTCGCCGCCGCGCTCGGCAATATGGGGCCGGACGACTGGAAATGGCACATGTACGATACGGTCAAGGGCTCCGACTGGCTCGGCGACCAGGACGCGATCGAATATCTGTGCCGCAACGCGCCGGAAGCCGTCTACGAGCTCGAGCATTGGGGCGTGCCGTTTTCGCGCACCGAGGACGGACGCATCTATCAGCGGCCGTTCGGCGGCATGACGACCGACTACGGCAAGGGCCCGCCGGCGCAGCGCACCTGCGCCGCCGCCGACCGCACGGGCCACGCCATGCTCCATACGCTCTATGGGCAGGCGCTGCGGCACGATACGGAATTTTTCGTCGAATATTTCGCGATCGATCTCATCACCGACGCGGAAGGCGCGGTGCGCGGCGTCGTCTGCCTGAAACTGGACGACGGCACGATCCATCGCTTTCGCGCGGCGCTCACCATTCTCGCCACCGGCGGATATGGCCGCGCCTATCTCTCGGCGACGTCCGCGCATACCTGCACCGGGGACGGCGGCGCCATGGCGTTGCGCGCCGGGCTGCCGCTGCAGGACATGGAGTTCGTGCAGTTTCACCCGACCGGCATCTACGGCGCGGGCTGCCTCATCACCGA
>PQAN01000356.1 GCA_003105285.1 Methylocystaceae bacterium
TTGGCCTCCATATAGGGAAGCAGACGCGCGACCGCCTGCTTCATCACGCGCGCCGATTTGACGACCTGCGGCAAGAACATCTTGCCCTGGCCGAACAGATCGCCGACGACATTCATGCCGGCCATCAGCGGACCTTCGATGACGTCGAGCGGCCGCTTGCTRGAAAGGCGCGCCTCCTCTACATCCTGCTCGACATAGTCGGCGACRCCGTTGACGAGCGCATATTCGAGACGCTTCTCGACGCTCGCCTCGCGCCAGGCGGCGTCCTTCTCCGCCGTCTTGGCGCCCGCGCCCTTGAAGCGCTCGGCGATCTCGACGAGGCGCTCGGTCGCGTCCGCRCGCCGATTGAGCACGACGTCCTCGCAGGCCTCGCGCAGCTCCGCGTCGATCTCCTCATAGACGGCGAGCTGGCCGGCGTTGACGATGCCCATATCCATGCCCGCCGCAATGGCGTGATAGAGGAACACGGAGTGCATCGCCTCGCGCACCGGCTCGTTGCCGCGAAACGAGAAGGAGAGATTGGAGACGCCGCCCGACACATGCGCATTCGGCAGCGTCGTCTTGATCGCGCGCGCCGCCTCGATGAAGTCGACGCCGTAATTGGCGTGCTCCTCTATGCCGGTCGCCACCGCGAAAATATTGGGATCGAAGATGATGTCCTGCGGCGGGAAGCCCACCTCCTCGGTGAGGATCTTGTATGCGCGCGCGGAAATCTCCACTTTGCGCGCGTATGTGTCCGCCTGTCCGGCTTCGTCGAAGGCCATGACGACGACGGCCGCGCCATAGCGCCTCACCTTCCTCGCGGCCTCGATGAATTTCTCATCGCCCTCTTTGAGCGAGATCGAATTGACGACGCCCTTGCCCTGCAGACATTGCAGGCCGGCTTCGATGACCTCGAATTTCGACGAGTCGACCATCACCGGAACGCGCGCGATGTCCGGCTCGGCGGCGAGCAGATTGAGGAACTCGACCATGACGCGCTTCGAATCGAGCAGGCCCTCGTCCATATTGACGTCGATGACCTGCGCGCCATTCGCCACCTGATCGCGCGCGACTTCCAGCGCGGCGGCGTAATCGCCGGCGGTGATCAGCTTGCGGAATTTCGCCGAGCCGGTGACATTGGTGCGCTCGCCGACATTGACGAAGGGAATGTCCTTCGTCAGCGTGAAGGGCTCCAACCCCGAGAGCCGCAGCAACGGCGCGATCTCGGGAATCTTGCGCGGCGCGACGCCTTTGACGGCGCCGGCGATGGCGGCGATATGCGGCGGCGTCGTGCCGCAGCAGCCGCCGACGACATTGACGAGGCCGGATTTGGCGAATTCGCCGACGAGCTCGGCCATATATTCCGGGCTCTCGTCATAGAGGCCGAATTCGTTCGGCAGGCCGGCGTTCGGAAAGGCGCAGACGCGCGTGTCGGCGATGCGGCCGACCTCGGCGACATGCTGGCGCATCTCGCGCGCGCCGAGCGCGCAATTGAAGCCGATCGAGAACGGCTTCGCATGAGAAAGCGAATTCCAAAAGGCCGCCGCCGTCTGGCCCGACAGAGTGCGCCCCGAAAGATCGGTGATCGTTCCCGAGATCATGATCGGGAAGCGCGTTCCGACTTCGTCGAACGCGTCTTCCAGCGCATAGATCGCCGCCTTGGCGTTCAGCGTGTCGAAGATCGTCTCGACGAGCAGAATATCGGCGCCGCCGTCGATCAGGCCGAGCGCCGCCTCGTGATAGGCGGCGCGCAAATCCTCGAAAGAGACGGCGCGAAAGCCGGGGTTGGAGACGTCCGGCGAAATCGACGCGGTGCGGTTGGTCGGGCCGATGGAGCCGGCGACGAAGCGCTTCACGCCGGTCTTGCGCTCCACCTCGTCGGCGGCCTCGCGCGCGAGCCGCGCGCCCTCGCGATTGAGCTCGAAAACGATATGCTCGAGGCCGTAGTCGGCCTGGGCGATCGTGGTCGACGAGAATGTGTTGGTCTCGATGATGTCGGCGCCGGCCTCGAGATAAGCGAGGTGAATGTCCTTGATCGCCTGCGGCCGGGTGAGGATCAGCAGGTCGTTGTTGCCGCGCAGGTCGTGCGCGTGATCGCGGAAGCGCTCGCCGCGAAAGTCTTTCTCCTCGAACTTATGGCGCTGGATCATCGTACCCATTGCGCCGTCGAGCACGAGGATGCGCTCGCTCGCCGCACGCTCGAGCGCCGCCAGAATCTTCGGTCCGTGGGTCTTGTCGAAACTCATGCTGCAACTTTCTCGGAAAAGGGACGAACGCCCAGCAAATGACAGATCGCGAAGACGAGGTCGGCGCGGTTGTTGGTGTAGAAGTGGAACTCTCTCACGCCCGCCTCGGCGAGGCCGAGGACTTGCTCCGCCGCGACGGCGGCGGCGATGAGGCGGCGCGTCACGGGATCCTCGTCCAATCCCTCGAAGCGATGGGCGAGCCAGGCCGGCACGCTCGCGCCGGCCTTGCGCGCGAAACTCGCCGTCTGCTTGAAATTCTGCACCGGCATGATGCCCGGCACGATCGGAATTTTTATGCCGCGCGCGCGCGCCTTGTCGAGAAAGCGGAAGTAGACGTCGTTCTCGAAGAAGAATTGCGTGATCGCGCGCGTCGCGCCGGCGTCGATCTTCGATTCGAGCGCGTCGAGATCGTCCTCGATCGAGGAGCTTTCGGGATGGCCTTCCGGATAGGTCGAGACCGAGATTTCGAAATCGCCGATCCGGCGGATGCCGCGCACCAGCTCGGTGGACGTGCGATAGCCTTCCGGGTGCGGCTCGAAGCTCGAGCCCACTCCCCCCGGCGGATCGCCGCGCAGCGCCACGATGTGACGCACGCCGGCGCTCCAATAGCCGCGCACGATGTCGTCGACCTCGTCGCGCGAGGCGGAGACGCAGGTCAGATGCGCGGCGGGAAGAATGTCGGTCTCGGCGACGAGACGCGCGACGATGTTGTGCGTGCGCTCGCGCGTCGAGCCGCCGGCGCCATAGGTGACGGAGACGAAACGCGGCCGCAGCGGCGCGAGCCGCTCGATCGACTCCCAGAGCTGCGTCTCCATCTCGGGAGTCTTCGGCGGGAAGAACTCGTAGGAGATATCGAACAGACCTGGCGGCCAGGATGTCTTTTGCGCGGCGTCCAGCATCAGGCGGCCTCGTAGCGGGATTGAGGGAGAGGGTCCGTGACGATGCGCGGGTCGCGCGCGAGCCACAGAGACACGGTGAGCTTGGCGCCGTCCTTTGCGCCATCCTGGGCGCTCGGCGCGAGATCGCGGTGTTGAAGCACCTCGAGACCGGCCTGCTCGAGCAGAGAGGCGATTTCCTGGCGAGAGAAACCTAGTCGCCGGTGCGCGTGACTGTCGCGCAAGAGTTCTTCCTGATGCGGGGCGAAATCGACGACGAGCAGACGCCCGCCGGGCGCCAGCGCCCGCGCCGCCTCGCGCAGCGCGCGGCCGGGATCGTCGAGATAATGCAGCACCTGATGCACGATGACGAGATCGCAGGAGTTGCGCTCGATCGGCAGCGCATACATGTCGCCCTGGCGCAGCAGCACATTGCGCGCGCCCGCCTCCTCCAGCCGGCCGCGCGCCACCGCCAGCATGGCCGAGGAGAGATCGACGCCGATGGCGCGCTCGGCCTGCGGGGCGAACAGCTCCAGCATCCGCCCCGTCCCGGCGCCGAGATCGAGCAAGCAGCGCAGCGGCTTGTCGCCCACGGCGTCGCGAATGGCGGCCTCGACTTGCGCCTCGGGCGCGTGGAGCGAACGGATGGCGTCCCATTCGCCCGCATGTTCGGCGAAGTAGCGCGCGGCGTTGTCGGCCCGCGCCTGCCGCACCTCGGCGAGCCGCGCCCGGTCGCCCGCGAGCAGCGGATCGAGAGGGTCGAGCCAGGAGACGACGCTGCGGGCGATTTCGCCCGCCAGATTGGCCGAGGCGAGCCGAAAGAACGCCCACGCCCCCTCGCGGCGACGCTCGACGAGTCCGGCTTCGACGAGCAGCTTGAGATGGCGGGACACGCGCGGCTGCGACTGCCCGAGAATGGCGACGGCCTCGCTGACGGTCAGCTCCGTCTCGGCGAGCAAGCCGAGAAGACGCAGCCGCGTCTCCTCCCCCGCTGCATTGAGCGCGGCGAGCGCAGGCTCCACAGACAAAGCGCGTCCTGATTTGGTCATCGGCGTCCTGACTTAGATATAAAGATATCTATATACGTCGAATGATTTGAAATCAAGCGAGCGCGCGAAGAAACAGAACAGCGAAGCGAAGGCGCCGGAGCACCATCCGTCGGGTCGGCGGCGGCTCCTCGCGACCGGCGCCGATTTCCTCGGCACGGACCGCCGCCGGGGCGTGCGGCATGCGGCAATTTACAGCAAATCGAGGGGTTTCGCCGCGCCCGCGATTGACACCTCTGCGCGCCCGGAAGCTAATCGGAATCGCCTATTCGGCCCATCCACGCGAGGCGAAACAACAGTGTCGATCAAAGTCGCCCTGCACCACGTCACGCATTACGCCTATGACCGGGCGGTCGCGCTCGGCCCGCAGATCGTCCGGTTGCGGCCGGCGCCGCATTGCCGGACGCGCGTGCCGAGCTATTCGCTCAAGATCGCTCCCTCGAACCATTTCATCAACTGGCAGCAGGACCCGCACGGCAATTGGCTGGCGCGGCTCGTCTTTCCTGAAAAGGCGAACGAGTTTCGCATCGAGGTCGATCTGCACGCCGAGATCGCCGTCTACAATCCGTTCGATTTCTTCGTCGAACCTTATGCGGAGGAATTCCCCTTCGCCTATCCGGACGAGTTGAAGTCCGAACTCGCCGCCTGTCTCGAGACCGAGCCGCTCGGTCCGCTCGCGCGCGCTTTCGTGGAAAGCGCCAGACCGCGCGAGCCCACGCGCGCCATCCCTTTTCTCGTCGAGCTCAATGCGCGCCTGCAACGCGATATTCGCTACGTCATCCGCATGGAGCCTGGCGTCCAGACGCCGGAGGAGACGCTGGCGCTCGGAACCGGCTCGTGCCGCGACACGGCGTGGCTGCTCGTGCAGGTCCTGCGCGGCCTCGGCCTCGCGGCGCGGTTCGTCTCGGGCTATCTCATCCAATTGAAGGCCGATGTCGATCCCATCGAAGGACCGACCGGGACCGATCACGATTTCACCGACCTGCACGCCTGGGCCGAGGCCTATATCCCCGGCGCCGGATGGATCGGCCTCGACGCGACCTCCGGCCTCTTGTGCGGCGAAGGCCATCTGCCCTTGTGCAGCGCGCCGCATTACCGCTCCGCCGCGCCCGTCTCCGGAGTCGTCGAGCCGGCCGGCGTCGAATTCGGTTTCGAGATGCGCGTCGACCGCATTCGCGAGGCGCCGCGCATCACCTCGCCCTTTTCCGACGACTCCTGGGCGCGGCTCGATCTTCTGGGCGAGACGGTGGATCGCGATCTCGCCGCCCAGGACATGCGCCTCACCATGGGCGGCGAGCCGACCTTCGTCTCGATCGACGATTTCCAATCGGCGGAATGGAACACGGCCGCCGTCGGCCCGACGAAGCGCCAGCGCGCCGACGATCTCGTGCGGCGGCTGCGGGAGCGTTTCGCGCCCGGCGGCTTCCTGCACTACGGCCAGGGCAAATGGTATCCGGGCGAGAGCCTGCCGCGCTGGGCCTTCGCGCTCTATTGGCGCAAGGACGGCAAGCCGGTCTGGAAAGACCCCGACCTCGTGACGCGCGTCGCGGAGCCGAACGGCGCGACGACGCGGCAGAGCGAAGCCTTCATCGAGGATCTGGCGGAGCGGCTCGGCGTCGGCGCGCGCTATGTCATTCCCGCCTATGAGGACCCGGCGCATTGGATCGTCAAGGAAGCCGGCTTGCCGATCAATGTCGATCCGTCCGATTCGAAGATCGACGACGCGGAAGAACGCGCCCGCATGGCGCGCGCCTTCGAGCGTGGCCTGTCGCAGCCCGCCGGCTTCATCCTGCCGGTGCAGCGCTGGAACGCGCGCGCCGAGCGGCGCTGGGTGTCGGAGAAATGGCCGCTGCGGCGCGGACGGCTGTTTCTTCTGCCCGGCGACTCGCCGATCGGCCTGCGGCTGCCGATGAATTCGCTGCCCTGGATCGCGCCGAGCGCCTATCCCTATTCCCACCAGCAGGACCCGACCGAGCGTCGCGGCGAATTGCCCGACCCGGAGCATCTGCAGCAAATCTACGAAACCCATGCGCTCGCCGACCGGCAGGACGTGAGCGAACAGTTCATCGCCGAAGGCGCAGTGCGCACAGCGCTCGCCGTCGAACCGCGCGACGGCGTCCTCTGCGTTTTCATGCCGCCCGTCCCGACCCTCGAAGACTATCTCGAACTGCTC
>PQAN01000357.1 GCA_003105285.1 Methylocystaceae bacterium
CGCGTCGCGCGCGAGGTCGGCACCGAAGGCCGGCTCGGCGGCCAGGCGCAAGTGCCGGGCGTCGCCGGCACGTGGAAAGACCTGACCGACAGCGTCAATTTCATGGCGAGCAATCTGACGGCGCAGGTCCGCAACATCGCCGAGGTCGCGACGGCGATCGCCAATGGCGACCTGTCGAGAAAGATCGCCGTCGACGTCCGGGGCGAGATGCTGCTCCTCAAGGACACGCTGAACACGATGATCGAGCAGCTCCGCTCCTTCGCGGCGGAAGTGACGCGCGTCGCCCGCCAAGTCGCGACGGAGGGACGATTGGGCGTTCAGGCGGACGTTCCGGGCGTCGCGGGCACATGGAAGGATTTGACCGACAGCGTCAATCTTCTCGCCGCCAATCTGACGATCCAGGTCCGCAACGTCGCAGAGGTCACGACGGCCGTCGCGCGCGGCGATCTGTCCAAGAAGATCACCGTCGACGTGAAGGGCGAGGTGCTGGAGCTCAAGAACACGATCAACACGATGGTCGATCGGCTCAACGCATTCGCCTCCGAAGTGACGCGCGTCGCGCGAGAGGTCGGCACGGAAGGCCTGCTCGGCGGCCAGGCGACGGTGCCCGGCGTCGCGGGCACATGGCAGGACCTCACCGACACGGTGAATGTGATGGCCGCCAATCTGACGGAGCAAGTGCGCGGCATCGCCAAGGTCGTGACCGCGGTCGCGAACGGCGATCTCGAGCAGAGCATGACGGTGAAATCAAAGGGCGAAGTGGCGGCGCTGGCCGATACGATCAACAGCATGACGAACACGCTCGCCATCTTCGCGGATCAGGTCACGACCGTCGCGCATGAAGTCGGAGTCGAAGGCCGGCTGGGCGGACAGGCCAATGTGCCGGGAGCGGCCGGAACGTGGAAGGACCTGACCGGAAACGTCAACCTTCTCGCCGCCAATCTGACGACGCAAGTTCGCGCCATCGCGGAAGTCGCGACGGCAGTCACCAAGGGCGATTTGACGCGATCCATTCGCGTCAACGCGCGCGGAGAGGTGGCCGAGCTCAAAGACAATATCAACACGATGATCGAGAATCTGCGCCTCACCACGACGCGCAACACAGAACAGGACTGGCTCAAGACCAATCTGGCGCGGCTCACCAATATTCTGCAAGGTCAGCGCGATCTGACGATCGTCGGCCGCGTCCTCCTTTCAGAATTGGCGCCACTGGTCGGCGCTCAGTGCGGCTCCGCCTATCTCTTGGATTCTTCCTCGAGCCTCGTCCTATTGGCCGCTTATGCGTATGACGATGCGAAGGGGCCTCCCGAGCGGCTTCGGCTCGGGCAAGGCCTCATCGGACAATGCGCCGTGGACGGTCGCCGGCTGCTTCTGAGGGATTCGCCCGCCGCGGGCCTCCGGATCAGCGTCGGCGTGTTGAAGATGGCTCCACGAAGCATCATCGTCCTGCCGATTCTTTTCGAAGGGCGTGTGAAGGCCGTCATCGAGCTTTCTTCCGTGACGGACTTCACCGATCTTCAACTCGCGTTCCTCGATCAGCTCTCGACCGACATCGGAATCGTGCTCAACAGCATCGAGGTCACGATGCAGACGCAGAAATTGCTCGAGCAGTCGCARCGGCTCGCCGCCGAGCTCCAGACACAGCAGAAAGAATTGCAGCAGACGAACGAGCAATTGCAGCAGAAGGCGCAGGAGCTCGCCCTCGCGTCGAGATACAAATCGGAATTCCTCGCCAATATGTCGCACGAGCTGCGGACGCCGCTCAACAGCATCCTCATTCTCGGCCAGCAGCTCGCGGCCAACTCCGACGGCAACCTCGGCCCGAAGCAGGTCGAGTTCGCCCGCACGATACACGAGGCGGGAACCGATCTCCTGAATCTCATCAACGATATCCTCGATCTCTCCAAGGTCGAGTCGCGAACGGTCTCGGTGGATATCGACGAGGTGCTGTTCAGCGAGGTCTGCGAAATCGTCGTGCGTCCGTTCCGCCACGAGGCGGAAATTCGTCACCTGTCTTTCGACGTGAACGTCGATCCGACTCTCGATCCGAGCATCGCCACCGACTCGAAACGGCTCCAACAGGTCCTCAAGAACCTGCTTTCCAACGCGTTCAAATTCACGGAACGAGGCGGCGTGAGGTTCACGATCGCAAAGGCGCATTCCGGTTGGACGCCCGATCATCCCATGCTCGACGGGGCGCAATCGGCCGTGGCGTTCGAGGTGGCGGACACGGGGACCGGCATTCCGATCGAAAAGCAGAAGATCATTTTCGAAGCCTTTCAGCAGGCGGACGCCAGCACGAGCCGGAAATATGGCGGCACGGGACTGGGCCTCGCGATCAGCCGAGAATTGTCGAACCTGCTCGGCGGCGAGCTCGTGCTGCGAAGCGAACCGGGCATCGGAAGCATATTCACGCTCTACCTGCCGCTGCGATATGTCGGACCATTCGGCAGACAGGAGGCGCAGACGAAAACGATCTCTTTCGCATCGCTCGAAAAAAGATCGCTCGCGAAGACGTCGGTCGAGCACGCCGTGTCCGGCCTCCCGCGCGCCACCGTCGAAGTCGATCGGAGCCTCATCGGAAAGAAGGTGCTGCTGGTCGATGACGACGTGCGGAATATTTTCGCCTTGAGCAGCTTTCTCGAAGATTGCGGCATGAGCGTGCTGACGGCGAGGACCGGACAAGAAGCGATCGATCTGCTCCATTTGCACGAGGACGTCGCCATCGTGCTCATGGACGTCATGATGCCGGAAATGGACGGCTACGAGACGATGGCGTGCATCCGCAACGACTCCGCGCTGAGCCGTCTGCCGATCCTGGCGATAACGGCTCAGGCGATGAAAGGCGACAAGGAGAAATGTCTCGAAGCGGGCGCTTCGGACTATCTGGCGAAGCCCATCGACACGGAGCGGCTCCTGACCGCTCTTCGGTCCTGGCTGCATTCTCGCGAGGACCAGCCATGACCACCAAGTCTCCCGTCAATATTCTGCTCGTGGACGATCAGCCGTCGAAGCTCCTCACCTATGAAGTCATTCTCGAGGGGCTCGGCGAGCGTCTGATCAAGGCGGGATCGGGGCGCGAGGCGCTCGAATGTCTGCTGCGGCACGACATCGCCGTCATGCTCGTCGACGTCGTCATGCCGGAGCTCGACGGTTTCGAGCTCGCCGCGATGGTCCGGGCTCATCCCCGTTTCCGGAATACGGCGATGATCTTCGTCTCCGCCTTGGCGCAGACCGTCTCCGATCGCCTGAAAGGCTACGAGCAGGGCGCCGTGGACTATCTGCCCGTTCCGATCATGCCCGAGCTCTTGCGCGCCAAGGTGCGCGTATTCGCCGATCTCTACAGAAAGACCAGGCAGCTCGAATTGTTCAACGCCGAACTGGAGCGTCGCGTCGCGGAACGGACGAGCGAGCTCGCGCGCGCCAACGCCGAGTTGGAGGAGCGGGTCGAGAATCGCACGCGCGAGCGGGAAAACGCGCTCGCTCAAGTCTATAAGATGCAGAAACTCGAGAGCCTCGGCCAGCTCACCGGCGGCGTCGCTCACGACTTCAACAATCTACTGACGACGATGCTCATCAATCTCGAGCTCCTCTCGAAGCGGCACAGCGACGACCCGACGTCGAGACGTCTGATGGAGAGCGCGTTCCAGAGCGCGACGCGCGGCGCCGATCTGGTGCGGCGTATGCTCGCTTTCGCGAGGCGGCAGGAACTCATTCCGGAGATTTTCGACGTGGGGAAATTGATCGCCGGAATGGCGGACATGCTGAAGACCTCTCTCGCTCCGAATATCCGGCTCGAGCTGCAGCTCGGCTCGATCCCGTTTTTCATCCGCGCCGATCCTGGCCAGCTGGAGCTCGCCATTCTCAACCTCGCCCTGAACGCCAAGGACGCCATGCCGCGCGGCGGCGAGCTCGCGATCGAGTTGCGGCCGGACCGACCGAACATGGAGGCGGCAGACCGATCGCCAGGCGCCGACGAGGGAGTGGGGATCATCGTGCGCGACACCGGAGACGGTATGGACGAAGCGACGCTCAGCCGTGCGGCCGAGCCGTTTTTCACGACAAAGGACGTCGGCAAGGGCACGGGCTTGGGACTCTCGATGGTTCATGGCTTGGTCTCGCAATCGAACGGACAGATTCGCATTTCGAGCCAGCCCGGCCGAGGAACGACGGTCGAACTCCATTTTGCTCTCGCCGAACCCGAGGAGCCGGCTGAGCCGACGCCTGAAACGCAGGCCGCATCGGGTGTCGAAACGTCGAAAACGATCCTGGTCGTCGACGACGACGCTCTGGTCGCGGAAAGCGTCTCGAAAATGCTGGCGAGTCTCGGCCACGACACTTATGTCGCCAATTCGGGCGCGCGCGCATTGGAGCTCGTGCGCGACCGGGCGGAGATCGAGCTCGTGCTGACCGACCAGGCGATGCCGGAGATGACGGGCTTCGAACTCGCAGCTTCGATCCACGAGATCAAACCGAGTTTGCCGGTCGTTCTCGGAACAGGCTGTGCGGCGGCGTCGGATAAGAATGAGCGTCGCCTGCCTCGGCTCTCGAAACCGTATCGCGAAACTGATCTACGGCGGTTGATCGCATCGATAGTCTCGGCGCCCGGACGGAAGACGGCCGATCGGCCTCTCGCTTTCGATTTGCCGGGTTCGGCGCGACGCCGAGGCGTCGGCGACGCTGCGGAACGAAGCCGACAAGAGAAAAGATGATGCGGTCTCTGTGCGTCAGCGGCATTCAGCGGAGTCGATGACGCCACGCCGATTTCGTTTGACGGCTCATGCGCCGCCGATCATCTCGCACCCGAGATCGTCGCCGCCTTCGCTGAACCCGGCGTATCCGGCATGATTTTGCGGCAGG
Organism: Methylocystaceae bacterium; assembly: GCA_003105285.1. GTDB lineage: Bacteria > Pseudomonadota > Alphaproteobacteria > Rhizobiales > Beijerinckiaceae > Methylosinus. The sequence goes on from PQAN01000357.1 coordinate 4,861, forward strand.
TTTGCCTTTGCCGGACGGCCCGGAAAACGCTTCTTGCCAGTTCGGACTATTTGCGCGCGAACAAAAACAATTGCTGACCCAGGAGAGGATCAGCGCTGCAATTGCTCGACTCGGCGTCGCAATTGGTTGCGAGGCAGCCGCCCAAACTCCGAGATGGAAATCGCTCCCGATACGCCGTCCAGAGAGGCGTCACGAACGCAGGTTCGTGGCGCCTCTCTTTTCTCGTCCAGCCGGATCCATTCACGTAGCCGACGAAATCCGATAAAGAGCGGACTTAATCGACAGCGACGAGCACGTCGGAGGACTTGATGACTGCCTTGACGGCAAGTCCCGGCTTCGACCCGAGATCGTCGACGGACTCGTTGGTGATCGACGCGGTAACGATGGTCCTTTTGAC
>PQAN01000358.1:0-4259 GCA_003105285.1 Methylocystaceae bacterium
TGCCGCATGACGATGAGATGGGCGGCGAGCGACTTCACCACTTTCAGATCATGGCTGATGAACAGATAGGCGAGCGAATGCCTGACCTGCAGATCGCGCAACAGATCGACGATCTGCGCCTGCACGGACATGTCGAGCGCCGAGGTCGGCTCGTCGAGCACGATGAATTTCGGCTGCAGCACGATGGCGCGGGCGATGGCGATGCGCTGCCTCTGGCCGCCGGAGAACTCGTGCGGATAGCGGTCCATCGTGGCGGGGTCGAGCCCCGTCTCCTCGAGCGCGCGGGCGACGAGCTCGCGCGTGTCCTCGAAGGAGAGATTTCGCTCCTGCACGCCCAGGCCTTCCGCGACGATCTCGGCGACCGACATGCGAGGCGAAAGCGAGCCATAAGGGTCCTGGAAGACGACCTGAATGTCGCGGCGCAACGGCCGCATCTCCTTCGCGGTCTTGTCGTCCAAGCGCTGGCCGAGATAGACGATCGGCCCTTCCGAACGGATGAGCCGCAAGAGAGCCAGCCCGAGCGTCGTCTTGCCCGAACCGGATTCGCCGACGACGCCGACCGTCGAGCCTCTGCGCACCGCGACCGAAACGCCGTCGACGGCTTTGATATGGCCGACGGTGCGGCGCAGGAATCCGCGCTTGATCGGAAACCAGACGCGCAGGTTGTCGGCGCTGATGAGGATCGGCTCGTTCAAATCCTCGATCGGCGGCGCGCCCTTCGGTTCCGCCGCGAGCAACGCCTTGGTGTAAGGGTGTCGCGGCGAGGAGAAGACGGTTTCGACCGCTCCGGCCTCGACGATTTTGCCGTGCTGCATGACGCAGACATCGTCGGCGAAGCGTCGCACCAGGCCGAGATCGTGAGTGATGAACAGCATCGCCATGCCGTAGGTCTTCTGCACGCGCTCGAGCAGAGCGAGGATTTGCGCCTGCACGGTGACGTCGAGCGCCGTCGTCGGCTCGTCGGCGACGAGCAGGTCCGGCTTGTTGGCGAGCGCCATGGCGATCATCACGCGCTGGCGCTGGCCGCCCGACAATTGATGCGGATAGGCGGACAGCCGCGCGGCCGGATCGGGAATGCCGACCTCGCCGAGCAGCTCGACGACGCGCTCGCGAATTCGAACGCGCCCGCGCGTTCCATGCAGCTCGAGGATTTCGCCGATCTGCTGTTCGATCGTATGCAGCGGATTGAGCGAGGTCATCGGCTCCTGGAAGACCATCGTGATCTTGCCGCCGCGAATGGCGCGCAGCCGCGCGTCGTCGAGCCCCAATATCTCCTCGCCGGCGAATTTTATGCTTCCCGAAGGATGGCGCGCCGATGTCGGCAAGAGGCGGACGATCGACAGAGCGGTAATGGATTTTCCCGAGCCGGATTCGCCGACGAGCGCTAGCGTGCGCCCGCGCTCGAGCGAGAACGAGACCTTGTCCACGGCGAGCGTCTCCTTGCCGCCTTGCGCGAAGGCGATGGAGAGGTCGCGGATGTCGAGGAGGGGGGTGGCGGTGCTGTCTTGCGTCATCGGCTTAACGCGTTCATCCTCGAAGAGCTTCGATGATCGAGGCGGCTCCCGCTCGATCCGGGTGGAGTCTGGTCAGGCCTTCGGGCAGTTTCCTCATGCCGTCGTCATGAGACATGAAAAATCGGCAGTCGGCATGCAGCGCCGTCGCAACGTGAATAGCATCCGGGAGTTTCTGGCGAGTGGTTCGACGAAGGTCTGCAGTCTCGATCAAGATCTCACGTGTGACAGGACGGAGGTCGATCATTCCTCCGCCGACCAAGAGATCCAAATAAAGTCGCCGACGTTCCGCTGGCGCTAGAACGTGCGGGCGGGAGATCGGAGCCAACAGCTCCGCCAGCGTGAGCTCGCTGGTCACCGCGAAACCGGGTTTCTCTCGGAGCGCGAGCAAGAGGTCCTGGACCGGCTCGGCGTTCGAGGCTGGCGACTCGAAGCCTGCGATGAAAACATTCGTGTCCAAATAGACGAGTCGAGATGTCACGTGCTAATCGCCCCAATCATTGCGAGCGTCACGCACATATTGGTCGACTTCGCTCTGAGAGGCGAACACGTCTCGCCTGAGGGCGAACAATTCTTCGAGCGTCATGACGCATGTCGCGGCGCTTTCCTGCTCGATCGTGATCGTCACGCTCGCCCTCGGATCGAGTCCTTCTCGTAGCTCCGGCGGAAGCTTGGCAGCAGGGTAATGTTCGCGAACGACTTTGTTCATGATCTCATCTCCAACGTCAATCTAACGGTTTCTCACCGGAACGTCTTTCTCGGATCGAAGGCGTCGCGCACGGCTTCGCCGATGAACACCAGAAGCGACAGCATGAGCGCGATGATGGCGAAGCCGGTCAGGCCGAGCCAGGGCGCCTGCAGGTTCGACTTGCCCTGCAGCAGCAGTTCGCCGAGCGAGGGGGAGCCGGGCGGCAGGCCGAAGCCGAGGAAGTCCAGAGACGTCAGCGTCGTGATCGACGAATTGAGGACGAAGGGCAGAAAGGTCAAGGTCGCGACGGTGGCGTTGGGCAGCAGATGGCGGGTAATGATTCTGAAGTTCGAGAGGCCGAGCGCCCGCGCCGCGTTCACATATTCGAAATTGCGCGCCCGCAGGAATTCCGCGCGCACCACGTGAACGAGCGAGACCCAGGAGAACAGCAGCAATATGCCGAGCAGCACGAAGAATCCCGGCACGAGGAAGGACGAAATGATGATGAGCAGATAGAGCTGCGGGAGCGACGACCAGACTTCGATGAAGCGCTGAAAAACAAGATCGACGCGCCCGCCGAAAAAGCCTTGCACCGCTCCGGCGGCGACGCCGACGATCGACGAGACGCTCGCGAGAATGAGGCCGAACAGCACGGAGATGCGGAAGCCATAGAGAAGCCGCGCGACGACGTCGCGGCCCTGATCGTCCGTGCCGAGCCAGTTCCATTCGATGGCCCGGCAGCCGGCGCTCGCTTCGTTCGRYCCGAGCTTCTTCGCCGCCGCCGCCTCGCATTGCTCCTTGCTCAGCATCCATGTCGGCGGCGAGGGCGCYGGCGTCGGCAGATCGAGATTATGCGTATCGTAGGAATAGCGGATGGGCGGCCAGAGCATCCAGCCATGCGCGTCGATCTCCTTCTCGATCGTCGGATCGCGATAATCCGTCTGCGCGAGGAAGCCGCCGAATTTCTCTTCCGGATAATCCTTGAAGACGGGAAAGAGGATTTCTCCTTTGTAGGAAACGACGATCGGCCGGTCATTGGCGACGAAGTCGGAGGCGAGCGACACGAAGAACAGCGCCGCGAATATCCAGAAGGACCAGAATCCGCGCGTATTGGCTTTGAAATTGTCCAGCCGCCGCCGATCGATCGGCCGCAATCGCAACAGCCCGTCGCGAAAAATCTCAGGGGCGAGAGACGTTCGAGGCGTCGTCGCGGCGGAGGTCTCGGCGTCCATGCTCTAGACCTCGCGCGTTTCGAAATCGATCCGCGGATCGATCCAGGTGTAGGTGAGATCGGACAGGAGATTCACGACCAGTCCGAGCAGAGCGAAGATGTAGAGATTGGCGAAGACCACAGGATAGTCGCGGTTCACGATCGACTCGTAGGAGAGATAGCCGAGGCCGTCGAGCGAGAAGATCGTCTCGATCAGCACGGAGCCTGTCAGAAAGGCGTGAACGAAAGCGCCGGGAAAGCCGGCGATGACGATGAGCATGGCGTTGCGGAACACGTGCCCGTAGAGCACGCGGTTCTCGGTGAGGCCCTTCATGCGCGCCGTCTGCACATATTGCTTGCGGATTTCATCGAGAAACGAGTTCTTCGTCAAAAACGTCTGCGTGGCGAAGGCGCCGAGCGTCATCGAGACGACGGGCAAAGCGATATGCCAGAAATAGTCGCCGATCTTGCCGATGAGCGAGAGCTGGTCGAAATCGTCCGAGGTGAGGCCGCGCAGCGGAAAAATCTGCCAGAACGAGCCGCCGGAGAACAGCACGATGAGCAGCATGGCGAACAGGAAGCTCGGAATCGCATAGCCGATGATGATGAGATTGGATGTCCACATGTCGAAGCGCGCGCCATCGCGCACGGCCTTGGCGATGCCGAGCGGAATGGAGACGGAATAGGAGATGAGCGTCATCCACAGGCCGAGCGACATGGAGACGGGGAGTTTCTCGCCGATCAGCTTCAACACGCTCTGATCGCGGAAATAACTGCGGCCGAAATCGAAGGTCGCGTAATTCTTCACCATCAGCAGGAAGCGTTCCCAGGCCGGCTTGTCGAAGCCGAA
>PQAN01000358.1:4411-11930 GCA_003105285.1 Methylocystaceae bacterium
TCCACCGGGCCGCCGGGGGCGAATTGCACGACGGCGAAGGAGATGAGCATGATGCCGAGGATCGTCGGGATCATCAGCAGCAGTCGTCTTGCGATATAAGCCGCCATGTCGTTTCAGCGTCCCGCGAAATTGATCTTGCGCGCCCGCTCCTCGTCCCACCACCAGGTGGAGACGATGCCGAGCTCGTATTTCGGCGTGCGCGCGGGCCGGTCGAAGACGTCCCACCGTGCGATCCGCGTCACCGGCGTGTACCAGTGCGGAATAATATAGTGTCCGGCGCGCAGGACGCGGTCGAGCGCCCGGCAGACGGTGACGAGCTCGGCGCGTGATGTCGCTTGCAGGGCCTTGTCGATCAGCGCGTCGACGGCTGGATCGGAGATGCCGGCGAGATTGCGCGAGCCGTGGAATTTCGCGGCCTCCGAGCCGAAATAATTGCGCAATTCCTCGCCCGGCGAAAAGGCGATGACGAGATTGTCGACGGTGATGTCGAAGTCGAAATCCTCGAGCCTCTGCTTATATTGCGCGGCGTCGACGATGCGGATGCGGCCGTTGACGCCCAGCAGCTTCAGATTCTTGATGAAGGGCTGAGTGTGGCGCTCGAACAGGTTGTAGTGATCGAGGAACTCGAGCTCCAGCGGCTTGCCGTCGGGCAGATACAGCACATTGTCCTTGCGCACGCAGCCGGCCTTGGCCAGCAGATCATTCGCCTTGCGCAGCAGATTGCGATCCTGGCCGGAGCCGTCCGAGACCGGCGGCAGGATCGCCTCGCCGAACGCCTCCGCCGGAAGCCGGTCGCGGAACGGCTCGAGCAGCGCCTTTTCGGCGTCGTCCGGCGGTCCTTTTGCGGCGAGCTCGGAATTCTCGAAGAACGACGAGATGCGCTTGTAGGCGTCATACATCAAATTGCGGCTGGTCCATTCGAAATCGAAGGCGTAGCCGATCGCCTCGCGAATGCGCGGGTCCTTGAAGGCCGCGCGGCGCGTGTTGAAATACCAGCCCTGTATGCCGGGGATGCGGTTCGACGGAAACGTCTCGCGCTTGACGCGGCCGTCGCGAATGGCGGGGAAGTCGTAGCCCGTCGCCCAGATGCGCGCCGTGTCCTCCTGCCGCAGCGTATAGGCGCCGCCCTTGAAGCCTTCGAAAGCGACATTGCTGTCGCTGAAATATTCATATTTGACCTTGTCGAAATTGGCTTGGCCGACATTGACCGGCAAATCCTTGGCCCAATAGTCCGCAACGCGGTCGAAGATGTTGAAGCGGCCTTGTTCGAAGGCGCCGATCTTATACGCGCCGGAGCCGAGCGGCGGCTCGAGCGTCGACTCTTCGAAGCGGCGGTTCGCGTAATATTTTTTCGAGAAGATCGGCTGACCGGCGACGATGAGCGGCAGATCGCGCGTGCGGCCCGGCGCGAAGCGCACCACGAGTCGATCCTCGGCCTCGGCTTCCGCGCTCACCAGATCGCGCAGCATCTGCGAGATGACGGGGTGGCCTTTCGTCTTGAGAATGTTCAACGAGAACGCGGCGTCCTCGGCGGTGAGCCTGGAGCCGTCGTGAAAGCGCGCCTCTTTGCGCAGCAGAAAGCGATAGGTGAGCTTGTCGGCCGAAACCCGCACCGATTTCGCGACGAGGCCGTAGAGCGTGTCACGCTCGTCGAGGCTGGACGTCATCAGGCTGTCGAAGATCAGCGACAAGCCCTGCGCCGGATTGCCGCGCAAAATATATCCGTTGAGCGAGTCGAAGGTCGGCGTCTGCGTCGTCAATGTGATGATTCCGCCCTTCGGCGCATTCGGGTTCACATAGCCGAAATGTTTGAAATCCGGTTTTTCGTCGAGTTCGCCGAAGGTCGACAGCCCGTGGGTTTCGACGCCCTCCGGCGCGGCCTGTCCATAGGCCGGACGGATGAGCCATCGCGGCGCGGCGAGGCCTGCGGCGCTCGAGAGAACGGCGAACGCGCCGCGGCGCGTCAGGGGAAAAGCGGAGCTGAAGTCGGCCAATTCGCAGTCTCTGGTTGAGGGTCTCGGGAGGCGGGCTCGAGCGTTGCGATCCCACGATTCTTGCCGATTATGTCGGTTTTTGTCGGCGAGGCCATATGAGATTGCGGCCAACTCGCATATTACGCGCGACGTCCGACGGCGATTCCGGCGCCGAGCGAATCCGAAGGCCCGCGCTCCGGAAGCCGGGAGGACCGCGAGTTTTTCGGTTCGTAAACGGAGTCGCGTCGGTTCGGTTCGAGCCGGCTCCCCGTGAGAGCGGCGCCAATAGCCTCGAGAAAGCGCCGATTTTCGGGCAGCTCGGCGACCCTGGGTTGTTTCCGACGATAGAGGCGCTGTATTCGTGCCGCTGTCGTGAGCGTTGGGAGAGATGATGAGATGAGCGCCAGAGAGTCCGGTCTTTATCGCCAGCAGGCTTTCATCGACGGCGCCTGGGTCGGCGCGGACAGCGGCGCTTCCTTCGCCGTTCGCGATCCTGCGACCGGCGCCCTTCTGGCCGAGGTTCCGGATCAGGGCGTCGCGGAGGCGCGGCGCGCCATAGCGGCGGCGGAGCGCGCCCTGCCCGCCTGGCGGGGCAAGACCGCCAAGGAGCGGGCGCAAATCCTGCGGCGCTGGTATGAGCTCATGCTGGCCGAGCAGGAGCGTCTCGCGCACATCATCACGGCGGAGCAGGGCAAGCCCCTGACCGAGGCGCGCGGCGAGATCGCCTATGGCGCCGCTTTCATCGACTGGTTCGCGGAAGAGGGGCGCCGCTCTTATGGCGACATCATTCCCTCGCAGGGCCGGGACAAGCGCATTCTCGTGTTCAAGCAGCCGGTCGGCGTCACGGCGGCGATCACGCCTTGGAACTTCCCTTCGGCCATGATCGCCCGCAAGGCTGGCGCGGCGCTCGCCGCCGGCTGCACGATGGTCGTCAAGCCCGCCGAGCTGACGCCTCTTTCGGCCCTGGCCCTCGCGGATGTCGCGCAGCGCGCCGGCGTGCCGGACGGCGTCCTCAATGTGGTGACGACGAACGACCCCGCCGCCGTGGGGCGGGAGCTCACCGGCAATCCGATCGTGCGCAAGATCACCTTCACCGGCTCGACCGAGGTCGGCAAGATTCTGCTGCGGCAGGCCGCCGAGAATGTGCAGAAATGCTCGATGGAGCTCGGCGGCAACGCGCCCTTCATCGTGTTCGAGGACGCCGATCTCGACCTCGCCGTGAAGGGCGCGCTCGCCACCAAATATCGCAACAGCGGCCAGACCTGCGTCTGCGCTAACCGTTTTCTCGTTCACGCGAGCGTCGCCGACGCCTTCGCCGAGAAGCTGGCGGCGGCGGCGTCCGCCCTGAAGGTGGCGCGCGGCGTCGAGCCTGGAGCCGTCGTCGGTCCCCTGATCGAGGAGGCGGCGGCCCAAAAGGTCGAGCGCCAAGTCGCCGACGCGCTGGAACGCGGCGCCAAGCTGCTGACCGGCGGCGGGCGCCATGCGCTCGGCGGCACCTTCTTTTGCCCGACGGTGCTCTCCGGCGTCGATCAGGACATGCTGATCTTTCGCGAAGAGACGTTCGGTCCCGTGGCGGCGGTCATCCCCTTCGAGAGCGAAGACGAGGCGATCCGTCTCGCCAATTCGACGCAATACGGCCTCGCCTCCTATTTCTACAGCCGCGACGTCGCGAAAATCTTCCGTGTCGCCGAAGCGCTGGATTTCGGCATGGTCGGCGTCAACGAGTCGCTCATCTCGAGCGAAGCCGCGCCCTTCGGCGGCATCAAGCAGTCCGGCATGGGGCGCGAGGGCTCGAAATACGGCATCGATGACTATCTCGAGATCAAATATGTGTGCCTTGGGAATATGTGACCCCTGAATTCGCGCGAGGTGGCCTCATGGCGTCGTCGACGATGGAGTTCTGGTACGAGTTCGCCAGCACCTATTCTTACATCAGTGTCGAAGAGATCGACGATAAAGCTCATTCGGCCGGCGTTCGGGTGGAGTGGAAACCCTTTCTGCTCGGGCCGGTCTTTGCGCGGCAAGGATGGAGAGATTCGCCCTTCAATCTCTATCCGGCGAAGGGCGCTTATATGTGGCGCGACCTCGAACGGCTGTGCGTGCGGAAAAAGCTCGCATGGCGTCGACCGACGACCTTCCCGCGCAATGGCCTGCTCGCCGCTAGGGTTGCGACGGCTATCGGGGATGCGCGCTCGTCGAAGGCCTTCACAAAGGCGGTCTTTCGATCGAATTTCGTCCAGGACGAAGACATCTCGGACTCTGCCGTTATCGCCCGCGCCTTGAAGAGGGCGGGATTGTCGAGCGACGAGTGGCTCCAGCGAGCCGCGACAGAGGAGACGAAAGAACTGCTGCGCCTTCGCACCGAAGAGGCCGAATCCCGGGGGATATTCGGCGCTCCGACTTTTGTCGCACACGGCGAATTATTTTGGGGCGGCGACAGGCTGGACGACGCTTTGGATTGGATGACATCCAAACCGTGAGCTCCAACAAAAAAACGGCGCCCGTAGGCGCCGTTCCAGACTTCGGCAGATGCGACTGGTCTCTTGGTCTTTTTTAGTAGTTGTAGGCGCGCTCGCCGTGGTCGGCGATGTCGAGGCCCTCGCGCTCCTGGTCCGGAGCGACGCGCAGGCCGATGACGATGTCGACGATCTTGTAGAGGATCGCCGAGCCGACGCCCGACCACAAGAGCGTCGCGACGACCGCCGTGCCCTGCGCGGTGAGCTGGGCGACGAGATCATATTTGCCGGCGAAGCTCTCGCCGATGTTGGTGTAGTCGGTGATGCCGACGCCGCCGAGATCGGGGCTCACCAGAATGCCTGTCGCCAGAGCGCCGGTGATGCCGCCGATGGCGTGCACGCCGAACACGTCGAGCGAGTCGTCGTAGCCGAAGAAGTTCTTCACCTTGGAGACGAAGAGCAGGCTGATCGGCGAGACGATGAGGCCGAGGACGAGCGAGCCGATCGGTCCCGCGAGGCCCGAGGCCGGCGTCACCGCGACGAGGCCGGCGACGGCGCCGGAGATGAGGCCCAGCAGCGAAGGCTTGCCCTTGACCGCCCATTCCGCCAGCAGCCACGAGAGAGCCGCGCCGGCCGTGGCGACCATCGTGTTGACGAAGGCGAGCGCCGTCGTGCCATTGGCCTCGAGGTTGGAGCCGGCGTTGAAGCCGAACCAGCCCACCCACAGCAGCGACGCGCCGACCATGGACAGCGTCAGCGAGTGCGGAGGCAGCGCCTCTCTGCCGTAGCCGATGCGCTTGCCGATGATGAGCGCGCCGACGAGACCGGCGATGCCGGCGTTGATGTGAACGACGGTGCCGCCCGCGAAGTCCAGTGCGCCGACGCCCTTCATCCACGGCGCGAGACCGCCGGAGATCCAGCCGACCGAGCTCGTGAGCGTGTCGAGTTCCGCCTGAGCGGCCGCCTTGGCTTCTTCGGTCGTCGCCGCCGCGAGCTTAGTGGCCGCGTCGACGACGGCGTTCGGATCGGCGGCCGCCCACACCCAATGCGCGATCGGGAAATAGATGAACGTCACCCACAAGATGATGAACACGAAGGCCGCCGAGAATTTGATGCGCTCGGCGAAAGCGCCGATGATCAGCGCAGGCGTGATCATGGCGAAGGTCATCTGGAACACGAAATAGGCGTATTCGGGAATGACATGGCCGGGCGTGAAGGTCGGCGCGTTGGTGGAGGCGTCGACGCCTTTGAGAAGCAGCTTGTTGAAGCCGCCGATATAATTGTTCAGCGAGCCGCCGTCGCCGAAGGCGAGCGAATAGCCATAGACCGTCCAGAGCACGCCGACGAGCGCGACGATGGCGAAAGTCTGCGTGAGCACCGACAGCGCGTTCTTGGAGCGCACCAGACCGCCATAGAACAAGGCGAGCCCTGGAATGGACATCAGCAAGACGAGCGCGGCCGAAACGAGCAGCCATGCCGTGTCGCCTGGATTGGGCGTCGGCGCATTGCCTGCGGCGAAAGCGGAATCCGCGACGCTCGCCGCGATCGCAAAGCCTGAGAGGGTCGAAGCCATGGACAGGCTCCGAGTCGGACGAAGTCTCATTTGGAACTCCTGATGATACGGTGAAAGGCTTCAGAGAGCGTCGGCGTCGCGTTCGCCCGTGCGGATGCGGATCGTCTGTTCGAGCGGAAGGACGAATATCTTGCCGTCGCCGATCTGGCCCGTGTGCGCGGCCGTCGTGATCGCCTCTATTGCCTTGGCGACGAGTTCCGATGTCACGGCGACTTCGATTTTCAGTTTGGGCAAGAAGCTGACGGCGTATTCGGCGCCGCGATAGATCTCCGTATGCCCTTTCTGCCGCCCATATCCCTTGACTTCGGTCACGGTCAGACCGTGGACGCCGATCGTCGTCAGGGCGTCACGAACTTCATCGAGCTTGAAGGGCTTGATGATCGCTGTCACGATTTTCATCTGCCTATCCTGTGTTTTTTGACCTTCCTGGCGAATGACGGCGCGACGAGACGACGGCGCCCTACGCGGCGATGGCCATGAAGAGCACGGTTGTGCTCACGACGGCGGCTTTCAAATGCCGTGCCAGACATGAAGGCGGAGGCGAATGACGCCGGACGGCCATCCCGGAAAGTCGAATAAATGGTGTTTATCAATACCTTGAAAAGGTCATGACAAAAGGACGCGGCTTCGCTCGACGGCGGTCGCCCGCTGGCCGAGCATGCCCCTCCGCGGGCCCTCGGCGGGAGCGGCGGAGCCGTTAGGAAACGGCGCCCCGATTTAAGCAGTCGGCGCCTAACGATTAGCCAATGCGCCGCTCAGCTCTCGCCTGAGCGATCGCGGATCAACCCTTCCTGGGCGACCGAAGCGACGAGTTCGCCACTCTCCGTATAGAGCAGTCCGCGCGTCAGCGCCCGCGCTCCGGCGGCGGCCGGACTGTCTTGCGCATAGAGCAGCCATTCGTCGGCGCGGAAAGGGCGATGGAACCAGACGGCGTGGTCGAGGCTCGCGACCTGCAGCCTCTGGTCGAAGATCGAGCGCCCATGCGCGATGAGCGCCGTGTTCAGCAGCGTCATGTCCGAAAGATAGGCGAGCACGGCGCTATGCGTCGCCTGGTCGTCGGGCAGCCGGCCGGCGACGCGAAACCAGATGAATTGTTGGGCGGACGGCGTTCCTTCGCCTGAAAAATAGGCGGCCGGATCGACGACGCGTATGTCGAGCGCCGAGGCGCCCGCGATGAGGGCGCGCGCCGAAGGCGGAAGAAAGCCCATGAAGCGTTCGGCGAGAGCGCTCGACGTCGGCAGGCTTTCGGGAGCAGGCGCTTCCGGCGGCGCAAACGCGTGTTCGAGTCCCTTCTCGACGATTTGGAAGGAGGCTTCGAGTGAGAAGATCGCGCGATCGCGCTGCGTCGCGACGCATCGCCGCGTCGTGAAGCTCTTTCCGTCCCGCACGCGCTCGACCGAATAGGTGATCGGCGTTTTCGGATCGCCGGCGAGGATGAAATAGGCGTGCAGGGAATGAACGGGGCGGTCGGCGGGCGCTGTCCGTTGAGCGGCGACGAGGGCTTGGCCGACGGCCTG
>PQAN01000359.1 GCA_003105285.1 Methylocystaceae bacterium
CCGTTAGCTGGCGTGCGATTTTGCGAGGAACCGGCGCCTTGCCGTCCGGGAAGAGCGCAGGAGGGGCGCCGTCCGACCCTGCGCTGCAACTCTGGCGGAGTTGGCAAGCCAATCACACGCAGGTCGTCGCGCTGACGCGCCAGTGGCAGCGCATCGAGACGCAACTCATTCACTCGGTCGGCGTCCCCGAGGTCACGATCCGCATTTCCCGCGATGAGGAGCCGAAAATCGCTCATTCGGTCGACGAGATCGAGAAGCTGCTCGCAGACGGGCCGGAGATCGAGAGAGAAACGCTGATCGCGGCGTTCGAGGAGCAGCAAAGGCGATGGGACGAGGCGGCGGCGGAGCTCGGCTTCGACGCCGTCGACGCGGAACTCGAATCTGCTCTCGATAAGGAGCGTGGTTTCACGGCTTCGGTCCCGACGACGAAGGCCGCCAGCCTGCCGGGCGTTGCGGCCAAGCTCGCCATCGTCATTCAGCTCGGCGAACCGAGCCCGAAAGACACGGAATTTCCATGGCCGGAACTGCGCTCGGCCCTGGCGGACCTCGCTCGGCTGGCGTCGCCAGAAGCGGCGATCTCGCCGATGTGACCCTMGCGCTCGGGTCCATGGTCGCTCGGCTATGGACCCGGCTTCTTTCGAACAKCTGCYCGCCTTTGCGCCCGCCCCTCGCCTTTTCGAGATGGCTTTGCGCCCTTCTTGGCCTGCGCCTTCGTGCTGGCGCCTTCAGTCGACGCCGCAAATGACGATTTCGCCTCCTCAGTTTCGCTCGCAGGCTTGAGAAGTTCGAGCGCCGGGATGCCGAGCGCTGCGGCAAGGCGCCCGACGACGTCGACCGTCGCCGAATAGACGCATCGTTCGATCGAGCTGACATAGGTGCGGTCCAGCTCCGCCCGATGTCCGAGCTCCTCCTGCGACAGGCGTTGAGCCCGTCGATATTTCCTCAGATTGCGCGCCAGCGTCTCTCGCATTTCCATGACGAGAACCAGCCAGCTTGAAGAGTGTTTATCTACGGAGTATACTCTACAAACGGTAGCCTCCGGCTCGAGGAAAGGGAGCGCCAGCGCGGCAGAAGGGGCGAGGCCGTAAACCTACCGAAAGCACGAATATGCGTGAGAAGCACCTGGGTCACGCCGTCTCTCTGGCGACGATTTTGTTGAGCACACGCGAGCAGTTCGGTCGCGCGCTACGCGACGCTGCGATGGCGAGCATCAGAGCGAGATCGAAAGGCGCAGGCTTCGACCAGCCTGTCATTTCTCGCTATTTCCTCGAATCGCACGTCGACGACGCTCTCTATCTGATCGGCAGAGACGGGCTCGATGCGCTCGAGAACAACATCCGATTTGCGATCGACGAAATGATACGAGAGGCGTTGGAAGACATCAGAATGCGCCGGGCGGAAAATTAGTCGGCTGTCTCGCAAGAGGCTGCCCGTCGAACCGAAGCATCGTCTCGGGTCACGCCGCCCAGGACGGCGACGAGCGCAGACCGCGGTCCTTGATCGGCATGAAGCGGCGCCGCTGCGGCCCGATGTAATTGGCCGACGGCCGGATGATCTTGTTGTCGACGCGCTGCTCGAGGATATGCGCGCACCAGCCCGACGTCCGCGCCATCACGAACAGCGGCGTGAACATCGCCGTCGGCACGCCCATCGCGTGATAGGACACGGCGCTGAACCAATCGACATTGGCGAACATGCGCTTGCTCTCCGCCATCACCGACTCGACACGTTCGGCGATCTCGAACATCTTCGCAGATGCGCCATCCGCCGAGAGCCGCCGCGCCACATCCTTCATCACTTTGTTGCATGGATCGACGGTCGTGTAGACGGGATGGCCGAAGCCGATGATGACTTCCTTCGCCTCCACGCGCCGACGAATATCCGCTTCCGCCTCGTCGGCGCTCGCATAGCGCTTCTGGATCGAAAGCGGCTTCATTCGCTCCGCCGTGCTTGGGCCCGCGCAGAGCGCCGACGGCGCCTGAAGCCATTTGCTCCGATTGCGACATGTCGCGACGAGCCTTGGAGATCGCCGGGAGCAAAACCGGCTTGACTGATATTATGTTATAACATAACTCTCAGCGAGAGGCTTGACATTTCCAACGAGCTACGCGCTTATTCGCCTCGATGGTTCCCGATAAGGGATCAAAATGGGAATGCGGTGAGCGCGCGACGCGTGCAATTCCGCGGCTGCCCCCGCAACTGTAAGCGGCGAGCCGAAGACCAATGAAGCCACTGGGGCATGCGCCCTGGGAAGGCGGTCGACGGCGGTGACCCGCGAGCCAGGAGACCTGCCATCATTCGTGGTCACGCGCGAAAGCGTCGGGCGGGGTGCCCCGAGGCGGCCGAAACCCATGTCGACGTTCGGCGTCGAACCGCGGGTCGAGACCATTCGCAGTGACGGTCCACGTTCGCTGCGAGTCCATCGCTCATGTCGTCCCAAATTTGCCAACTCGCCCGCGGCGGCGCGTCCGTCGCCGCCTTGACGCTCGCCGCCCTTTCGCCGCTCGGCGCCTTCGCGCAGGAATCGCTGCCTGAAATCGAAGTGGCCGCCGAAGGAGATGGCCATGGCGCGGCTTCGACAGCGGCGCAAGCGACGCGCGAGAAACCATTCTCCAAGGCTATCCCCGACAATATTCCCGCAGTCGTCCATACGGTGACGGCCCGCAAGATCGAGGAGACCGTCAACGCCACGACGGCGATCGAGATGCTGCGCTATGCGCCGAGCCTCGACATGTCGGCGAAATTCCCCGGCGACCGCTTTCAGAGCATGACCGGCCGCACCATCGGGCCTTTCGAGCCGCAGAGGCAGTTCGTCTACAAGGACGGCATTCTCATCTCGTCGCTGTTCGGCACGAGCGAGCATACGCCGAAATATTCGATGATCGTGCCCGAGGAGGTGTCGCGCATCGATGTGATGTACGGCCCCTACTCCGCGCTCTATTCCGGCAATTCGATCGGCGGCGTCATCACCTATACGACGAAGATGCCGGAGCAATTCGAGCTGCACTCCAACCTCCAGGGTCTTCTCGCGCCTTACGACGACCAATATGCGACGCATAGGACCAACCCCGGCTTCACGGGCGGCGTCTCGGTCGGCGACCGTTCGGGCGATGTCTCCTGGCGGGCTTCCTATAATCATCTGCTGACGCATTCGCAGCCGATTTCCTATGTGACCTCGTCGAGCCCCGGCGGCGCGGCGGGAACGCCGGTCGTCGGCGGCTTCTTCGACGCCGATCGTCAAGGCGCGCTGCGCGGCGTGTTCGGCACCGCCGGCCTGCAGACCACGGAGGAGAATGTCGGCACGCTGAAGGTGGCCTACGATTTCAACAAGGATGCGCGCCTCGCCTACACGGTCGGCGTGATGCAGCTCGGCCTCGATATCGATCCTTTGACCTATCTCACCAATGCGACGACGGGCCTGCCCGTCTACAACACCGCCAATGGCCGCATCACGATGAACGGGGTCAATTTCGCCCTCTCGGGCTTAAATCCTTCGCATACGGAGTTCCTGCATCTGATGCAGGGCCTCGAATTCAAGACGCAGACCGGAGGCGTCTTCGATATGGAGCTCGTCGGCGGCTCTTATGATCAGCTTCGCGACGTCGGCGTCTCCGCGCTGAAATATGGCGTCGACACATCCGGCCAGACGCGCGAATACAGCGGCACGGGTTGGAAGGTGATGGACATGCGTTTCATCTTTCGCCCGGAGCAAGAGCTCCTCGGCAAGCATGAAGTCTCCTTCGGCGGCCATTTCGATCAGTACACACTCAAGCTGCATCTGCAGAGCACACCGGCCTATTGGTCATCCTATTATATCCAGCAGGCGCAGCGCTCATACGGCAAGACGGAGAACGGCGCCGCCTATATCCAAGATGTGTGGAAGGTTGCACCCGATTGGACGCTGACGCTCGGCGGTCGCCATGAATGGTGGCGCGCTTTCGACGGCTTCAACGAGAATGCGCTCGGGACCGGAACGCGCCAGCACGAGCGCAATCTCTCCGCCTTCATGCCGAAAGCCTCGCTCGCCTGGCAGGCGACGCCCGATCTTCTGCTGCGCGGCTCCTATGGCAACGCCACGCGCTTTCCGGGCGTGACCGAACTCTATCAGCGCACCGTGTCGCCGAGCGGCATCGTCATCAACAGCCCGGATTTGAAGCCCGAACAGGCCGATTCCTATGAGCTCGCGGCCGAATATCTCTTCGAAAAGCACAAGGCGCATCTCGCTTTCTTCCACGAAGACCGCTGGAACGCCATCGTCTCGCAGACCGACATCACCGTCGTTCCCACCGTCACCAATTTCTCCAATGTCGGAAAGGTCCGTTACGATGGCGTCGAAGGCGCGATTGGACTGAGAGACTTCCTGATCGACGGCTTCGATCTGGACGCAAATGCAACCTATACGACCGATGAGATTCTCTCCAACCAGAAGAACCTTCGCTATGTCGGCAAGGACGTGCTGCAGATGCCGCGTTGGAAGGTCAAATGGGTCGGGACCTATCATGTGACGAAGGATCTCGTCCTCTCGGCGGGCTTTCGCTACAAATCCGCCTCCCATGGCCAGCTCGACAATTACGATTGGAACACCGAGACATTCGGCGGTTATGGACGCAATGTCCAGTTCGATCTGCGCGCGAGCTGGAAATTCGCGCCCAATTGGACGGCCATCGCCGGCGTCAACAATCTCAACAACTATCGCAATTACCTCTACGCGCCCTATCCGCAGCGCACTTTCTTCGCCGAGCTGAAATATGATTTCGGCGCCGAGCCGCTGTTCCGTCGCGAGGAGCAGTACAGACCCTGACACCTTTCCGATCGCACGCATTCCACACGACATAGCGAGACGACAATGACTGCTGCCGCAAATGCGCCTGTTCGAATTATCGAATCCGATGGAACCGAGATCGACCTGTTTCCTTTGCCAGTCGATGAAGCGAGCCTGGAAGAGCTTCTCAGGAACCTCTTCGAAAATCACTGGCGGGACATCACATTCGGGCCTCTCATCCCCGGCGCCGCATGGGAGATGCGCGCCGAGCGGGCGCCGACGCGCGTCAATCTGACGGACGGCTATCTGACTGTCGCATTCGGCGCGCCCCATTTTCATCTTTGCATCGGCGAAACAAAGGGGCCGTCCGCGCGCCCGACGCCGCCGAACATCGCGCGTCACCGACGCACCGCGAGAGCGGAGCTCTATCGGCGTTTCGGCCGTTTCAGCCTGCCGATGTCTTGGGGGCTCCGCCTGTTCAATGGAGCGGACGAACAGCAGATCACCGTAATCCTTCCCAATCCGTTTCTCGACCCAGAACGGGAAAAGATCGTCGAGGAGCCGGACTGGTCGCGCCTCGCTCTCTGGGATGCACTCCGGGCGCGATGGTTCGGATGGGATCAACCCGATCCCGTCGACCGTTCGGGCCGCCGATCCTCACAGGCTTGAACGCTCGACCAATTCGGCGCTCGGGGAACTCCGATCGCCATCGTCGCTCCTGCCTTTGCGACATTCGTAAAGAGGAGAGCAGCCGCGACGCCGACCCTGAGCGTCGGCGTCTGTCGGCGAAACATAGAGGAGACATCATATGACGACGACATTCCGTCTCGCGCCGTCTTCATGGCCACGGTGGCTATGGATTTCGACGCTGCTCATCGGGGCGGCACTGTTGAGCCCCGCTTATCACTGCGGCTTTCCGCTGGTCGCCTTCGTGACCATCGCGGCGCTGACCCTGGGTCGGCAGGACGCGCTCTTTGCGAGCGTCGCTGTGCTGCTGACTCATCAGACGCTCATCTTCGCCTCGCAGCACCACCATGCGACGGGCGCCGCTTTGACCTGGGCGGTGGCGTTCGGCGCCATCGCCCTGCTGTCCAGCGAAACTGCAAGCTTCGTCTGGCGGCGCCGGAACGGCGTCGTCGGCGCGATCGCAGCCTTCGTGGCCGCCTATGCCGTCTATGAAATTTCGGTCGTCGCGTTCTGCCTGGCGAGCGGACGCGGTGTGGAATCCTTCACTCTCGCGACCGTGACGCGCATCTTCCTGCGAAACGTCTACACCTTCGGCGGATTGTGGGGCTTTCTGGCCATCGGCGCAGCCGTTCGCTTCGACCGCCTGCGCTTGACGCCTGCCCTACGTCACACCTGAAAAAAACCGGAGCGACGAGCAGAGTTCTGGCGCCTCGTCGCTCCTCCCCTCTTCCCGCCGCCCCTCCGCGAGTCCGCTTTCATGACGACGATCGACTATATTCGCGAATTGCTTCATCTCGTCGCCGGCGCGCTGATATGGCCAGTCATGATCGG
>PQAN01000360.1 GCA_003105285.1 Methylocystaceae bacterium
AGGTCGAGGAACTGCAGGCCGCGATTGGTGTATTTCTTGGCGATGGAGATGACGAGACGCAGATTGGCCTCGACCATTTCCTTCTTCGCCTGACGCGCCTCGCGCTCGCCCTTCTGCACCATATGGACGATCTTGCGGAACTCTTGAATCTCGAGGCCCGTCTCGGTCGCCAGCGCGTGAATGTCGCCGCGCAGCTCCTTGATCCTGTCCTTCTCGTTGGCGACGAACTCCTTCCAGCCGCGCGACCCGAGCTTGGACACGCGGTTGATCCATTTGGGATCGAGCTCGGAGCCGTGGAACTTGTCGAGGAAATCCTCGCGCGCGACGCCCTGCGCATCGGCGAGGCGCAGGAGCTTCGTCTCATAGCCGATGAGCCGCTTGTTGATGTCGTAGAGCTGCTCGACCAGCGCCTCGATGCGATTCTGGTTCAAGGACAGCGACTTCACATCGGCGACGATCTCTTTCTTGAGAACCTTGTATTTGCGCTCCTGAGCCGGCGTCAGCGTCTCGTTCTTGAGCTTGTTCTCGACATTCTGGTCCTGCAGCCGGCGCAGCTTCTTATAAGTGTCGGCGATGCAGGCGAAGGTTTCGAGAACCTTCGGCTTCAGCTCGGCCTCCATGGCGGAGAGCGAGACGGAATTCTCGAGATCGTCTTCCTCCTCGAAAGTCTCTTCGACGACCGCGCCTTCGTCGCCGAGCGCCGCCGGGGGCGTGCGCAGGGCGGTCGACGGCGCGAGCTCCGGCTGTGCCGCCGGCTTGGCGGCGGTATTCTTGCCGTCCGGCCCGGCGTAGGTCGCCTCGAGATCGATGATGTCGCGCAGCAGGACCTTGCCGTCGTTCAGCTCGTCGCGCCAGATGATGATGGCCTGGAAGGTCAGCGGGCTCTCGCACAGGCCCGCGATCATCGCCTCGCGGCCGGCCTCGATGCGCTTGGCGATGGCGATTTCGCCCTCGCGCGACAGAAGCTCGACCGAGCCCATTTCGCGCAGATACATGCGGACCGGATCGTCGGTGCGGTCGGCCGGCTCCGACGCGCGCGTGGCGACGGCGGTCGTGCGCGCGCTCTCGACGAGATCGCCGCCTTCGGCCTCCTCCTCCTCGGCCTGCGGCTCCTCGCCCTCGGCCTCGTCCGGGTCGTCGCCCTCGGATACGGTGATGCCCATTTCGGAGAGCATCGCATAGACGTCCTCGATCTGGTCGGACGACACTTCCTCGGAGGGCAGAACGGCGTTGAGCTCGCTATAGGTGACGAAGCCGCGCTTCTTGGCGAGCTTGATCATCCGCTTGACGGCGGCGTCGTTGAGGTCGAGCAGAGGACCGTCGGCGGTTTCGACCGCGACTGCGCCCTCGGACTCGACCTTCTCGTCGTCTTTTTTCGCCATTCTTCGCTCCAAACGGTTCCAGCCGCCGCCTCTCACCATCGGCGACGCTGCCAGGCGTCTCTCGATCCTGTCTCTCTAACGCGAGAAACCACAGGCTTCATCGGAAGACAAGCCGTCCGGCGGCCCCTTCGCCCTGCCGGCCTCAAGGCCGATTCGCAAGACTTCACAGTCGCCGGCGCGGCTTAACGTCCACTTAATCACCCGCACTCACCGTAGCTCTCTCGCCGAGAAACGCTCGGCTTCAGAGCGCTCGGGTCGAGCGGCCCGACATAGAACCGAACCCTTCGACAGTGGCTTCGGTTCCATCGAGCGCGGTCAATTGTGCCTGAATATCCTTCAGTCGAGCGGAATCATGGTCGCTGGGAGCGACGGCCAATCGTGCCTCGATCTTCCGCAGCTCCTTATTTAGCGCCCGCGCCCTGTGTTGCAAGACCAAAGCTTGACGCAGGCTCTCGGCCGCGTCCGCCGCGGCCGCCTCGGCGCGCACGCTCCAGAGGGACGCATGAGCGACCATGCCCGCCAACCTCTCGCACAGAGGTCTTAGCCCGGCGGCGGCGGCGGCGCGAGCGAAATCTTCCCGCTCCTCCGCCCCGTCCGCCACGCAGCGAACCAGCACGGCCCGCAGAGCCTCGACCTCGGCCGAGCCGAGATCGAGAGCGGCGACCTCCTCCAAATGCGTCGCCAGCAATTGCGGATGGTTCATCAAAATCAACAAAATCAGCGCCTCGCGCGGCGCAATCGAAGGCTTGGTCCCGCGAAACAGGGGGGAGTTGGCGAGCGACGAGCCGATCGTCACGGGGCCGCGCGGCGCGGGAGAGGCGCCCGAGCGCGAGCGCGCCGTCCCCGGCCGCGCCGCGGCGAAACGCCGCCCCCCGCGATAATCCCCCGAGCGGCCGAGCAGAGCGGCGAAACGGTCTGAGAGTTCGCGCGCATAATGGCGGCGCAGGCTCTCGTCGGCGATCGCCGCGCTCACTTCGGCGAGGCGGCGCTCGAGGGCGGCGCGGCGTTCCGGCGTGTCGAGCGTCTGACCCTCCGTCTCGCGCGCCCAGAGCACATCGACGAGCGGCCGCGCAGCGCCGATCGCCTCGGCCACCGCTGCGGAGCCGCCGGAGCGATAGAGGTCGTCGGGGTCCTGCCCCTCGGACAGCAGAGCGAAACGAAAGCTGCGACCGGGGCCGATCAGCGGCAGAGCGGTGTCGATCGCCCTGAAGGCCGCCTTGCGGCCGGCCTTGTCGCCGTCGAAGCAGAGGATCGGCTCCTCCGCCATGCCCCAGAGCAGCGTGCATTGCTCCGGCGTCAAAGCGGTGCCGAGCGGGGCGACGGTCTGCGGAAAGCCCGCCGCCGTCATGGCGATGACATCCACATAGCCTTCGACGGCGATGACGGCGCCCGCCTCATGCGCCGCCTTCCGGGCGTTGTGCAGATTGTAGAGGCTCGCGCCCTTGTGGAACAGCGGCGTCTCCGGCGAATTCAGATATTTGGCCTGCGCGTCGCGCTCCATCGCCCGGCCGCCGAAGGCGATGACCCTGCCCGCCCGATCGCAGATCGGAAAGATGATGCGGTTGCGGAAGCGGTCATAGGGGACGGCGATGTCCTCTCCATGGATGAGCAGGCCCGTCTCGATCATCGCCTCGACGCTCGCGCCCTTGGCGGCGAGATGGTCGCGCAGCGCATGGCGCTCGGCGGGCGCGAAGCCCAGACGAAAATGCGCCCGCGCCGTCTCGTCGATCTCGCGGCGCGAAAGATAGGCGCGCGCTTCGCTCCCCACGGGCGCGCGCAACTGCTTCTCGAAGAATTGCGCGGCCCATTCCAGCACTTCGCCGAGCGAGGCGCGTTTTTCGTCCGCTTCACGCGACTCCTGCGTTTCCACCGGCATGGGCAGGCCGGCCATGCCGGCGAGCCGTTCCACGGCCTCGGGGAAGCTGAGCCCTTCCGTCTCCATCAGAAAAGTGAAGCCGTCGCCATGCTTGCCGGAGGAGAAATCGTGAAAAAAGCCCTTCTGGTCGTTGACGTAGAAGGACGGCGTCTTCTCGGCGTTGAAGGGCGACAGCCCGCGCCATTCGCGCCCCTGCTTCTTGAGCTTGACCTTTTGCGCGACGACCGCCGAGACCGGGATGCGGGCTCTGATCTCGTCGAGAAAGGA
>PQAN01000361.1 GCA_003105285.1 Methylocystaceae bacterium
AAGCCAGCCCGCAATCGACCATCAGCCATTTGCGCGCGCGCGGCGGCCCGAAGCCATAGAGCGCCGCATTCATGCCGATTTCGCCCAGGCCGCCGAGCGGCGCGAAGACGAAGTCGTTGCTCTCCTCGTTCATGGGCGTCGCTCCGGCGCAGGCGCGGGCCCCGAGAGGCTCGGCAAAAACACGTCTCCCGCTTCGATGATGCGCTCTCCGTCTCGCGTGGACAGAATGAGGCGGCCAGTTGCGTCGATCGTCTCGAAGCGCCCTTCGATCGTCTCCTGCGCGAGCGTGACCTTGATATCTCGCCCGAGACCCGCCGCATGGGCGAGCCAGCGCTCTCGCAAGGCGGCAAAGCCCGCGCCGCCCGCCCAGAGCTCGAGCGTCTCGATCATGCTGTCCGAAAGTTGCGCGAGCAGCTCGCCGGCCGTAGGGGCTGAAGAGAGGCGGGTGAGGTCGGTCACGGGGCCGGGGACGCCCTCCGGCGACAACGCACAATTGACGCCGATGCCGATGACGCAGGCGAGCCCTCCGCCCGGCGCCGACGCGCCGACAGGCTGTGGCGCGCCTTCCAGCAATATCCCGCCGAGCTTGGCTCCGTCGAGAAGAATGTCGTTCGGCCATTTCAAGGCGAGTCGCTCCGCCGCCCCGGTCGTCCTCAGCAATGCGGAAATCGTCGCGACGCCGGCGACGAAGCCGAGCTGAGGCGCAATTCTCGCCGGGCCGAAGCCGGTCAGAACGAGGCTCGCATGGAGATTGCCTCGAAGAGACGTCCAGCTCCTGCCGAGCCGCCCGCGCCCCTTGCTCTGGCGGTCCGCCACGACCCAGAGCGGGCCGGATTCGCCGGCCTGCACGAGACGCTTCGCCTCGTCGTTCGTCGAGTCGATCTCTTCATGAAAGACGAGGCGAACGCCGTGTGACAAAGCGCTTCTGCCGAGCTCCACCCGATTCACCAGACCCTTAAAAGAGCGATTTGGCGGCGGCTGTCGCCGCCTCCACGACCGGCGCCGGATAGATCCAGAAGCCGAGCAGGAACAGCGTGGAAACGGCGAGAATGGCGCGCAGCGACAGTGGCGACTGGTCGAAGGCCGGCGCCGGTTCGTCGAAATAGATCACCTTGACGACGCGCAGATAGTAATAAGCGGAGATCGCGCTCGCCAGCACGCCGAGCACGGCGAGCGGATAGAGCCCCGCGTTCACCGCCGCCAGGAATACGTAATATTTCGCGAAGAAGCCGGCGAGCGGGGGCACGCCGGCGAGCGAGAACATCAGCATGGCGAGGAAGAACGCCGCCGTCCCGTTATTGCGCGACAGGCCGGCGAGATCGGAAATTTTCTCGACCGAATGTCCCGCGACCCGCATGGTGAGAATGGCGGCGAAGGCGCCGAGCGTCATGACGAGATAGATCGCCAGATAAATGGCGACGCCCCGCACGCCCGTTTCGTCGCCGGCGGCCAAGCCGACGAGCGCGAAGCCCATATGGCCGATCGACGAATAGGCCATCAGGCGTTTGATGTTGCTCTGCCCGATCGCCGCGAAGGAGCCGAGCAGCATGGAGGCGATGGCGAGGAAGATGACGATCTGCCGCCACTGCGCGGTGATCCCGGGGAAGGCGGTGACGACGATGCGGGCGGTGATCGCCACGGCCGCCATTTTCGGCGCCGAGGCGAAAAAGGCCGTGACGGGAGTGGGCGCCCCCTCGTAGACGTCCGGCGTCCACATATGGAAGGGCGCCGCCGACATTTTGAAGGCGAGGCCGGCCAGCACGAAGACGAGGCCGAAGATGACGCCGAGCGGCGGCGCGTCGGTGATGGCCTTGGCGATGCCGTCGAACGACACCGTGCCGGCGAAGCCGTAGAGGAGGGAGGCGCCGTAGAGCAGCATTCCAGAGGACAGCGCGCCGAGCACGAAATACTTCAGCCCCGCCTCGGACGCGCGCGCGTCGTCGCGGTCGAAGGCGGCGACGACATAGAGCGCGAGCGACATCAATTCGAGCCCGAGATAGAGCGCGATGAGATTATCGGCCGAAACCAGCAGCAGCATGCCGAGCGTCGAGAGCAGAACGAGCACCGGAAACTCGAAATTGCCGAGCTTGGCGCGCTGCAGATAATCCCTCGACATGAGGATCGTCGCGAGCGAGCCGATGAGCGTCAAGATCTTGACGAAACGCGCGAAGGCGTCGTCGACGAAGGCGCCTTCGAACAGCGAGGCTTCCGATTTCCCACCGAAGAGGATCGCCAATATGGCGAGGCCGAGCAGGGCCGCCGACAGCTCGTTGATGAGGCCGAAGGCGCGCGTTCCGCGCCAGGCCCCGAGCAGGATGAGCGCCAGGACGCCGGCTGCGAGAATGGTTTCGGGCAGGAAGTGATGCGCGAGGGCGGTGGAAAACGACATTGTCATCGACCGATCATTGAGGCCTCGGCCGCGATTTTCAGCGCATCGGCCAGGGCTGTGTGAGTTTGGAGAAGATTGGCGACGGAGGCCGCGGAGGCGTCGAGAATCGGCCCCGGCCGCACGCCGTAATAGATGGTGAGCGCGATGAGCGGGACGAAGATCGCGATCTCGCGGGGCGTGAGATCGGCGATCGAAGCGAGGCTCGGCTTGTCGAGGACGCCGAACACGACGCGCCGATAGAGATAGAGCGCATAAGCCGCCGAGAGCACCACGCCGCTCGTCGCAAACAGCGCGACCCAAGTATTGGCGAGGAAGGCGCCGGTCAGCGTCAGGAATTCGCCGACGAAGCCGGACGTCCCCGGCAGGCCGACATTGGCCAGCGTGAACACCATGAAGGTGAAGGCGTAGAGCGGCATGCGGTTGACCAGCCCGCCATAGGCGGCGATCTCGCGCGTGTGCATCCGGTCGTAGATCACGCCGACGCACAAGAACAGCGCGCCAGAGACGAAGCCGTGCGACACCATGAGGAAGACCGCGCCCTGGACGCCCTGCGGCGTCAGAGTGAACAGCCCCATGGTGACGAAGCCCATATGCGCGACCGAGGAATAGGCGATGAGCTTCTTGATGTCTTCCTGCACCAGAGCGACGAGCGAGGTGTAGCTGACGGCGATGACCGACAAGGCGTAGATGAGCGGCGCGAATTGCGCCGAGGCGTCGGGGAACATCGGCAAAGAGAAGCGGATGAATCCATAACCGCCCATCTTCAGGAGAATGGCGGCGAGGATCACCGAGCCGGCGGTCGGCGCCTCGACGTGGGCGTCGGGCAGCCAGGTGTGGACCGGCCACATCGGCATCTTCACGGCGAAAGAGGCGAAGAAGGCGAGCCATAGCCAAGTCTGCATCGACGGCGGGAAATGCGTTTGCAGCAGCACGGTGATGTCGGTCGTGCCCGTCTTGCCGTAGATGGCGAGAATGGCGATCAGCATCAGCAGCGAGCCGGCGAGCGTGTAGAGGAAGAATTTGAAGCTCGCATAGACGCGCCGCTTGCCGCCCCAGATGCCGATGATGAGGAACATCGGGATGAGGCCGCCCTCGAAGAACAGATAGAACAGCACGAGGTCGAGCGCGCAGAACACGCCGATCATCAAGGTCTCGAGCACCAGAAAGGCGATGAGATATTCCTTGACGCGGAAGGTGACCGACTCCCAGGACGCGAGGATCGCGAAGGGCGTCAGGAAGGTCGTCAGCAGCACGAAGGGAATGGAGAAGCCGTCGACGCCCATCTTGTAGACGAGGCCGGAGCCGAACCACGCCTTCTCCTCGATCAGTTGGAAGGCCGCGCTCGACGTATCGAAGCGCGCCCAGACGACGAGCGAGAGGGCAAAGACGACGATCGTCGTCAGCAGCGTCGCCCATTTGGCGTTGCGCAGCGTCGCTTCGTCCTCGCCGCGCAGCGTGAGGAGAAAGGCCGCGCCGACGAGCGGAAGAAAGGTCAGGCCGGAAAGAATGCCGAAACCGAACATCAGCGCA
>PQAN01000362.1 GCA_003105285.1 Methylocystaceae bacterium
GGCGACGACGTCGGCGTCGGGGAATTGGCGACGCGCCTTTCGGGCTCTTCGGATGTCTTCTCGAGCCGCCGGCGCCCGTCGCGCGGCGTCAATTTCGTCACGGCGCACGATGGCTTCACGCTCGCCGATCTCGTCTCTTACGAGCGCAAGCACAATGAGGCGAATGGCGAGAACAATCGCGACGGAACCAACGACAATCATTCCTGGAACAATGGCGTCGAGGGAGAGCGCGCGGACGCTCTCGTCATCGCCGCGCGCCGGCGCGACCAGCGCAATCTGCTCGCGACGCTGCTGCTGTCGCGCGGGACGCCCATGCTCTCGATGGGCGCGGAGATCGGCCATTCGCAGAGCGGCAACAACAACGCCTATGCGCAGGACAATGCGCTCGCCTGGATCGATTGGGAACAGGCGGACGCCTCTCTGATCGATTTCACGGCGCGGCTCGTCGCCTTTCGCAAAGCCTCCGCCGCCGCGCCGCACGACCGCTTCTGCGATGGCGAAGCCGTCGATGCGACGCTCATTCCGGATGTCGAGTGGCGGCGGGAGGACGGCGCGCCGATGGAGGCCGCCGACTGGAGCGATCCCTGCCGCCGCACATTGGTCGCGAGCTTCTATACGGCCGCCGAAAACGAGCGCGAGGCCGACCGCGTCGCTCTCGTTTTCCATGCGGGACGCGAGCCGATCGATGTCGCCTTGCCGCCGCCGCGCGACGGATTCGATTGGAGCATGGCGTTGGATACGGCGCGCGACGAACGAGACGCGTCCGTCGCGGCCTTCGCAGGCCATGATGTCATGCGGATGGCCGGCCGCTCCGTCGTCGCTCTGCGCGAGGAGCGCGCGCGCGTCCAGCGTCGCGGAGAAGCGATTTCGGCGGAACTGCTCTTCAGGCTCGCAAACGCCGCCGGCGTCGAGACGCGCTGGTTCGACATCGGCGGCGCCGAGCATGTCGTTCCCCGAGAGACGATCTCGCAGCTATTGCGGCGGATGGGCCTGCCGGCGGAGAGCCTCGCGCAAGGCCGCGAGTCGCTCTCGCGTCTCGCGGAGGTAAGGGATCGTCGCACGGCGCCGCAGAGTCTGCTGTTTCGCGACGGCGAGCCGATCGCGCTGCGTCTCGCGCGCGTCGACGGACGCTCGGCGACGGGACTGACGATCCTGCGTGAGGATGGAACCGAGCAGCGCGTCCGATTGCGCGCGGATGACGTCGTCGCTTCGTCCTGGCGCGGCGTCGACGGACGCGAGGTCGAGGGCGCGCTGGCGCGTTTGCCCGCGCAGCCGCTCGGGCGCCATCGCATCATTGTCGACGGCGCCGAAGAGGATTTCTGCCGCCTCACCATCGTTCCGCCGCGCTGCTACACGCCGCCGGAGTTCGCCGAGGGACGGCGCGCCTCTGGTCTTGCGGCGCAGCTCTATTCGTTGCGGCGGGCGGGCGATCAAGGCGTCGGCGATTTCACGACGCTGTCCGAGCTCTCGCAAAGAGCGGCGCGAGACGGTGCGGCGCTCGTCGCCATCAATCCGCTCCACGCTTTGTTTCCGCGCGATCGCGAACGAACCAGTCCCTATTATCCGTCCGACCGGCGCTTTCTCGATTCCCTTTATCTCGATCTCGCGCGGCTCGACGAGATCGTCGGCGCGGAGAGTCTGCGCGCTGCGCTCGAGGGGGAAACGGCGTCGATCGAAATCTTGGCGGTCGCACGGGAAGTGGACTATGACGGCGTCCATGCGGTCAAGCAGCGCGTGCTGGAGCGCGTGTTCAACGCGTTCGAGGAATTTGCGCGGCGGCGTCCAGAGGCGCCGATGGTTGCGGAGTTTTCGAGCTTCGTCTCGGAAGGAGGAGCGTCCTTGCGCCGTTTCGCCTGTTTCGAGGCGATCGGCGAGACCGCCGCCCGGCCGTGGCCCCTGTGGCCGGCCGGTTTGCGCGAGGCGCGGCTCGACGCGCTCGAAGCCTTCGCCGAGGCCCATGGGGAGCGGCTGCGCTTCCATTCCTTTCTGCAATGGCTGTGCGACCGGCAATTGGGCCAAGCGGCGCGAGAGGCGGCGAAGGCGGGGCTCGCGCTCGGACTCTGCCGCGATCTCGCCGTCGGCTCGGCGCCCGACGGCGCGGAGAGTTGGAGCGAAGCCGAGCAATTTCTCGCCGGCTTCTCGATCGGCGCGCCGCCCGATCCGTTCAGCCGCGAAGGGCAGGTCTGGGGCCTGCCGGCGCCGAACCCCCTCGTCCGCGCCGCGAACGGCCACGCGGCTTTCGCCGAATTGCTGAGGGCCAATATGCGCCATGCGGGGGCGCTGCGGATCGATCATGTGATGGCTCTGTCGCGGCTTTTCGTCGTGCCGGAGGGCGCGAAGGCGGCCGAAGGCGCCTATCTGTCCTTTCCGGCCGACGAGCTCGTCGGCCAACTCGCGCTCGAGAGCGCGCGGGCGCGTTGCGTCGTCGTCGGCGAGGACCTCGGCACTGTGCCCGAGGGGCTGCGCGACAGGCTCGGCGCCGCCGACGTGCTGAGCTACCGCGTGCTGTGGTTCGAGCGCGCCGGAAACGGGTTCTTGTCGCCGAGCCTCTATGCGCGCAAGGCCATGGCCTGCGTCTCGACCCACGACCTGCCGACGCTGAAAGGCTGGTGGCTCGGCGCGGACATCGCAGAACGCGCGGCGCTCGGCCTCTCGACGCCGCAGGCGGCGCGAGAGGCGGTCGAGGCGCGTCGGCGAGAGAAGAGGGAACTGCTCGACGCCTTGCGCGCCCGAGGCCTGCTTCCCGAAAACGTCGACGAGCATGCGCCGTTCGGCGCCGCGCTGGCCGGCGCCGTCCATGCCTTCGTCGCCGGTTCGCCTTCGTTCTTGACGATGGCGCAAATCGATGATCTGGCGGGGGAGGAGACGGCGGTCAATCTGCCCGGGACGGATCGCGAGCGCGTAAATTGGCGCCGCAAGCTCGGGGGAACGATCGCACAGATATTCGAAAGCGAAACCGCTCGCGCGGTTCGGGCGGCGCTTTGCCGCAATCTGGACCAGATTGCGTCGCCAAACTGCGCGCGGGAAGGTGGGAATTCGGCGGACCCTGCGTAGTCTCGGCGGCGCGGGAGCTTTTGTTTCGTTCATAGTCGCCCTCGCGGGCGAGCGGCGGAGATAGATGCGGTTTCTGGCGGAAGGCGACATGGTCGATGAAAGGCGCGTCTCGACGGCGGCAATCTGTCTCGTCGTGACCGCTCTGGCCGGCGCCGCCGCAGCCGAGCAGCCCAAACCCAAGGCGATCGTCGGCGAGCCGGCGCCACGCTCGGAAGACTCACCCGACCTCTCGGGAAAGCGCTTCGAGCTGCGCGGCCTAGAGGATACGATGAGCGTCTCCTCCGAGCAGAGGCGCAAGATGGAGGCCGAGATCGCGTCGCTGCGGGCCGACCGCGCGCGGCTCAATCAGGCGCTCATCGACGCCGTCGAGCGCGTCGGCGCCATCGAAAAGCGCGCGGCGGAGCTCGAAACCAGGCTCGCGGCTTCGACGGGCGGCGAAGAGGCGCTGGTCAAGTCGCTGGAGAGCCGTCGAGCGCTGATCGGCGAAGTTCTGCTGGTGCTGCAGCGCATGGGACGGAGGCCGCCGCCGGCGCTGCTGGTGCGCCCGGAAGACATTCTCGAAGGAATTCGCTCTTCCATGCTGCTGGGTTCGGTCCTTCCGCAGATGCGGGCGGAGACGGAGGCGCTCAAGGCCGATCTTCTCGAACTGGTCGCGGTGCGCGACCGGATAAGGACGGAGAAGGCAGATCTCGCGCGCGAGCTGCAGGAGTTGAACGAGCAGCGAGCGCATCTTTCGGCGCTGATCGAAGCGCGGCAGAAGGCGCTTCTCCTGGCGCAGAGCGCGCTCGATTTCGAGGCCGAGCGCGCCCGCTCGCTCGCCGCCAAGACGACCAGCCTGAAGGATTTGATCGGCCGGATGGAGGCGGAGGTCGAGGCGGCGCGGCGCGCGGCCGAAGCGGCCCGCTTGGCGGATGCGGCGCGCGAGGCGGCCGACGCCGCCTTGTCGCAGGAGAGCCGCGCCAAGGCGCTCGCCGCGCCGTTCAAGGACGCCGCCCGCCTCGCGCCCGCGGTCTCCTTCTCCGATCTCAAGGGGCGGCTGCGGCTGCCGGCGACGGGCGCGATCGTCAAACGCTTCGGCGCGCCCGACGGCTCGGGCTCGACCGAGAAAGGCGTCTCGATCGCCGTGCGGGAGAACGGGGTCGTCGCCGCGCCCTGCGACGGATGGGTGCTCTTTTCAGACACATACCGGAGCTACGGACAACTCTTGATCATCAACGCCGGCGGCGGTTATTATGTCGTCCTGGCCGGCATGAATCACATTACCGTCGACGTCGGGCAATTCGTTCTGGCGGGTGAACCGGTGGCGAGCATGGGCGACGGCGCCGTCAGGACCGCGGCGGCCATTGCTATCGGCGCGAAACAGCCCATTCTCTATGTCGAGTTTCGCAAAGACGGGACGTCCATCGATCCGGGCCCATGGTGGGCGAAACCGGAAATTCAGAAGGTTGGCGGATGATGCGCAAGGCCTCATTGATCATTACGGGTATCGTCATCGGGGCGGGATGCGCCACGCTGGGCCAGCAGGCGCGCGTGCTGGTCGGCTCTCCCGCCCTCGCCGCCGCCGCCGATACCTACAAGAATTTGAGCCTGTTCGGCGACGTCTTCGACAAGGTCCGCGCCGATTACGTCGAGAAGCCCGACGAGCAGAAGCTGGTCGAATCCGCGATCAACGGAATGCTGACCTCGCTCGACCCGCATTCGAGCTATCTCGACGCCAAGGGCTTCAAGGACATGCGGACCCAGACCGAAGGCAAGTTCGGCGGGCTCGGCATCGAGGTGACGCAGGAAGAGGGCCTCGTGAAGGTGGTGACGCCCATCGACGACACGCCCGCCTCGCGCGCCGGGATTTTGTCCGGCGATCTCATCTTCGCGATCGATGACGAGAATGTGCAGGGCCTGACGCTCAACCAAGCCGTCGACAAGATGCGCGGCGCGATCAACACGCCCGTCAGGCTGACGATCCTGCGCGGCAAGGACAAGGACAAGATCGAGGTCAAACTCGTCAGGGCCGAGATCCACATCAAGTCCGTGCGCTCGCACAAGCAGGACGA
>PQAN01000363.1 GCA_003105285.1 Methylocystaceae bacterium
GTCATCCTGCAGCCGCCGCGCACCGCGGATGCGCTGCGCAAGAACCCGCTCGGCCTCCTCGTCAACGCCATCGACTGGTCGCGCGAACTCGACGCCGCAGCGCCGTCGACGGCGCCCAACAAGGAGATCGCCCCATGAACAGATTGCCTCTCGCCTTGATTGCTTCGGCGTCCGCCCTGGCGCTCACCGCCTGCATGACGACGAACCCTCCGCCGTCGATCGCCTATGATTCGGACGACTTCAAACCCGCCAAAATCGAGAAGGAATCGAAGAAGCCGGTCAAGATCGTCGAAATTCCGAAGGTCTTGCCGCTGCCCGGCCAGCTTCAACCCGCGCCCCAGAAGGAGAAGCCCGAAGCCCGGTCGCCCGCCGCGCGCGTCGACGACGCCAACAAGGCGGCGACCCAGGAGCCCACGAAATTTGGCTACATCAACGCCATCCAGGTCTATCCCTTCACCGACGGCGCGCTCTACCGCCTCTACGCCGCCCCCGAGCGGGTGAGCGACATCTCGCTCGAGCCCGGCGAGAAGCTCACCTCCGTCTCGGCCGGCGACACCGTGCGCTGGACCATCGGCGACACGCTCAGCGGCGCGGGCGACGGCCAGCGCGTGCATATCCTCGTCAAACCCTTCGCGCCGGGCCTCGAGACCAATCTCGTCATCACCACGGATCGGCGATCCTATCATCTGCAGTTGCAGAGCACCGAAAAGACCTCCATGGCCGCGATCTCCTGGACCTATCCGCAAGGCGAGCTCCTCGCGCTCCAGCGTCGCAATGCCGAGGCGGCCGCCGCCGCGCCCGTCGCATCCAACGTCGCGCTCGAAAACATTCGTTTCCGTTACGCGATCTCCGGCGACGATCCGCCCTGGCGTCCGCTGCGCGCCTTCGATGATGGACACAAGGTCTATATCGAGTTCCCACGCCGCATCGATCAAGGCGAGGCGCCGCCGCTCTTCGTCGTCGGCGTCGACGGCGGCAACGAACTCGTCAACTACCGGATGCGCGGCAATTACTACGTCGTCGATCGCCTGTTCGCCGCCGCCGATCTGCGCCTCGGCGCCAAGAACCAGCAGGTGGTGCGCATCTCCCGCACCGACGGGATTGCGTCTGCCGACGGAGGGCGGCCATGAACACGCCGCCGAAAACCGAACCCGAAAGACTGCAATTGCGCGCGACGCCGCGGCGCGTCGTTCGCTTTCGGCGCGGACTCCTCATCGGCGCCGCCGCAGTCGCTTCGGGCGCCGTCCTCGGCGTCGCCATTATGGCTCTGAGAGGTCCCGCGTCGCGTCTCGGTTATCGGGAAGAACTCTACGATACGGGAAAGAAGGTGACGCCCGACGGTCTCGCGGCGCTTCCTTCCGATTATTCTGTCGTGAAGCCCCGAACGCCCGTGCTCGGACCGCCGCTGCCCGGCGATCTCGGACGCCCCATTCTCGCCCACCAACGCGCCCTCGGCGGCGGCGAAGCGCTTTCGGCCGAGGAACAGCGTCTCGCCCAGCAGGCGCTTCACGCGCGAGAGGCCGGGGTGTTTTTCCGGATCCAGAACAGGCCGATCGCCGGCGTCGCCGCATCAGGCAACGGCGCGCCGCAACAAATGGCCGCGGCGCCTTCGCAGCCCGAGTCGAACCGTCTCGCGCTCGATCCCGAGCGGGACCAGAACAACCAGCAGCGCAAGCTCGATTTTCTCCGTCAACGCGACACGAGCGGTGTCTACAATCCGCACGCGCTTCAAACTCCGGCGTCGCCCTATCAAATAATGGCCGGCAGCGTCATTGCCGCGAGCCTCATCACCGGGATCAATTCCGATCTGCCTGGATTGGTCGTCGCGCAGGTCACGGAGAATGTCTACGACACGGTGAGCGGCCGGACGTTGCTCGTTCCGCAGGGGTCTCGTCTCGTCGGCACGTACGACAGCGTCGTCGCCTTCGGCCAATCCCGCGCGCTGCTCATCTGGCGGCGCATCGTCCTCCCCGACGGCTCGTCCGTCGAGATCGACAATCTGCCGGCGACCGATACCGCGGGCTACGCGGGCCTCGAAGACGAGGTCGACCATCACACCTGGACGCTCCTCAAAGGCGTGGTGCTCTCGACGCTGCTCGGCGTCGGCACGCAATTGAGCATCGGCTCCGGCCAGAGCGATCTCCTCCGAGCGATCAGGGAGTCGACGCAACAGAACGCCGCCACGGCGGGTCGCCGCATTACGGATAAGAATCTCAACATTCAGCCGACCATCACCGTTCGGCCCGGCTTTCCACTGCGCGTCATCGTCCACAAGGACATTATCCTCGAACCCTATCGCGGAGGCTGATCCATGTTGAAGCTCGGCAAGCTGCCGGACCGCATGCCGGTGAAAATCACCATTACTCTCGCGCCCGAACTCAACGGCGCGCTGAGCGACTATGCCGCGGTCTATCGCGAGGCTTATGGCGAAGCGGTGTCGGTCGCCGATCTCGTTCCCTTCATGCTCGAAGCCTTTCTTCAAAGCGACAAGGCCTTCGCCAAGGCGCGCAAGGTCGGCTTGCCGCAGGCCGACACGAGGATGCCTCTTCGTCAGCGGCGTCAACCGCGCAGCGTCGAGAGCGTCAGGCCGTCCTTCCCGACGCCGGAGGCCTGAGCCATGCAGATCGGCACGTTTACGCCCGCCAAGGATGGAGGCTGGATCGGCTTCATCCGAACGCTCACCATCGACGCCAAAGTCCGGATCGTCCCCAACGACGATCGCAGTCACGACAAGGCGCCGGATTTTCGCGTCTTTGTCGGCGACTGCCGTGTCGGCGAGGCTTGGGTGGCCACGAGTCGAGGCGCCGACCCGAAGGAATATTTGCACGTCCGGCTCGACGATCCGAGCCTTGTCCAACCCTTGACGGCCGCTTTGTTCCCGTCCGAAAACGGCAAGACGGCGCAACTGGCATGGCGAAGACGGACCTGAGAAAGAGCATATCGAGTCTGCGACGATTCACGCAATGCAACGACGCTCAAATGAGCAGCTATCGTCGCCATGACTCGCCTCCAGCGATTCACGACGACACAACCCGACTGCTTCGATTCGCGACGGGGAATCTCCGCCGCCCAATCAATCAGCCGGAAACCGTATTAAATCGGGAGCCTGCCGTTACAAACCACTCGAACCTGCCCTCTTGGATTACCCTTCCGACAATCGGAACTGTTGGTGCCGGCTGATTGGAAGTCAACAATCCGCTGATTGGGAATTCATGAGCCGCGATCTGGACGCGTGGGGACCAGCTTTCGCCTGCGACCGAGCCGGAGATCTCGGCCGACCCCTTCTGCGTGGCCGGCTGCCCCGCAAGGCCCTGCTGAGAGGAAAAGTGCGGACCGGTGTCCGTTGACGGGTCGAGAGCTGGAGGAGAGGCCTCCGGCGCCTGTCGCGGAGACCTGCGATGTCCAAGCACCGCCACGAAATCGGCTCCGGCCGCGCCAGCCTGTATGACGAGATAACCACCAAGATCATCAGCGAGCTGGAGGCCGGGCGGCTGCCCTGGGTCCAGCCCTGGGGCACGGCCGCCGCCAAGGCGCCGCTCGCCATGCCCCGTAACGCCTCCACCGGCCGCGCTTATTCCGGGATCAACGTCCTGATCCTCTGGGGCGCCGTCATCCAGCATGGCTTTCCCGCACAGACCTGGCTCACCTTCCGGCAGGCCCTCTCGCTGGGCGGCAATGTCCGCAAGGGCGAGTATGGCACGACCGTTGTCTACGCTGACCGCTTCGTGCCTGACGACGAGAAGCAGCGCGCCCGCGAGTGCGGCGAGGAAGCCGCCGCAATCCCGTTCCTCAAGCGGTTCACCGTGTTCAACGCCGCGCAATGCGAGGGATTGCCCGCGGATATCGCCGTTGAGGTCCCGGCGCTCGAGCCCGGACTGATCGAGCCGCGCGTCGAGGCGCTGATTCGGGCCACCGGCATCGACTTCCGCATCGGTGGCGCCCGCGCCTTCTATGAGCCGGCCGAAGACTTCGTCATGGTCCCGCCGCCCCAAGCCTATTTCGAGCCGATCAATTGGCATCGAACCGCCCTGCATGAGATCGGGCACGCCAGCGGCCATTCCTCCCGTCTCGGCCGCGATCTCTCCGGCTCCTTCGGTTCAAAGAAATATGCCTTCGAGGAGCTGGTCGCCGAGATCAACGCGGCCTTCTGCTGCGCCGCCCTCGGCATCGTGCCGACCGTCCGCCACGCCGACTATGTCGGCTCCTGGCTCGAGGTGCTGCGCCAGGATAATCGGGCCATCGTCCGCGCCGCATCGCTCGCCAGCAAGGCGGCCGACTACATCCTCGGCTTCTTGCCGCCCGATGACGCAGCGAGCCACTCGATCGACAGGAGGGCGGCATGATCCTCCTCACCCCCGAGCTCCGTGAACGCCTGCTCGCCAATGGCCGCGAACCCCACGCGGACCATGTCCCCGTGGTCAAATTCTTCAACCCCCTCGGCGATGGCGTCTGGCTCGCCACCGAGCTGGATGCCGATGGGGACACCCTATTCGGCCTGGCCGATCTCGGCGAGCCGGAGCTTGGTTCGTTCAGCCTCGAGGAAATCGCCTCGATCCGCCTGCCGTTCGGCTTCGGCATCGAGCGCGACATCTTCTTCGAAACCCGTTTCCCAATCTCGGTCTGGGCCGAGGCAGCGCGGCAGACGGGCAGCACCTGGGCGGCCGAGCGCGTGCTCTACGCCGCCACGCGCGGGCGCGAGGACGAATGATGCGCTTTGCCCCCTGGTCGAGGCCAACGGCTGTCGGGACGCCGCCCATCCGGAAAAGCGTGGAGAAGCCGCATCCTCGAGGTGGTGCGCGAGGGCGCCGGCGAACGGCCGCGCAACTCACCGACGGCCGATCCCGGCGGCCGACCCGGCCGCGGACGATGCGCTGCCCGAATTCCTCGCGGGAGACGAGGGTGAATGCTCTGAGCAGGCGGGGGAGGAGCCACAGACGCTCATAGTTGAATAACCTGATTACGCGGGGCGGCTCCGGCCGTCCCGCACTTCCTTCCCGTTCAATCGACTCGATCGCCCGGCCCTCACGCCGGGCGCTTCGTTTCAGGAGACCGCCATGACCGACACGTCTGACACCACGCCCGAGCCCGATGCGCCGCTTTCCGAATGGGAGACGAAGGCCGCTGCCCGAACGAAGCTCGAGGCTGAACTCTTCACCCACAACAAGGCCGCACTGCTCAACGCGCTGGCGCTGGCCGGCGTCACCCACGTCGTCGTCAGTTTCGACGGCTATGGCGATGAGGGACAGATCCAGAATGTCGAGGTCAAAGCCGGCGACGATGACGCTGCCATGCCCGCCGCTGTGATCGAGATCGGCGAAGCTATCTGGGACCAGCCCGAACCGAAGCGTTCGTCCGTCAGCATCGCCACGGCCGTCGAGAGCCTGGTCTACGACGTCCTCGAGAAGACCCATTGCGGTTGGGAAAACGGCGACGGCGCCTATGGCGACATCATCTTCGACGTCGCGGAGCACGCGATCACGCTCGACTACAACGAGCGCTACACCGCGACCGAAAACCACACTCACACGTTCTGAGGAGGTCTCCATGGGACATTGCTATCACCACGCGCTCTCGTCGGTCAGGAAGTGGGGCGGGGTCGCCGAAGACTATCTGCCGCTGCACCAGTGGTTCGACGAGTCGAAGGCGATCACCGCCGACTTCCGCCACCGGGCGCTGCGGCATCACGCCGAAGGCATCTTCATGCTGGAACGCTACTTCGGCCCGACGATCACCATCTCGACGGATCGCGTCGTTCCCGTGCGGCTCGTTGGCGAGCAGCACGTCGTCGAGGACCTCGGCTTCATCCCGAGCTTCGCCGACTGGGTGCGCTGCATTCGCCCGCGACCCTGGATGGGCCGCGCGCAGCCTATCCACAAGCTGGTCGATCCCTTCGCCGCGGGATCCGGCGCAACCACCGACCATGAGTTGTCCGCACCGTTCCCTCTGCGGTGCACGACACGGTCATGAGGAGGACATTATGAAAGTTCGAGCCATCTTCGAATTCGATCTTGAGGACGACGACGGCGATCCGATAGAGGAACGCCGCGAATACGTCCGGGCCGCCGAGGCGGCCGACGACGCCATCCGCTCGCACCTGATGGGCCGCGGGTTCCTCGCCGACGAGACGCTAATCGGCGCCTACGCCGTGAATATCGCCATCGTCGACGACGGGATGGACGATCCCGGTCCGGCCGACGTGATGGCGCGCCATGGCGGAGTCTGGGGCGAGCATCCCAATCATCTCGTTGCGTTGTGGATTTACGAGGTCGCCAACGGCAACACGCGATACGGCTACTGGCGCTGGGTCGCGGTCAGGTTGGGCGACGGCGCCGGCGACGACGAGCCGCCCTGGCATCCCTAACGGCAACCGCTTTCGAACCCTTCATCCGAACCCGACCTTGCCGGACTTTCGCATTTCAGGAGGCCAACATGCGCGTATTCACAGTCGAAACCACCGGCCGTTTCGCCCATTGGCGCTATCGCATCAGAACTTGCGCCGAAAGGATGTGGCGAGCATGGGCATACCTCCGCGGTCGGCTGAACGCCGACGATGCGCAGCAGGTCATGCTCGATTGCCACTATGCTGCCGGCTGGCATCCGCTTCTCGTGTTGACGGTCGAGGACACGCTCGAACAGGCGCATGAGATCTTCGTCGATCACCCGGAGCTGCCACGCCTCATCAACGACGGTTGCGCGCGTGTCGCCGGCAAATGGGAATCATACAACGACGAGCTATACGAAGCCCGCCGCTGGGCGATCGACCTTGCCGCCGAATACGCCGCCGCCGAAGGCATCGCGCTCACGCGACTCGATGACGGCGATGACCCGGAGCAAGCCGATGCAGAGGACGGCGCCGCGGCGGAATCCGGGGAAGGAGACGCGCCATGACCGAGTACATCGTCAAGATCGCCTTCCGGCTGCGCGCCTATGACAGCCGGACCATCGAAGCCGCCTCCGACGTCGAAGCGATCGAAAAGGCGAAGGCAGCCGCGACCATCGCAATGGAGTCGACAGCCTATCCCGAGCACATCGATACCGACGAGCGGCGGCGAGGAATCATCGCCTTCATCGACCGCCTCACGCCAGACAGCCGAGAGGCGGTGATCGAGCATGTCGAATTCGACGACGATCGCCTCCACAGCTCGCCCGCCGCCTGATCCTCATAGCGCCGAACCCGACCCCGAAGCCCGGTCTCGCGTCGGGCTTTCGCGTTTCAAGGAGACTGACATGGCCGATTATTTCACCCATTTCTCGTGCCTGCTCGACGTCGGCACGCCCGAGAACGCTGCGCGCGCCCTCGACCTCTATGAAAACGCGCCCGAGGACGAAGATGGTCTCCGGCTCTCGGATGGCTTCCTCCTGACGCGGGAAGAGGGTTCGCAACTGTGGATTCACGACGATTGCTCGGGCGATCCCGAGCGCGTCATCCAGTTCGTCCTGCTTTGTGCGGAGGAATTCGACCTCGAGGGCCTTTGGGGCTTCGAATACGCCAACGCCTGCTCGAAGCCGCGCCTCGACGCCTTCGGCGGCGGCGCCCATGTGATCGACCTCGGCGCTCGCAAGAGCGTTGGCTGGACCAGCACGAACGAATGGCTGGCCCGCGCTCTCGAGGGAGATGATCCCGACGCCTGATACGGTTTCTGGCCAATTGATTCGGCGGCCGGGATTCCCGTCGCGAATCGAAGCAGTTAAGTTGTGTCGTCATGAATCGCTGGAGGCGGGTCATGGCGACGATAGAGCGTCGATGCGTTGCGTGAACGTATGTTTGCTGGAGTCTCTCGGCGACTTGTGCCGGCGCAACCGCTCGTCGGCGACGGTGTTGAAGCCCGAGTTGCTCGACAAGTTACGTCTTCGGCTGGCCTGCCACCTACGGACTTGGCTATCTCCAGCGGCACAGGTGTTCGGTCGTTCCAGATCGTAGATAAATGTCATAGCATGTCTCGATGTTCAGGATGATCATTGCCTTCAGCCTTCGAACCAGCCTCAGCTGTCGAGCGAGATCATGGAATGCCGGGAAGCGTCTGAAAGCTTGTCTGCCTTTTTCTGCAAAGACGGGCAGCGCGGTTGTAAGCCTCTCATAAACCGATCGTCTCGCGATTTTCATATCTCTATGTCCGTGCCTGCGGGATTGGTAGGTTCTCCATGAAGGAGGAGACCGATACGAAACCGAATCCGGCTGTCCCGGCAAACGACCATGGTGTCGTTGCGCACGAGCCCGTCGACCCGCGCGTTCTCCGTATCGCGGAGGCGATTGGACGCCTTCTCGCGCGTGAACATGTAAAGCGCCGACCTCCGGCAAACGACAATGCGGTCCGTGTCGAGCGGGAATAAATTTGCACGACCCATGCTGCCTGTTCTTGACGAGATGTCGAGATATATTTAATATCATGACATGATATAATATCGAGTCCCCGAGCGTCGCCTTTAATTTCTGATTCTTTCGATGGTCGGGAGGAGAGCCCGACATTTTTGCGATCAGTGGAGTCGAGGCAAGCGAGGACAGGGCGGTCATTCACTCGCTGGATATCAGGCGGAGGCCTGAATGAAGAAACGTAAGACTCGAGGTGCGCGTTCGCAGCGCGGGCAGACAAAGGCGGTTGCTCGCCGACAAAAGCCCGCTCTCACGGCGGAGGCGGAACCGGGCGTCAATTCCGTCGACGCCATTGTCCGGCTGCTCACTCCCGAAAATCGGGAACTTCTTGCCCTCATACGGGATCATAAACCACGGTCAGTTGCAGAATTAGTCGAGCTATCGGGTCGATCTCAGCCGAACCTCACGAGGACGCTCGCGAAGCTGGCGTTGGCCCGCTTCATCGATATGAAAGAAAATGGCCGCCGCAAGGCGCCGAGCGCCCGCATCCGAAAGATCATCGTCCATATCGATCCCTACAGCGAGAACGATGTGTTGGAGATCGCATGATGACGCTCGAGTGCCGACTCCTATCCGGAGGACAGAAAGAATGACTATGAAAGTTGCGATTTACGCCCGTTACTCCTCAGACAATCAGAGCGCGGCATCGATAGAGGATCAGTTCCGCATTTGTCGCGAGCAGGCCGCTCGCGAGAAATGGAAAGTCGTCGCTACATATAAGGACGCCGCGATCTCGGGCGCCAGCCTGATCCTGCGACCCGGTGTCCAGGCGCTTTTGCAGGATGCGCAGGCTGGTGAGTTCGATATCGTTCTTCTGGAAGCGCTGGATCGCCTGTCTCGCGATCAGGCTGACACGGCTATTCTGTTCAAACATCTTCAGTTCGCCTGCGTGAAGCTCATTACGCTGGCGGAAGGCGAGATCAGCGAGCTTCATGTCGGCCTCAAGGGTACGATGAACGCGCTGTTCCTCAAGGACCTCGCGAAGAAGACCCATCGCGGATTGCGTGGGCGCGTCGAGAAAGGAAAGGCCGGCGGCGGTCTCTGCTATGGTTACGATGTCGTCAAGCGCGCTGACAGCGAAGGGGCGGC
>PQAN01000364.1 GCA_003105285.1 Methylocystaceae bacterium
CGCCTGCGCCGTCGCGCTCGGCGTCATCCGGCTGCGCCTGCGCTGAGGGAAGCGGAAATTTCGCTCCGGCGCGGTTGCGGGATTGACCTGCCCGCCGACTTCGACGATTAGAGCGCTCGGGCGAAAGCCAAGAAGCCGGTTTAGCTCAGCTGGTAGAGCAACTGATTTGTAATCAGTAGGTCATCCGTTCGAATCGGATAACCGGCACCAATAAAATCAATATGTTATGAATGAATGGCGAGAGGGTAGAAATTCTTGCGGACCCAGAGCGGACCCGCCGTAGCGCGTCACTTCGAAGTCGAGCGATGGCAGAGGGATAGAGCCAGGCAGGTCCGAGACGTCGACAATTCCCCACCGGCCGCAAGAGCACGTCGGCGGCCCACGGTGGCTATTCGGAGGCACGGCGACTTCCAGCGATCTTGCGGCCCGCGACGGCCGAGACCGAAGGGCCGAAGGCGCTCACGAAACGCAGCGCCTTTCTTACATCCGAAGACTGGCTAATTCG
This sequence comes from Methylocystaceae bacterium, assembly GCA_003105285.1. GTDB lineage: Bacteria > Pseudomonadota > Alphaproteobacteria > Rhizobiales > Beijerinckiaceae > Methylosinus. The sequence continues at coordinate 506 of PQAN01000364.1, forward strand.
GCGCTCCGTAGACCTTTTGCAGCTCTCTTGCCCGCCCGCGAATCATCGCTAGCTCGCATGAGCCGACAGCTGTTCCACTGCCAGAACCACCCCACCATTGATAGGCAATGTTTCCACGACATTCTGCGTCGCGGTAAACAATCCAAGCGCGTTCTGCTCTGACGAGCGAAGCCTTCCAGCGAGTACGGACTTCGAGCTGCAGAGCATTGTTAGCATCGATAGCGTCAAATGCGCGCTCGTAGGCGTAGCTCAGCTCGATGTTTGCTTTCTTTATCTCTTTAACGAGACATTGGTTGATTTCGTATGTCGTAACCAGTCCACTACATTCAGAGGCTTTGGCCGCTGTCTGTGCCGATGCCGTTGCGCCGATAAAGCCGGCGACCAGCAAAAGCCCCGCTGCCCTATTCATTATGTTCCTCACGAGACAAAGATCTTTCAATGCGCGGAACCGTAGCAGCGCGCGGGGAAAAGACAACGGCCTCTCACTGACGAGGCCGAAACGGAATAACGTCGGCCGACTTCGGCTCTTCGCCTTCGTCATCCTCTTCAGTTACCTCGACGAAGCCCGGCGGGTTGAACAGGTCGCCGAGCGGCTCGCCGCTCACCACCAGCTTGCTCGGCTCGAAAGGGTCGGGAATCAAGTAAACGACTTCGGCCATGATGCTTCCTCCTATGTGGTCTAAGCAATAATGACGTTGTAGATCCTATTGTCAAGCTAAAAACTCAGCAAAAATATGTAGTTAGCCGTTACTACGTAGTCACTATGTAGTCACGGAGCGTGGTAAAACCTTATGGACTCCTACGATTTGCCTCGGACTGGTGCTTGTTATTGCCGACTGTCGTCCTCGAGGCCGCAGGTGTGATCTTCATCGAAGAGAATGGGAATCTGCGGAGGACGGCCGCAACGTAGGCTTGGCTTTAGGCGGCGGCGCAGCCTATAAGACGAAGTTCGGATTCGTATCTATCTGGGGTGGCGGATGCATCGCATTTTCATTTCTGCTTCGACGCTACTTTTCGTCGCCGGTTGCGCATCCCCTCCGCCGCCCATGTTGTGGGTTAGGACCGACGGCCGTTCGGGGAGCGGCAACCCTGCGCTTGAACAACAAATCGCCGTCGATAAGACCGTTTGTAATGGCGAATCCCAAAAGGCCAATCTCTCGGCAGGCACAAATCCTTATGGCGGCATAGTCGCCCATGCGGTCGAGGAATCTCGTCGTCAAAGCGCGGCCGGTAGTGTCTTCGAGGGCTGCATGGCCACGAAAGGATATGTCTTAGTCCCGGCAGACAAGGCGCAATCTACCGCGGAAGCCTTTGCCGTGACGAATAAAGAACGCGAGAAATTAGCGTCGCGGCGATAGGAAAGAAGGTGCCGTGCGCGTCGTGAATCTCGCCGTGGCGTTCACGGAGATCGCGGCCAATTACGTCCCTCACCCCATCGGTCACATTTTCCGCCGGTCAGCTTCCATGTTCCGCTTATTGTTCGCGGCGATTCGCTGATCCACGTGGAAAATCAACTGCTCCTTAGTGAACTCAGGTCGGACGGAAACGCCCGGCGCGTTGTTGTTGATCGTCACTTGCGGCGCCGCGCCTGCCCCGCCACTGCTCAGCAGATTGCGAAGCGCGCCTGCTTCCGTCGCCGGCATGATGAGCTCGTTCTTATGGACAAAGGCCAGTTGGTCGTTCGGCAGGTTCCAAGCGCCGACGTCGTACATGCCGATGCCGGTTGCGGCGGCCATGATGGCCGACTGGGAGGCGGCAGCCGGCCCCGCCGCCGCCGGTCCCATCGTGGGCGACAGGAAGGCGAACACGCCTGCGAACGCCTCGGCCGCCGACGACAGGATGCTTTTGAGCATCGATCCGGCGCGGGTCGCGAGCTGCGAAACTGACGAGGCGGCCGTGAGCCCTGTGCGCGCCGATTCGCCGGCGCCAACCGCAGCGGTCTTCCCCGCCTCGGTCGCCGTGGTGGATGTCAGCTCGACCGCCTGCGCCGCAGTCCACGCCGCCGCCTTTTTGACGAGCTCGCCGAGGACCATCTGCGACATGTTCTGCAGGATGCTCCTCATCGCTTGCGCCATCGTCTGCTGGCGCGTGACGACGCCAAGCATGGCCGACGAGATGGACTGGTAGATGTTCTGGAATGTCGAATTGAACTCGGCGAACGACTTCATATTCGCCTGGCGCTCGATCGACAGCCTCTCGGCCGCCTCGCGGGACGTGATCTGCACGAGCCGCTTCTGCGCCTTGTCGAACTCGGGGGCGCCCTCCCCCCATATTTTCTTGACCTCCTCCTGATACTCGCGCTCGGCGGCTTTTCGCAGCTCCAGATTGCGCAGGAGCGACGTGCGTAGGTCGTCGTCGCTCAACTGCTTCATGGACGCCATTTGGCGCGCGAAGTCCGCTTCCTCGCGCAAGTCGGTGAGCGTCCTTTGCAGGCGCTCGTCCGCCGCCATCTGGTCTTGGCGCGCTCGGGTCTTGTCGAACTCGTCTTGGACCGCGATCTTGCGTTGCTCGACTTCACGCAGCTTGTCTGGCTCCTGCGCGCGAAGCTCCGCTTCCTTCGCCAGCTCGGACGACAGTATCTCGTAGCGTTTTTTAGTCCCCGCCTCGTATCCGGCGGCTTCTAGCTGCGCCTGCGCGCGCATCCGGCTGATTTCGAGCTCACGCAGTTGCGACTTGGCGTTCGACAGGTGCATTTCCGCCTGGATCTCGGCCTGCGCCGGCTCACTCGATCCCGGCTTGGCGCCTGTCTTCTTGTCGACCTCCGCCGCCGCTTTGCGCGCCGTATCGAGCTGCTTTTCGAGCAGTACGATCTTTTGCTTTTGCGCTTCGACGTCATCGCGCACGCCCTGCGCGGCCTGCTTGGCGAGTTCCAACTCCTGCTTTTGGATTTCCTTGCCGTTCTCGCGCGCCGTCACCAATTGGACCGCACGATCGCGGGCGATGTCGGTCGCTTCGCCGAGATGGCGTTCCGTCTCGACCGACATTTTGGCGGCGATGTTGTCCGCCTCTCTGTTCCGTCGGCCGGCGTTGATGCCGCCGTTGTCGTTGGCACGGCGCCGGATGACGTCAGCGACGGCCGCGTCGCCTTCCATCGCGGCCGTCTTCAGCTCGGAAATGAGCGTTTTGTTGCCGATGCCGTAGTTGTAGACGATCGACGTCACCGACGCCTTGGCGCGGTCGGAGATGTGGTCCCACCCCTCACCCATGGTCGAGACGAGGCCGCTCTGCAATTCAGCCAGCCGACGGCTCAAATCGCGCTCGGCGGCTTCGACCGTAGTCGTCATCCCGGCGACGACTTCTCGGACTTTCCCAGATTCTTCGGTGAGCGTGTCGGAGCCAAAACCCATGCGAAAATGGTTCTTATCCCACTTCGCAACTGGGTCGAAGCTCTCGAATCCCCGTATCATTTGCGCAGCGTCGGCCGTCGCCTCTTGCGTCGCGGCGCGCAGCGTCTTCAACTGGCCGATCGTCGATTCGATCTGCGCCGACGGCGTATTGTACGCTTTGGCGATTTCGGTAGCCTTCTGGCGAACCTCCTCCAGCGGCGGGATCAGGTTTCGGATGGCTGCTGCTTCGCCTCCCAAAACCGAAATTCGCCGCTCCAGCTCCTGCGTAATCTTTCGCTGCCCGTCGTAGTACGAGCGCTGCGCCCCTTCCAAGAACTGACCGAGGGGGCCGAGAGCCTTGTAGGACTCGTGCAGGTCTTGCGCACCCTTCGCCTGAGCGTCGCGGAGTTGCGCGGCCTTGTCGCGGAGAACATCGATGAGCGCCGCCTGCATTCGGTATTCATCGCCGGACTTCTGCGCGCTCCTGAACGACTCCAGCAGCTCGGAATTGATTCCGCCGAACGATCGAATGAACTGCTCGCCGTTGGCGGCCGGGTTCTGGAACGCGGCCGTGAGTTTTTTGCCGAGTTCCGGCACACTAACGTCGAGCTTCTGGAACTGCTCGAGAATCTGTATCAGCGCGTCATTCAGATACCCGGAGTAGCCCGGCAGCTTGGCGAAGTCAGACTCGAACTGGTTGGCGAGCTCGGTCGTCACGCCGGGAACTTGCTTGAGACGGTCGATGAGTTCGACCAGTCCGCGCTTTGCGTTCTCAAATCCGAATTTCTGCATTTCGGAATTGAGCTTATCCATCGCGCCGGCGAAGCCGATCGTCTGTTCGGTCGCTTTCAGTGCGGTCGAGTTATATATCTCCGCCCTGTCGAGCCAGTTTTTTATCGGCTCCAAATTGCGCAGATATTCGAGAAGTTCGGTCGACCCCTTCTTAATGCTGGAGCCGATCAGTTCGAACGTGTCGACCGTCAGGTTGCCGAGCCCGACGACGGCCCGCTCGGCCAGACGCGCAGCGGCGATCAAGAAGTCCCAGTCGGCGTAGAATTTAAGCCGCTCCGACGCGGCGGCGGCCCGGTCTGTGTTCGTGGCGATGCGCGCCAGCGTGTCGTTCAAATCTCGCAGCGTGGAATTGAGCTGCGACACGTCCTCGCGGAACCCGCTGGCGAAGTTTCCAGACGCCCTACTGGCCGATTCGAGCGTTTCGCGAAGTCCGCTCGAATCGGCGCCAATTTTTAGGTTGAGATCGTCGCCGCTCGCCATGTCACCGCCCTCCTATTGCTTGGTTTGTCGTTTGGCGTCGAGCATCGCCCGCGCCAGTTCCATGACGTGAGCAGCCGCTCGAGCAGCGCCGACCGGATGACTCCCTTCGAACGTAACTTCAATGAGCGACTGCTCGAGTCGTTCCGCATATGCGGGATCGGGAAAATCGAACAAGGCTTGCATGGCCATCTCGACGACGGCCGTGCAATTCTCTTCGACGTATTTCTCGGGCGTCTCCATTAGACGGCCACTCCCGTAGCGTGATGGTACCATTTCCCCGCACCATCCGAGACGACCTCGGCGCCGACTGTGGAGTCGAAAACGCGCGTGCCTTTGAGCGCTCCGACGGGCCGTTGCGAAGTCTGCAGGACGTTCTTTGCGAGGACGAACCATCCGCGATTATGATCTGTCGCGACGATAATTTCCGCATCAAAATCGGGAACGTCGGCGTAACCTCCGACGCTCGCCGAATAGGCTCGGCCGCGCACTGTGACCGGATTCTGTGTCGTTGTGCCCGGAGCGATTCTCCAAACAGCCATTTCATTTTTTCCTTTTCTGCATGAATTTGTCGATTGCCTCTTGAGCATCCGGCGCGATCTTCCGGCCGCGCAACAGAATCGGAGTTGCTTCGCCTCGCCTCAAAGCACGCCGCCGCGCATTGCGCGTCGCCATTCTACCGGCCAAGCGCGCATTCTCTTTTCTCTGCGAATGCCACCCCGTCTCGCTCATTTGCGATACCTCGCTTGCACGTCGTCGAGGGCTTTCAGATACGGCTTGAGATCGACACCGCGCGGCGCGACGGCCGATAGAGCTTTCGCCGCCTCGGAGATTACGTTCGCCGCCATGACTCGCGCCGCAGCTTTCTGGGTCAGCCGGCCCTCGAATCCGACTACGCTCTTGTGAAGTTTGCCGGCCGGAGCGGCGAAAGCACGTTCGATCGCATTGGAGACGACAAACGCAAACCGCGCCGGCGATTTCTCTGCGATCGATCGTTCCGCCTCATGCCGAAACGTAGGCAGATTCGCACTCGCGATGGCCCGCGCCGATTTCACTAAGTCAGCTCCGGAGATTCTACGCATTGAATTTCCCTTTCCATCCGTCGCCGCTACGGGGAACCGCCGACTCGGTTTGATTACATCCGTCCTTACCGAGCCGGCGCCCTCGCCCACTTACACGCGCAACTGAGCGACCGTGGTTTCCAGTTCCATTCGGAAAGCGTGCCGCTGGCGATCGTCGTGCGGAATGTCGCGGCGCACTTCGACGCCATCGGCGATAATGTTCGCCCGCTGCGCCAGTGCCGGCTTTCGCTGGCGGACGAACTGTTCGCGAAGCTGGCCGATGACGTCGTGCCAAGCATCGAGTTTTGCCATTGCCGAGACGGCCGCATCGTGCGCTGCGATTGCAGCGGAAAAATCGGCCTCGATGCGCTCGGCGAGGATATCGAGCGTGACGCGTTCGATCTCGTGGCTCAAACCGCCATAGATTCGGCTGTACTCTTCGGCGGCGGCCGCGAGCGCCGCATTGGCGGCCCGTTGCTCCTCGATGAGATCGTCGACGTCGGCCAATTCCGCACGCAATGCTCTTCGGCGCTCGCGATCGGGCTGCGGCGCTGGCGCCGACCTATCGCCTCTCACCCACGTTTGAATGGCGATCGCTTCACTCTCTGCGAGCGTGATCAATTCTTTTTCGATGCGCGCTCTCTTCGCCACACCGTCTTCTCCGGCCGGCGCCAGCGCCTGGTGTAGCTCCGCAGATTCTTTCGAGACGGCGCGGCGCTTCTCTTTCAATTCGGCCAAAGCATCTTCGGCTTTGAGTTTTTCGATGGTCATTGGCTCAGTCCTTTCGGTTCAAATTTTTTCGAGAAACCGCGGGTTTCGCAGGATGCAGGCGCGGCGGATTTGCGCGAGACGCGGATAGAGTTCGCCGGCGTCGAGACCGAGCACGCGCAGCGCGGCGACTGCTTTTCCGAAGGCGGCCGGATCGCTGGAATCGATCGCCTCTTGCGCTTCGGTCACGCGCATGTCCGCAAGCGTTGTGTCGCTCGGCGCGTTCTTCCGCAGTGCTGCTATCGCGGCGCCCCATTTCTGCAGGCTAAAGCGGACCTCTGCGATCCGCCGTCCATTTTCTTCGACCCGCGCGCGGGTCTTATGGACGCTCTCTTTGAGATCTGCGAGCTCTCGCGCGACCTTCGCCAGTTCGTGCTGAAACTGTGCCTCGTGATCGTGCGGCTCTCGCATTTTGTAGACGGCGCCTTTGCTCAAACCATCGCCGGCGATCGGGCAAACGGTCTCGCCGCGATCGATCTTTACGTAGTCCTTCGAACCCATGTTGCGCGTCCATAGTCTAGCCAGTTAGGATAGCAAGTTATAGCCAAGTCAATCCGCTTGCTTATAGACGCATAGTGGCATATAATTCGCAACGAATACAGCGTTGCTGTAGTAGATACGGGAAAAATACGGCCATGTCTGAATCAGACTCTCAGCCGTCTTGGAAGATAGGCCAGGGGCGCCCGCGCGGGGCTAAGAATAAGCGCACGCAGACCATCGAACGACTTATCGACGACAACATGCAAGGCGTTGTCGAGGCCTTAATCGCCAATGCGGTGAATGGTGATGTCGTGGCGCAAAAGGCCGTCATCGCTCTGCGCGTGGCGCCGCGAAAAGACAACGTGCTGCCCGTCCAACTGCCACTCCTCGGCTCGGCCGCCGACGTGACCTTTTGCGCATTGGCAGTGACGAGCGAAGTCCTTCGCGGCAAGCTGACGCCGAGCGAGGGTCAGGCTGTTCTCGACCTACTCGCCGGTGTCGCGAAGATCGCCGAGGCGGGCGAGATTGCCGAGCGTTTGGCCGTTCTGGAAAAACTCGCGTTGAAATCCGCCGCGGCCGGGAAGTTGTCTTGGGGTGATCTATGAGCTCGCTGGCGCTGCGCCGGCGCCTCGCCGCCTTAGAGGCGCAGCTCGGAGAGCGAGCCGATCGTGAGGCGGCCCAAGCCGAGTTCGATGGATTGGTCCGCGAGCTCGACCGGGCCGTCCAGGCGGCGAAAGAGCGGGTCGAAGCCGACGACCTGACCAGGCGTGCAGCCGGCCTGCCGAGAAGCGTCGAAACCTTGGTCCAGCGCGATCCGGACTTCGCGAACGAGATCGGTCGCATTCAGTGGAGGGTACTTTGAGCAGTCAAAGAAAGAAACTACTCGCCCAGGTGCGCGCCTTGCGCGCCGACGTCGCGCAAATCGCCGAGCAGCGGCGCCAAGCGGAGGAAGTGGCCGAAGCCGAGGCTCAGCAGGCGGCGGCCGTAATGGCCGATTACGAGCCGCGACTGCGACCCTCGAGGCTCGACACGGCGGACGTCGAGTCTTACCGCAGTCGTCACGGGGTAGCGCCTAGCGAACGGTGGGTTCGCAACCGGCGTCTGCTGTGGGCGCTGCTGTCCGATCTCGTCGGCGCGGGCGCCGACGCACACGCCATCCGAATGCGCGCGGGGGGCGCCGATCCAGACGGGCCGGAGGATGTGCAGCACCGCCTCATCGTCGCCGACCACGCGGCGCTCTGTCAGGTGGCGCGATCGGCCTAGAGATCGGTCTCACGTCGGCCCGATGGGAGGCCGCCTCGGTTGCGCGCCGGGGCGGCCTTTTTCACGCCCGAAGGTCCGCTCCAGGTGCGCCAAGCATGGCAGTAACGACCAACGCCATGATGCTGCAAAGCTATATCGGCTCGGACTGCTGATACTCAGTAAGCGTGGCTCCTATGCAGGGAGTCGAATTGCCCAGCTTGGCGGCCGGCGTGGCTGGGGGGTCGGCCGGGCTTGGGCTCGGCGACGATGGCGGCCAGACGGGCGGCCGTTGCCGTTGAGGCGCCCTTTTGGACGTGCCTACTAGGCGCCTCACCCGGAGTCCCTAGGGAAATATGGGTTTGAGGCATCTGAGGCATGTGAGGCATGAAAAATAAGAGTTATAGGAAAATTTGAATTTGGGGTATGTGCCAAGTGTAATGCACATGGACGTGATACGTACATCCTTGCAGTTTGGATCGTCCTAAATCAAAAACAAATTTATAGGAGCTACTGGGGACCTGCGTGCCTCATGCCCCAAGCAAAGCTCAATCCCTTATTCTTCTAGGGACTCCGTTGAGGCACGTCTTTGAGGCGCGTTTTTAAACAGCCAAGCTGGACGTAGAAAGGCCGCCAAGCGTGAACTTGGCGGCCCTCACACGGTCTCGAATAGCGCCGTCAGCCGGCGAAGGCGCGAAGCCACGTCTCCGGACTGGCGTAATCGTCCGCGCCGTCGGCCTCCAGCTCGGGAAGGTGATAGCCGCGCTCGCGGCCCTCCTTGCCGAGCTCTCTCACGTTTTTGACATACGCGCCCACGCCGAGAATGCGCTTCAGCTTCTTGCCGAATGCGTCGCGAGCATCGGCCCGGCCGCCCGCGCGCTTCGTGAATGCCAGGTACGAGTCGTACAGCGTGCTCGTTCGCCATCGCTCCCCGAACGCCACGGCGACCTTCACGCCTCGCTCATTAAAGAAATCGAGATTGCCGTCCTCTCGGCCTGCCTTATACCATTGCGTCACGCCGTCGCCGCTCATGGCCATCTGCTCGGCCAATTCCGCCGTCCGAACGAGTTCACGTGGGTGCCAGTCTCCTAGATCGACCTCCAGCAAGGCGTTGAGCAATTGCCCATAGCCGCCGGCCTCCAGATCGACATGGAGGGCGTCGAAATAAGATCGGTCGCCCACGCGCTTTTCGTCGACCTCGACGACGAACCAACGTCTCGCATTCACGCCAGCATGAATCGCGTGCTCGTGATTGGTGGTCAAAATGGCGTGCGTGACGTTCGGCGCGAAGTAGGGCTTGATGAACTTCGCGTTCACGAAAATTTGACCGTCGGTTATCGCCGAACGCATCGCGTCGGCCTGCGCTCTATTGCCGGCGAATAGCGTCTCTTCCAACGCGACGAAGCTGGCGAATTCCAAGTGGGAGTTGAACTGCCCGAGCAATTCCTCCGGCTTCTTCACGACGGCCGAATGCGACTTGCCGAAAATCTTTCGCATGACGTCCGAGACGGTCGACTTGCCGCCGCCCTCTTCGACGCCTTTCAACACGACGACCGTTTCAGGATTCTTGTCGGGATGTTGAACCGCCCATGCGAGCCACTTGACGAGATACTTGAACTTTGCCCTGTCTCGCCTGCAGACGATCTCGCGCAGGTGCCGCATGAATCGTCGCAGCCTGTCGGTCCCCTCTAGGCGCTCGACGGCAAACCCACGCCAGAAATTGTACTCATCATCGGCCACGTCGCCACTGGTCTTGAACACGGCCGACTTCGTCGCGCGCCGCTCATGCCTCAACCACCAATCGAACGCGGGCTCGGTTCGTTCGCCATCGGTCACGAGAGCGTTGGCGAACATGTTGCGTAAATCTCTCTCGCCCATGATGACGTCTTGCCCATCGGGCGCGCGATGAACGAATAGCGCCGCACCGTCGCGCCGCACGATCGCGATGCGCGCCGCCACTGCGGCGAACGTCTCTTCGCCGGCCGGGAGTAGCCCGGATAGCTGCCGAAGTGGGCTTCCGTCGACGATCGTCGGCGGCCGCAGAACGGCGACGCCGGCCGCGATCGTCAGACCGACGTTACCGCCCTTGGCTGCGGTGTCGACGACGACCTTGGCGAGCCGACGGTCGTCCGGCGCCGGCAGGCGTGGGTTCTTGCCGTTGGCCTCGTGGCCGAAGTCCTTGGCGAGCACGCCGAGCTTGTAACTGTCCAGCTCGGAAATGACGCCATCGGCGGCCAGGGCGTTGCACAAGCGAGCGAAGTCGGCTCGCGCCGTGGTGATGGCCTTCGACTTGCGGGACGCGCCCAGGGTGGCCGCGCGGTCGCGGAGCGCGGGGGCTATGTCGGCCGGGGGCTCGTCGAAGCCGGTCACGACGATGTTGCGGGCTTTGGCCTCCGCCAGCTTCGCCGCCCCGCTCCGTATCGACTGCAGCTTCCTCGCGATCGCCTCGCCGGCCGACTGCGCGCAGCCGGACAACCACGATTTTCCGCAGTTTTCGTCCCCCGTTACGGCCCGGAGCTCTGCGGCGATTTCCTCTTGCCTCGCGCGATCGAACAGCGGCCCGATTCGAAGACCGTCGCCTTGGCAGCGCGTTCCGCGGCGTGAGCCAACGGCCATGCCCGCCAGCGCCAGCTTCTCACGTTCAAGCGTCTCTTCGCCCCAGTTGCAGAGCGCTTCCCACTCGGCGAACGTCGCATCGGCCGCCGGCCTGCAATCTCCAGCGGAATCGGCCCTCTCGACGACGCGCGACCGGCGAAATCCGAACCGGCTCATGACGCCGTCGATTCGCTCGAGCAGGACGTCCATGCTCTCGACTGTCGGGAGCGCCGCCAACGGAGTCGTCGGCACGGCGCTGTCGCCGTTCCACACGTACAGCAGCCCCGTATCAGGATGTCGACCGAAAACAGCGCATTGGCCGCGCGCCTTGATCTGAATCGGCGCCTCACGGCCGTCGCTGTTCATCCAGATAATATCGTGGCCCCTGCGGGAGAGGCCATCGGCCCACCGGCAGTAGAGCATGAAGCCTCGCTTGCCGATCCGGCAGGGCGAATCGAGGAATTCCCAGCGCAGCGCGGGGACTATGGAATCGTCATCAAAATCGACGTCGATCGCGAAGAGGCCGCCATCTCCATTGCGTAGGCCGACCAGCCCCGCCCGGTCGAAGTCGCCGGCGCGCCAATCGGACCAGATGTTCCACCCTTCCTGAAACGGCAGCTTCGTCTTCGGCGCGAGGGGCAGCGGAAAGTAGCCGAGGGCCGCGAGATCGGCGGCTATCCGGGCGAGCGGTGAGGGGTCGACGGCCGAGCTGATAGCCAAGCTATAAATGTCAGCTTGGCTAGAAACCGCTTGACCGTGCGGCAGTGGGATACTAAAAGTCATATCGCATCTTTCTAGTTACGGCTCAAAGGTCGGCGAAACCTTCCGGGCCAATGATTTAAACCCCCGGCTTGCCCAGTCGGGGGTTTTTCATTGTGTATCCTGCCATTGCGGCGAGCAAACTAGACTGTAATCGTTCTTTCTGCCGCGCTTGGCTGTTCGATATGCCGGCTAGACTACAAGGCGCTTGTTTCCGCCTCGATAGGTCGGCGGAAACTCCCGTCGGATAGGCTCAGGACGTGGGCGGCGGCCTCGCGCGCTTCGCGCCGGGCCGACACGATTTCAGCGCGAAGATCGCCGGCGCCACTCATCGAGCGGCCCCCGCGGCCTTCGGCGGAATGCCGACGCGCTTTCGTGATGCAAGGAATGCTTCGAGATCGGAGACGAGGACGCCGCGCCGGCGCGGGCCGATGTGGGTGACGAGTGGTCCTATCCCGTCCGACGACCAGCGCTCCAAAGTGCGGCGCGTGATAAGCAGACGGGCGGCGGCTTCGTTCAGAGTCAAGATTTCAGACATAGTTTCGCCTATCGCGGAAATAGGCGCCACTGCTTCTACTGCAACCGTTCAACTAGAGCTTCTACTGAGACCAATCAACTAAGGGCGCGATAAGCGATAGTTACGACGTTTCTTGTCGCAGTTCAAACTTAGCCGTAGCGATTTTTTCGACATGTCCTCCCCAAGCCTCCAAAGCCTCCCGCTTTTCTGCCGCCCAGTCGTGACGCTGATAGATTCCCACGATTCCGGCTCGACTTCCCGACACATGGTTGAGAACCGCTTCAGTAACTTCTAGACGAACGCCGAGCCGCTGCAATCCTGTCGCGGCCGTGCGGCGAATGTCATGAAGACGCCACGGCTCCACAGTTTCCGGCTCTTCATCGCCACGCTCCACGGTGATCTTCTGCAGTTCGGCGAGCATTTTTGCGTCGAGTCGCGCCTTGCTTTTGGAGTGGCCATTAAATGGCCCGCCATCACGACCGGCAAAGACCAGCCCTTTACCCTTCTTCCCGATGACCGCTAACGTTTGCTGTGAAGTCGGCACAACATGCGGCGCCCCGTTTTTCGTTCGCTGCGAAGGAATTGTCCACGTCGTCAGATCGTCGCTAATTTCCTCCCACACCATGCCGCCGACTTCCTCACGCCGCTGGCCCGTGAGAATCAGCGTGCGCACGATGCGTTCGAACGTCCCGCCGCCTTCCGTCGCGCGCCACAGAGCCGCCAACTCGTCATCTGAGAGAACGCGATCGCGTTTTTCGGTCGGCGTGAGTGGAAGATTCGAGAATGGATTCGCCGAGAGGGCGCCGCGCTTGATCGCCCATGAGAAGGCGGCCCGGCCGTATGCTGCCGTTCGCGCCGCCATGGCTGCACTTCCGCGGCGCGTCAGCTCGTCGAGGATTTTGACAACGGCCGCGCGGATCAGATCGGCGGCCGGGGATGAAAGCTGACGATCGAACGCAAAGCGCAGGGCGCGCTCGGCCTCTGCGGCGTAGCGAGGTCGCTTGCCGCTCAGGTGCAGCGACGCCCAGTCCTCTATCAGTCGCTCGAGCGTGAATGTGTCCCGCGCGGCTTTTTCTTTCGCCGATGCGGTCGCGGCTTTTCTCTCCGCGGCGGGATCTCGACCCTGTGCGACTCGCCCGAGAATCGCCCTAACCGCGTCGCGCGCATCGGCGAGGGAAACCGCGCCGCAACTTCCGAGCGGAATTCGTCGTTTTCCGCCGGCGAACGTGTACTGAGCGAGGAACGTTTTTCCGCCGCTCGCGGTCACGCGCACGGCGAGGCCCCGCTGCTCGTCGTCGAAGACAAGGACGTCCTTCTTGCCGGCCGGACAACCGAGCTTATCGATGCGAGTGACCGTGAGCTTCATGCGCGGACCTCCTGCGGACCCGTGCGGACCTCGGCTTACGCCGCCTCATGTCGCACGGGTCCGCAGGAGGTCTATCACAGAGCCATTGTTATTACAGCAAATAATTCTGGTCCGCTGCGGCGTGAGATGACGCGAGGCGACACGATGTGACAATGTTCGCTTATTTGTAATCAGTAGGTCGCGGGTTCGAATCCTGCAACCGGCACCAATTAAAACAATAAATTAGGAAACGCACAGGTCGCCATCGCAAAATCCGCCTACCGCATGTATACTGGCGCGAGCCTCGCGGTCACGGCGCGCCCGTGTTCGATCGCGGCGAGGAAATCGCGCGTCAGATATGGGCGCATGCGGTTCGAAAAATCCGGCTTGTCCCAACTCGGCAGGATGTGCCTGTCGGTGAGCGAAACGACAGTCTCCACGACGCCGACCGGAGAGCCGGCCACATCGGAATCGGCGAGCGGCTCGGCGCGCGCGCCGCCCGTGACGGAAATTGCTGCGCCGAAAAAGACCAAGGCGACAGCGGTCACGGTCCAGGCATGAGGGATGATGGAAGAGACGGTGCGCATTGTTTCCCCGATGGTCGCAAAGAAAGTTAACGGAGGAGCTGCGTCCGCGCTGACCATGCGCCAGAAATGCGAGACGCAGCAGACCCAACCCGAACAAAGGTTCTCGGGTCATCGACGCGGAGGCGCGGCTACCCGCAAATTATGTTGCGGAACGCCTCGATTATCTGTTTCCGGCGAGGTATCGCGCCTTTCCAGTTGCTGGATCGACGCGCCAGATCGTACGTCCTGTCGGACAGCAATGCGCATCGTTCTTTCTCAGCGTTTTCGTCGTCATGACGAGCACGCCGTTTTCCAGCTTCACGCCGACCGGATTGCCGACGCTCCCGTGTTCCGCTGAGACGAAATCATAGGCGCTGCGTCCGTTGCGCCTGAAAACATATGTAATGAAATAATCGACGTTTCCCGTGTCGACTGTCGCATGGATTACGGCAATTGCGTATTCTGGCCATGGCCCGTCGTCGGAGTAGAGGTCTTCAACCAGATAGGCAATGTTCGCCAGGACGCAGGTCTTTTGCCCTTCTTCGAGCGTATAGCAACCGACATGCTTGCGCTTTGCAAGGTTGAATATGCTTGCCGCCGCGGGCCCCTTTACAGCGTTCCACGCTTCGACGGCGTCCCTGGGCATTGCGCCCGCTCCCGCCGAACCGAACGCCAGAATGAACGCGAAGGAAAGCGCGACGGCGCCTCTGAGCTTTTTCAGCATTTGACGAGACGCGCCTCTCTTACGCCGGCGGATTCGAAGCGGATGAGTCGGCAGAGCCGTCCGCGGACCGCCGCTCGCTCTCTAGGCGCTCCTGTTGCTCCTTCAAGCGACGCTGACCCTCTGCAAGTTTCTGGCCTGCGTAAGCTCCGAAATCCTGCGCGCGATCGCTGGCGCGACGAAACACATCGGAAATGAGAGCCGTATCCCCTGTCCTGAATTCCGACAGAACATCCAGTCCTTCTTCCGAGATCTCGTAATAGGGCGCCGGCTCGAACTGGAAGGCGTTTGCAACCAGGACACGAGGGAATCCGGCGCGGAACGCATTATAGCTCGCTACGTCGACGTTATAGCTCTCACGCCGGTTCATGATTTCGTTCTCGATCGAGGCAATCTGGCTCATCAAATGCTGGAACGTTTCGTTCGCCTTGAGCTCCGGAAAAGCCATCGCCAACGAAGCGACCTGGTTGAGCATGAGATTTGTCTTGTGATTGACCGACGCCATGCCCGCGATGGTCGTCATGTCCTCAGATATCTTCAACTGGGCCAGCTTCTCATGGTCTCCATAGTTGCGCGCGATGTCGACCAGCCTCTGGGCGAGGTCGGCGCGCTTCTTCGTCGCGACGAGTATGTTTGCGCGGCGCGACCGAACCGTTTCGGCGTACGTCCACAATTTATTGTAATTTACGATGGCCCAGACAATCATGACGAAGAAGATTGCGATCGACAGTAACAGATCCATCTTCATTGCCCTTCGCTTTTCCGATGCGGCGCGCTCGAGTTTTAGAAGGAGATTTCCGCATTTGTCCTTGCAAGGAACTGATCGATATTCTCGAACAGGAAGGACGAATTGCCGAACAGATTGATTGCGAACACCTGCACGGGCTGCGTTGCGCGCGTGGCGATCCTCAGTTTCCCGCCCTCGCGACGCCACGCGCTCAACGCTTTATGCGCGGAGACGTCGCCAGAGGACGCCAAGCCCACGTGCGCCAAGGACGATGGTTCGCTTGCAGGAATGGCGGACGCCGGTATGTCGCGCCCGCGTTCGACGTAGTCGCGATTGTCGACGACGAACTCGGCCGAATCGAGCGACATCCGGCTCAATCTCTCCAGTCCGATAATGCCGGCTCCAAACAGGGCCGCTGGATCCGTATGTCGCGACGGTCGTTCGATCTCTTGAAAAACCCTCACGAGACCAAGCATATCCTGGGGATCGACGCCGGAGAACGACGCCTTTCCTTTGATGCTTCCCATGTCGTCGATCTCGCCGTTCACTTCCACGGCGAGCGTGTTCTTCTGGCCGCCCTGGCCTACCGACAGAAAAACTTTTCCTTTGAGAAGCGTATAGCCGAGACCGATCAGATCGGAGAAATCCTTACGGATCGTCCTGTCGGCGCGGGCGATCGCGAGAACGGGCATCTCGATCGAATGCGCCGAGACGTCCAGCCCAGCCAGCGTCCCGTTTCGAATATCCACGCCAGATAGGCTCAACGAGCCGATTTTGACGAACTCGTTGCCGCCCGAAGCCTTCACGACGACGCCGGAAAGCGTCACGGCGCCGAATGGCGATGCCGAGACGTTCGCATAGGAAATATTGGACGATAGGCCATTGCCGCTCAGAAACGCCTCGATCTTCTCTCTGGCCTCGTCGCTCGCCAAACGAGCCGCGTATAGCCATCCGCCGAGGCCGGCCGCTAACGCCACGGCCGCCGCGATGATAACGATCCTTCGTCTGTTGGACGGCGTGGACACGCCGTTCTCTCGAAGACGTGAAACCGTCTCCTCCGTCCTATCTTTCAGCGTATCGAAGGATTTCCGGTACAGGGGCGCTTTCTCGGTGGCGATGGCCCTTGCCGAGGCGGCGAGATCTCCGGCCTTCTCGAGAATCAGCGGAGCCTTCTCGCCGGCGAGCGCGGCGGCCCGGTCCGCCATTTCCGCCAGTTCGGCCGCCTCCTTCCTCGCTTTCACCACCAACTCTTTCGCATCAGCGCCGAAATGCGCTGGAAACGCAAGGTCAGACCCTGTTTTCTCGACGGGAATCTGTTCCGCACGGGGCGGCGTCGATCCGGTCTGGGAGGGAGAAATGAGCAATCCTGACGAAGGCAACAGGAGAGGCCCGCCGGCGCGCGTCTTGCCCGCGTTGTTTTCCGCCAATTCCGCCTCCCTGATTATCGATCGGACTTCGCGTGCTCGCGCTGCCACGCGAGCTCGTCGCGGATCATGAAAAGCACCAGAGTTATTTCGGCGCCGACTCTCGCCACGAGGACTCCGAATACAAAGGTCAGAATGGCGACGATAATGGTGAGGTTCCCCATGTAATAATGCAGTGATCCGTAGAGACTGACAGCACCCGCCGCCACGAGCGCGATACCGAGATAATATAAAATCCGGACGATCAGTGGCGTGATCAGCGAATTGAAATCCAAGAGCCGCATCATTTGCATCTCTCCCTGTAGTTTATCTGCCTTGCGCGCCGGCGAGCTTACGGTCGACGATCGCCTGGGCGTCCGCCGCGTCGGCGCATTGCGGTTTCGCGCAGGCGTACAGGTCGACGACCGATAATTTGGCGGCGGACAAGGCGTTTGCGTCCGGAGCGGAAAGCTCGCCCCGAACGAGATACCAGCCGGATGATCTGAGCTCCGGCTGCGCGGCCGGAACGTCGATCTCCAAATGACCCGGCCATTTGGTCTTTGCTCTTTCCCGCCCGCCGGAATCCGCTTGAATCAGCATTTTGACCGTAACGGGCGCGCCACCGATCAAGGCCGACGCCCTCGCCGACCGAAGATCGTCGAGTCGCGCGCCGGCGTCGACGGGCCAGTTGGATATCCAATTCGCCAGCCTGACGCTGACAGGACTGGCGGCGAGCAATCGAATTGTCGATTCGCGCTCGGCCTGCAGCTCCTGGCGCCGTTTCTCGGCGAGGCGCGCCGCTTCGGCCTTCTTTTCCGCCTCGATCCGCAGCTCTTCGGCTTTCTTTTCCGCCTCGATCCTGGCTGCGCGAATCTTGCGCGCCTTTTCGATCTCGGGCGCCGCCAGGCTATAAAACGGCTGCGTCGCGCGTTCGTCATTGTAGAAGACGGCGCGCTCGAGCGAGCCCGCCGCCTTCAAATCCTTGGCGTAACCGTTCTTGGAGAACCCCTGCCCGTCGAGCCTGATCGTCGTCGCGACGAAGATCGTGCGGTTCATGACTCCCCATTTGGTCCGATTTTCCGCGAAGCTCTCCGCGGCGTCCCGCTCCATCGGAAGTCCGTCGATCAACTCGAGATCCTGTGTTTCGATGGTGAAGGAACCAGGCGCGCCCTGCACGCTATAATCGTTGTTGTTGACGGTGATCTGCTGGCCTCTCAGCTTCACGGGGAAGCGGCGTGACTGGAAATCGTAGGGCTCGAAATCCGTCCGGAGGACGATCGTGACGAGACGGCCATCGTTGCGTTTCATCGTCTCGGCGAGATCTCTGCCGGCCCGCTCCAGAAGCGGCTGAAGCCTGAATTCCTGGTTGCGGGCCTGATAATAGTCATCGCGGTAACGATAGGACGCCCACCAACGCAGAACTCCGGCGTCGCGCATCATCGCCGGATCGGCCTGAACATAGGCCAGGAACGCGCTGGCGTAGTTCAGATCGCGCGGCGCGGGCGGAACCGTTCCCTCCGGCGCTGACGGGGCAGGCGACTGCGTTGCGACCGGCGTCGCGGGAGCGGCCGACGGCGCGGGATTTTCGAAAGAGTCCTTCGGCGGCAGACGGGATTGCGCCTGGGGCAAAAGAGACTGTCCCGCCGGAGCGAATGCCCAGCCTTCGGCGGCGCCGGCCGCAAAAACGCCGGCCGCAGCTCCGGGGCCGGCGACGGTCGTCACGGCGCGGGTCGCGGCGGGACAGTCGTGAAGGATGCGCTTTTTCAGCCGGTTCATTACGGCGATCTGCGCGGCGGCGGAGCCGGCGAGCGGACTACCCGGCCTCAGAACCATGCGGAAGCGTATCGGAGAGGAGCACCAGTCCCTCTCGCCATATGCTTCCACGAGGAATTTGTCCGTGTCGGACGACAAGACGATGAACCGTTGAGCGGCCAGTACGGACGGCGTCATCAAAATGGCGGCCAACGTCAGCTTCAAGACGGAATTGTTCATGAGGCAAGAACACGAGTTGAATACATAAAAAATCGAGGCGCGGCCGGTCGATACTAGCGCATTGCAAGGGAGTGGCACACCCTAGCTGTCGCCGTCAAGTCCATGCCCAGAAACTTTCTCCACAACGGCTAGTGACCGAGGGCGTTGCGCG
>PQAN01000365.1 GCA_003105285.1 Methylocystaceae bacterium
TCGCCGCCACGGCCGCCGTGCGCAGCTTCACCGTCCTCACCGCCAACGAACGCCACTTCGCGCCGCTCGGCGTCCCGTACGTCAATCCACTGAAGCAATTGCCTCGTTGATAGAAATTCATTCCGATCGATAGCACGAACACGAGTGAGTCGCGCAGATTGGCGAAAGACTTGACGGCCGCTGTTGGCGCCGTGACAGGGCAACCAGGGGAGCGTTTCGGCTCAGCGCCATGAAGTGCGTGCAGCCGCGGCCCGGCTCGGCGTCGGTAAGTGACGATCTGGTCCGGCTCCGAATTCGAGGAACATCTGCGCTTGCGCGCAGAGTTTCTCTCAACCGCCGCGAAGGCAGGCTAGGGATTGCGAAATGCAGTTAGCACCCGCCTCTCGCGCTCGGTCCAGGTTCTAAGTGCGCGGCAACGCTTCGTTCAACGCTTTGCGAGAGCGACTTTCTTGCCAATGTGCTCGCGCCACAATCCAAGGCGCTTTATGCGATATTCGACCAGTTCGGGCGATGTGCCGAAGCATTTAGCGATGTCAGCCGCCGAACACCCCTTCGAGACCGAGTCCCGGACGGCCTTCCGAGGCAGAAGCGATGCGGAAGCAAGATAGTAGGCGTCGTGCTCCTCCGCCTGATCGTAGGTCCGGCCATACGCCTCAGAGAGCTTGGCTACCTTGGTCAGCTTATGGCCCATCAGAATGTGCCAATATTCCTCCAAGAGGGTAACCCGCTGACGCTCCACAGTATGACAATCATTGAGTAGCACGACCCATCTGGTCATTACCCGGTCGAGAGGGACGCTCATCGCCGACCACTCGCTAAACGCTTCGTGCCGCAGCTTCCGCATCGTACGCGCGTCGAAGCATTCGGAATCCGTGAGCTTGACGACACGGACACCCTCGACGCTAACTCGCAGCGAGTCCAAAGGGTCCTCTGCCCCTATGTCAAGGTCACGGCGAAAGTTCCCCGCGATCTCCTCCAGCTGATCCTTGGAAAGTTCGGGGTAGGGCTCCTCACCGATCAGCGAGCCCGAGGCGTCAGCGTCGTGATCGTCGTTCCCGAACTCGTCCTTGAGACAGTCGGCGGCTTTGAGAAGCGCTTGGACCGTGCCAGACTGGACATTCTTCAAAGCCCGGAAGTGCACAAAGGCCGCCCGCTCGAAATCAAGTCCAAGGTCCTGCGCGTCGTCGCCCAGCCACTCTAGAAGTCTGATTTTCGAATTATTGTCGGGAAGGCCAGCGGCACGCTCAAGCCGTGCCAGCGTCGAAAAGCTTATCCCCACCTGCGCCGACAAAGCGCGGATGCTCAAACCGAGCCGATTCCGTTTCTCGATGACGGCTCTGATTAGCTTCTCTTCGAAGTTGCCCATATTTTGAAGTTGCCCATATTTTACCGTGCGATCGCTACACCTTGACACACAGGGCCGATTTAGGGCAAACTGTGCAGGTGATACAGAGTCGCACATGGCCGCCAAAAAGGAAAGCCGTCGGCGACGCGCACCTGCCGCCCCCGTTTTGGGGTGATTTCTTAAGTGATCGGAAAAGGGAGCGTCATGCCAAACGATTTCGAGATTCGTAAAACGGAAGATGGGCGCGTGCTCGTCATCCTGCATCCCGCCTGCGCGATCAGCAAAGAGGCTATTCTTGCACTTTTGGCCGAACTCGACGTCGACGAAGCGACCGTGGTCTTCCTACAGCCCCAAGAGGTCGCCAATTGTACCGGTATTGACGATGTGCCGGTGGTGATCCCGATCGATCAGGCGACCTGCGATGCGCCAGAGCTCGATGCGGCAGGTAGGCAATGTGGGCAGGCGGGCGGGCACGTCATCATCCTGTTTGGCGAAGCCTTTCTCTATGAGGGGCTCCATCCGGTCGCTGAGAAATATGGCACCCAGTGCGGCTGGTCCGCCGCCCAGCTTCACGCTTGCGTGAAGGGACCAGATTTGCCTCCACCCTGCAGCAGCGGAGGGACGCCGGTCACTCGGCCTAAATCCAATCAGGTCAAATGCTAAGCTATGGTTACTCGCACCTATCGCCTCGATCATGACCTTGGCTTCGCGCCCAATCCATTTTTCGGTTGGTGCAGTCTCGCCTGCTGTATGGGCGACATTCGCAAATATGCGAAATTGGACGATATCATCATTGGTATCGCCGGATCAGGGCAGCGTGGGCTTGGCCGCTATCATCCGCAGCTAATCTATTGGATGCGAGTCGACGTAGAGCTGACCTTCGACCAGTATTGGAATGATCCAAGGTTTGCGCGGAAGAGGCCACAAATCCCGGGGCCCAAGATAAGGATGGTCGGCGATCGTACCTACCGGCACGGGCCGGATGGCGCCGACTGGTCTTTCGAGACGTCGATGCACTATCTCGCCAGTGCCACTCAGCACAACGGCGGGCATGTCGTGCGCGACACCAAGGTCGACCGCGTCCTATTGAGCCAGCATTACACCTATTGGGGAAAATTTGGCCCCGCGGTTCCGGATCACCTCTTGCCATTGTTTCCTTCGCACCGCGGCCAGAAATGCCAGCATGACGAGGCGCTGCTCGCTGAGCTCCACGACTTCATCGGGCTGGACTGGCCGCTGAGCTTGGCGGGCGAGCCGGCGGACTGGGATAATCCGCAGTATTTCGGAGCACGGACCTCGTCATGAACGTCAGGGAACTCTATGCTTTCGTCGCGCGAACTGATGTATCGGTCGCTATGCCGGCTGAGGAGCGCGAGCAAATCGCGACGCTTGGCCTCGTAGCCGAGATCGGGTCGGTAATGGCGGCGCTCAAGAAGGACATGCTGGCTCCGTCAGAGCGTGATGCAGCAGAGCGAATTCTAGTCCGGGGCGAACTGCGCGAGCAGATCGGCGACGCCATCTGGTATGTCATCATGCTGGCGCAACGCCTTGAGGATCCGCGCGCGCAGAATATCTTCGAGTCGGACATCGACATGCTCCATCGGCAGCTCGATGGTCGCACACGCAATGATCGACGCGTGCAGGAAGAGCTTGGCAAGAAACGCTGTGCGGAGTTCCTTCTTGCCGCCGGAGCTTACCGTAAGCTTAATAATCCGCCGGTCGATGCCTATCAGACGGTTGCCTTTATCACCCGACGGACCGAGAAGGATCAGCTACGCAATGTCTGCGCCGCTGTCCTCCAGCAGCTGGCCGCTCAGCTCAGCCGCGATTTCCTTCCCAATACGGAGATGGGTCTCAACCATGAAGTGCGCCCCAAGGACCCCGTCGATGCGCTGGGCGAAGTCATGTGGCATCTCTCAGCACTTGCCAGCCTTTACGATCTGACCCTTTCGGACATCCTTTCGCTGACCCAGGAGAAGACTCGCTTCCGCAATCCACAAAATGAGCCGGGCCCGAGGCATGACAGCAAGAACCCCGATGAACGCTTCCCCGACCGTTTCGAAGTTCATTTCATCGATGAGGGTGATGCGCGGTCGAACATGTTCTGGGTCGAGGATGGCCGCACAGTTCGCAAGCTCGGCGCAACCCTCACCGACAACGATCATGACGGTGACGGCTACCGTTTCCACGACGTCATGCACATTGCCTTTGCCGTCCATCTCGGCTGGTCACCCAATCTGCGCGCTTTCATGGGCCTCAAGCGGCGGTCGTCGGCGGCAACTGACGAAGTCGAGGATGGTGGCCGCGCCAAGATCCTTGAGGAGGCGGTCATTCTCGAAATTCATCGCGGGGCCGAAGAATTCGAGGACTATTTTCGTAAGGCGGGAAAGCCGATCCAGGGCTCACCTTATGATTATCCCGATGCCATGAGTTTCGAATTTCTGCGGCGCCTCCATGAGCTATGCGGCGGCCACGAGGTTTATAAGAATCCCAAGCAGGACTGGGAGCGCGCCATTCGCGAGGGCTACAACTGCTATTACCGGCTGCGTGCCGCAAACGGCGGCATCATTGCCGTCGATATGATTAAGCGGACGCTTGCCTTTCGACCGCTGCCACGAGATGGCCGACTAGACTATTGGGGCCAAGCTGGCATAGTGCCCGCCACAGCCGTTCGTGTCTCATAGCAGGCGCAACTGGGGATCCGACGTAGTCCGTTCGATGTTTGGAGGTTTGGTTTCGGGCAGGCGGACCACCAGCTTCCACTTGGGCGGGAAAAAAGGCGTCACGATCGCCTCGGGCAATTTCGTGCGATATTGTTGCTTGATTCGGGTACGTCCCGAGATTCCTGCAATCTCTGGATGCGCAAGCCGCGCGTATTTGGAGATTTCGCAAAACAGGTTCTGACAGTCGATCGGCTGCAACCGGCGGCCAAAAAGTCCCTTGAAATCTAGACCAAGCCGCGCGAATTCACGGTCCTGCCGGTCGGTCATTGCATGGATGACCGCCGTCGCGTCGAGCTTGGCGCCATCGTAAAAGCATTTTGAGATACCATCTAGCGCGCCAGGCCCAGCCACAACGAAGTCGGATTCGTCGAAATCAATCAGCGTAGAATAATTGAGGTCGATCGCATATTGGAACGCGAGAAACGGACCGAGGCCGGGATAAGCGAGAATCATCTCGTAGACCGCGCGGAGCGACGATGCGCGCGCCAACCGACCCGGCAGCCCGTCGTCGATCATGCGGGCGAGCAGCGCCAGATGATTGGCATGCTTGCGTTTATGTCCAAGGCTAGGGGAAGGTATAATATAGGCAGCGGAATATATCCTCGATCCGCGCGATATCTCCCGGTCTAAGATGTCCGAAATTCGATTGAGATCGCAGGACTGCCAGCTTAGTGGCCCAAGCTCGCGCTCAAGACCATGCCAGGTCTCTATCCGGTTGAAGATCTTGAATAGCAGCGTACGAAAGAATACTTCCATCGGCGCTTGCGACCGATCTTCTCGATACTGCACTTCACGAATGAGAAACTGGCTGACCCGGTCCGCCGCGCGATAGCTGTTGGTGAATCGATGTGCAGCTATGATGGGATCGAGAGTCCACGGCCCATCGGGATCAGCCAAGCGTCTATAATAGATGCCGAGCCGTTCAGCAGCGAACTTCCAGTAGCTGTCGAAGACTGCGGTGGCGGAGTCGAAATCGGTCATTGGAGACTTGTAGCGATTGTGCTGATGACACGCTAGCCGGCTTGATGATTAGGGAACCTCTTGTGAGGCTTGCGCAACGTAATCTCCGTCGCACAGGCGACTGCGGGCCATACATCTTTGTGCATCTGTCGGGTGCGGGGCTTATGCGGCCCGCCCATTCCCGCGTTCGCGATCGAAGCCGGATCGCCCGTAGGCCCCGTGCCGACGGCCGGATCGGCGAGCGTCACGTCGCCCTTGCAAGCGGCTTCCGCGAGCAGATCGGTGATCCCTCATATCAGTTCAGAGAGTGAGAGAGCGGCCCAGGCCGGCTGATGGGATGATGGCCGAGAGAGAGTCTCGCGGCGCCCGTCGCGGAGTCCTGGATCATGAACATCGAGATTTCGAAGGCTACGGCCGATGTGGGCGGCGCTTCCGAGTTCGGCGTCTCTTCTGGTTTCAAAGTCGACCTGTCTCGCGGCGAGCGTGTGGGCCGCGTGTCGTCCGAATGGTTCTCCCGGCCGGACGACGAGCGATACCTGTCGCTGTCGGATCTCCTGATCGCCGTTCGCGGCCGCTCCGAACGGAGCCACGCCCGAACCGTGGAGAGCGCGGCAATCCGGGTGGAGGCACGCCGCGCCGACGTCGAGCGCCTGACGCTCATGCTCCCCGGCTCGGCAGAGCCGGTGGCGCCGACCCATTGGAGCTTCGGCCAGCTCTGCTCGCTGGTCGGGGCGCCCGCCGGCTATCTGCGCGAACTGCCGGCGCCGCTCGCCGGCGTCAATCTGCAGCATGGCCTGCTCTCACACCGCGGCGAGCTGGTCAAGACGCTCGAAGCGGAGGATGGCAGGATCGAGCTGCGTGCGGTCACGGGCCCGGACTACGGCCGCATCTGGGACCATGAGTTCGTCGCCGCTGTGATGAAAATCGCTGGAAACGGAACGGGCGACACGCGCTGGAAAGTGCCCGGCGTTCTCGACTGGGCGACGATGACCTATAATCCGTTCGTGGATGTCGCCAAGGAGACGACGACGCTCTACGCGAGCGATCGTGACGTCTTTCTCTTCCTCGTCGACGACACGCATCCGATCGAGGCCGGCCGTTTGCCGAACGGCGATCCGGATTTGTATTTTCGCGGCTTTTATTGCTGGAACAGCGAGGTCGGATCGAAAACGCTCGGCATCGCTTCCTTCTACCTGCGCGCCGTGTGTATGAATCGGAACCTCTGGGGCGTCGAAGGCTTCGAGGAGATCAGCATCCGTCACAGTAAATTCGCGGCGCAGCGCTTCGCCCATGAGGCGGCGCCGGCGCTCGAGAATTTCGCGCGGTCGTCGCCGGCGCCTTTCATCGCCGGCGTGAGGGCGGCGCGCGAACGCATCGTCGCCCGCAAGGACGATGAACGGGAGACGTTCCTGCGCAAGCGCGGCTTCAGCAAGGCGGAAACGGCGAAAGTGATCGCGGCCGTTCTCGAGGAGGAAGGGCGGCCGCCGGAGAGCATTTTCGATTTCGTGCAGGGCATCACTGCTGTCGCGCGCTCCAAGCCTCATCAGGACGCGCGGCTGGAGCTTGAAGGCCGGGCCAAGGCGCTACTCGCGCGCGCCGCCTGACGGCCAGATATCGCTGCGCCAGATGCTTTCGACGCGCGCCTCAACGACATAGCTGGCGCGGCCCGAACCCGAGAGGCAGAGGGCTGCGCCGCTCTTCGTGACGAGTCGTAGGATCGAGAGAAAGCCTCTCGGCCGCTCGTCGCGGAGTTGATGACATGGCAACCGCGGTTCAGAAAATCCACCTCAGCGCCTCACGAGACATTCCCTTCAATAAGCTTCTCCTCTCCCAGTCGAACGTCCGGCGGATCAAGGCTGGCATCTCGATCGAGGAGCTCGCCGAGGACATCGCCCGCCGCACGCTGTTGCAGAGCATCACCGTCCGTCCGGTGCTCGATGCCGACGGCTCGGAGACCGGCATGTTCGAGATCCCGGCCGGCGGCCGGCGCTATCGGGCGCTCGAGCTGCTGGTGAAGCAGAAGCGCCTGGCGCGCACCGCTCCGATCCCCTGCGTCGTGCGCACCGACGGGACGGCCGAGGAGGACAGTCTCGCCGAGAATGTCCAGCGCGCGCCGTTGCATCCGCTCGATCAGTTCCGCGCCTTCCTCACACTGCGCGAGAAAGGCCAAAGCGAGGAGGAGATCGCAGCGGCCTTCTTCGTCGGCGTCACCATCGTCAAGCAGCGCCTGCGTCTCGCTTCCGTGTCGCCGAAGCTGCTCGACGTCTATGCCGAGGACGGCATGACGCTCGACCAGCTCATGGGCTTCACCGTGAGCCCCGATCACGAGCGCCAGGAGCAGGTCTGGGAGGCGATTCAGCGCTCCTACAATAAGGAGGCCTACCAGATTCGCCGCTTGCTGACCGAAGGCGCCGTGCGTGCTTCGGACAAGCGCGCGCAATTTGCCGGGGACGATTATGCGGCAGCCGGCGGCGCCGTCATGCGCGACCTGTTTCAGAGCGACGATGGCGGCTGGCTGCAGGACGTCGGCCTTCTCGATCGTCTCGTCGCCGAGAAGCTGGAGCGCGCGGCGGAGGGCATCCGCGCCGAGGGTTGGAAATGGGTCGAGGTCGCGACCGATTTTCCTTACGGTCATACCTATGGGCTGCGTTGCATTCAGGGCGAACATCCGCCGCTGACGCCGGAGGGGGAAGCCGCGCTCGAATCGCTGCGGACTGAAGCCCAGCAGATCGAAGCCGCCTTCGCCGACGAGGATCAAATTCCCGAAGATGTGGATCGTCGTCTCGGCGAGATCGAAACCGCCATGGCGGAGATCGAAGAACGTCCGGTGGCTTATGATCCTGACGATGTTTTCCGAGCGGGCGCCTTCGTCAGCATCGACGGCTCCGGTCGGCTGCGCGTCGAACGAGGCTATGTTCGTCCGGAAGACGACGCGCAGATCGCCGAGCCGACAGTCGTCGATTTGGATGGCGAGACCGACGCCGATGCTTCTGCAGCGGTGGCGTCGGCGGCGTCCAGGGCCGTCGAGCCCGACGGCGACAATATGGTTCGATCCGAGCCGGCGGAGGAAGACGACGAAGGCACGCGGCCGCTGCCCGACAAGCTCTTGACCGAGCTCACCGCCTATCGCACGCTGGCGCTGCGCCGGGCCATCGGAGACGATCCCGGTGTCGCCTTTCTCGCTGCGCTGCATGTTTTCTGCCTGAAGCTGTTCTACCGCTACGGCTCCGACTCCTGCCTGGAGATCGAGCCGAAGAACGTCGCCTTCGGCAGTCTGGCGCCCGGCCTCGGCGACACGCCGCTCGCCGCCGCCGTCGACGCCCGACATCACGACTGGTCGTCGCAACTGCCTGCGGAACCGGGAGATTTGTGGGCTACACTGACGACGCTCGACGTCGCGGCGCGGCAGGCGCTCTTCGCGCACTGCGTCTCGCTCACCGTCAACGCGGTTCACGAGGCCTGGAGCCGGCGGCCCCGAGCCGTCGCCCATGCCGATCGCCTCGCGCAGACCTTGTCTCTCGACATCGCCGCTACGGGCTGGACGCCGACCGTCGATAATTTTCTTGGCCGCGTGACCAAGGCTCGCATCCTCGGCGCCGTTCGCGAGGCGAAGGGCGAGTCCTCGGCACGACAGATCGAGCATCTGAAGAAAGGCGACATGGCGGCTCGAGCCGAGCAGATGCTCGTCGGAACAGGCTGGCTCCCCGAACCGTTGCGCACGCCTGGCCGCGCGTTCGCACAGTCGGACATGGCCGACGTCCCCGCCCATGACGAAGCGCCGGTCGAAGAAACGGCGGCGATCGAAAGCGAAACGGCTATCGACGAAGACACGGCGCAGAGCGATGCTGACAGCGGGTCGACGGACGATCCCGAGACCTTCGCCGAATAGACCTCCCCGAGGCCGAACCGAGGGACTCGCCAGCAATGGCGGGTCCCTTTTTCTTTGGAGGAGGCCCATGTTCGATTCACCGGCCGAGCTGGCGCAGCGTCTCGCGCGTGACGCTGAGGCGGTATGCCGCCATTATCTCTCGAACGGGCGCCGCGAAGGTCGTTACTGGCTTGTCGGCGACGCCCGCAACACGCCAGGCCGCAGCCTCTTTGTTCGGTTGACCGGCGCCGCGAACGGCAAAGGCGCAGCAGGAAAATGGACCGATGCCGCATTGGCGGAACATGGCGACTTGCTCGACATTATCCGCGCGAGCTGTCGTCTCTCCAACTTTCGTGATGTTGCCGACGAGGCGCGGCGCTTCCTCGCCATGCCGCGCTTTGAACCGGATCCAGAAGCGGCGCCGCGCCGGCCGACGCCCGCATCGAGAGGCACGCCCGAATCGGCTCGCCGACTGTTCGCCATGGCCGAACCGATCCGCGGCACGATCGCGGAAACGTATCTCCGCAAACGCGGCGTTACGATTCTGCACGAAACCGCCAGTCTTCGCTTCCATCGACGCTGCTACTATCGCCGACAGAGTGACGGCGAGGTCGAGACATTGCCGGCGCACATCGCTGCCGTCACCGATTTGTCCGGGGTCGTCACGGGCGTTCAACGCACTTGGCTCGATCCGACTGGCGACGACAAGGCGTCAGTGGACACGCCGAGGCGAGCGATGGGCCGTCTTCTCGGCAATGGCGTCCGCTTCGGCGTCGTGGACGACATCATGGCGGCAGGAGAAGGCGTCGAAACCATGTTATCGCTTCGCTGCGTTCTTCCCACTATGCCGATGGTCGCGGCGCTGTCGGCCAATCACCTCGCCGCCCTGATACTTCCTCACACTTTGCGCCGTCTCTATGTCGCGCGCGACGACGATCCGGCAGGAGACATGGCGGCCGAGACCCTGACGAGACGAGCAGCGGCAAACGGGATCGATGCGGTCATACTCTCGCCGACGCTCGACGATTTCAACGACGATCTGCACTACCTCGGCATGGACGAACTGCAGGCAGCTCTCCGCATTCAGGTCGTTCCAGAAGACGTAGCGCGTTTCATGAGTCCGGCAGAGAGCGCACCCGCCGATCGAGCGCGCGTTGGCGTAACTCCGCTCCGCGCATGATCGAATATCTGTCCCCATCGGAAGAGCCGCCGCCCACGGCCTTCGAGAGGGGCTATGTCC
>PQAN01000366.1 GCA_003105285.1 Methylocystaceae bacterium
GCCTGAAGGGCGGCTTAGGCGGCTCTAAATTCGGCCGGCGGGCCTTGAACCCGTCGTGACGAGGAGATGAGATATGGCGGCTCGCCAGGAGACCGTGGCGCGCGTCGAGGAAATCGACGTCGACGCATATAAGTACGGCTTTACCACCGACATCGAATCGGAAAAGGCCCCGAAGGGCCTGAGCGAAGACATCGTCCGCTTCATTTCGGCCAAGAAGAACGAGCCGCAATGGCTCACCGACTGGCGGCTCGAAGCCTATCGTCGCTGGCTGACGATGACCGAGCCGAGATGGGCGCGCGTCGACTATCCGTCGATCGACTATCAGGACCTCTATTATTACGCGGCGCCGAAGTCGACGCCCGGCCCGAAATCGATCGAAGACGTCGATCCCGAGCTGCTGCGCACCTATGAGAAGCTCGGCATTCCGCTGCGCGAGCAGGAGATTCTCGCCGGCGTCGAACAGCGCAAGGTCGCGGTCGACGCGGTGTTCGACTCGGTCTCGGTCGCGACGACCTTCAAGGACGAGCTCGCCAAGGCGGGCGTCATCTTCTGCCCGATCTCGGAGGCCGTGCGCGAGCATCCTGAGCTCGTGCGCAAATATCTCGGCTCGGTCGTGCCGGTCACGGACAATTTCTTCGCGACGCTCAACTCGGCGGTGTTCTCCGACGGCTCCTTCGTCTACATGCCGCCGGGCGTGCGCTGCCCGATGGAGCTTTCGACCTACTTCCGCATCAACGCGAAGAACACCGGCCAGTTCGAGCGCACGCTGATCATCGCCGACGAGGGCGCCTACGTGAGCTATCTCGAAGGCTGCACGGCGCCGATGCGCGACGAGAACCAGCTGCACGCGGCGGTGGTCGAGCTCGTCGCGCTCGACGACGCCGAGATCAAGTACTCGACGGTGCAGAACTGGTATCCGGGCGACAGCGAGGGCAAGGGCGGCATCTACAACTTCGTGACCAAGCGCGGCGACTGCCGCGGCAAGAACTCGAAGATCTCCTGGACGCAGGTGGAGACGGGCTCGGCCATCACCTGGAAATATCCGTCCTGCATCCTGCGCGGCGACAATTCGCGCGGCGAGTTCTATTCGATCGCCGTGTCGAACGGCCACCAGCAGGTCGACAGCGGCACCAAGATGATCCACCTCGGCAAGAACACCACGAGCCGGATCATCTCCAAGGGCATCGCGGCCGGCAAGTCGCAGAACACCTATCGCGGCCAGGTCTCGGCGCACCGCAAGGCGGCGGGCGCGCGCAACTTCACCAACTGCGACTCGCTGCTGATCGGCGGCGACTGCGGCGCGCACACCGTGCCCTATCTCGAGGCGAAGAATTCCTCCGCCGTGTTCGAGCACGAGGCGACGACGTCGAAGATTTCGGAAGACCAGCTGTTCTATTGCATGCAGCGCGGGTTGTCCGAAGAAGAGGCGACGGCGCTCATCGTCAACGGCTTCGTGCGCGACGTGCTGCAGAAGCTGCCGATGGAGTTCGCGGTCGAAGCGCAGAAGCTGATCGCAGTCAGTCTCGAGGGGAGCGTGGGGTGACGAGCAGCGCGACTCAGGCAATCCCGCTGATTTGCTTGGTCGCAACTGCGGTAATCGTGACTTCGAACGGAGCCGCCGCGTGCACATGTTCAGAATATGTGTCGAACGACATCGGCTCGAAATCCGAGCAGGAAATCAATGCAAAGCGTTTCGAGCGCGCCGAGAATGTCGTGCGGGGAAGATTCACCTATATCTCGCTCGGCCCCGATGTGCGCAGAGGCTTCACTGTCAAAATGCATGTCGAACGAGCGATCAAAGGCAATCTCGGCGGCGAAATCGAATTGTATACGGGTTTTGGCAACGGGGATTGCGGGCTCGTAGGAATGGTGATGGGCCGAATGTTGCATGACCGACCCGTGGATATCGAAATTCGAACCAGCCCGTCTCGTGAAGACGGAAGAATGGGAGGAATCGATTCCTGCGGATATATCGCCGAGCCGCAACCTTCGAGCAGTTCGAGAGGGGCGCGGGAACGCTAGCACACGGAATGGAAGACGCCATGCTCGAAATCAAGAACCTCCATGTCTCCATCGGAGACCGCAAGATCCTCGATGGGCTGAACCTCAGCGTGAAAGCCGGGGAAGTCGCCGCCATCATGGGGCCGAACGGCACCGGCAAGTCGACGCTCTCCTATGTCATCTCCGGGCGCGAAGGCTATGACGTGACGGAAGGCGAGGTCTGGCTCAACGGCGAGAACATTCTCGGTCTCGAGCCGCATGAGCGCGCCGCGCGCGGCGTGTTTCTCGCCTTTCAATATCCGGTCGAAATCCCAGGCGTCGCGACGATGACCTTCCTGAAGGCGGCGGTCAACGCGCAGCGCCGCTCGCGTGGCGAGGAGGAGCTGCAGACGCCGGAATTCATGAAGACCGTGCGCGAGGCGTCGACGAAGCTCGGCATCAACATGGACATGCTGAAGCGCGCGCTGAACGTCGGCTTCTCGGGTGGCGAGAAGAAGCGGATGGACATTCTGCAGATGAGCCTGCTCGAACCCAAATTCGCGATCCTCGACGAGACCGACTCCGGCCTCGACATCGACGCGCTGCGCATCGTCTCCGAGGGCGTCAACGCGCTGCGTTCGCCCGAGCGCGGCTTCCTCGTCATCACGCACTATCAGCGCCTGCTCGACTACATCAAGCCCGACACCGTCCATGTGATGGCCAAAGGCAAGATCGTGAAGACGGGCGGGCCGGAGCT
Organism: Methylocystaceae bacterium; assembly: GCA_003105285.1. Classification (GTDB taxonomy): domain Bacteria; phylum Pseudomonadota; class Alphaproteobacteria; order Rhizobiales; family Beijerinckiaceae; genus Methylosinus. Next base: position 2,738 of record PQAN01000366.1, read on the forward strand.
CGCTCTCGAGCTCGAGAAGAGCGGTTATCGCGATTATATCGGCGAAGCGGCGTGAGGTCTGGCCATGAGCGTGCAGGCGATCGACAAGAGAACCGAAGCCGACACGGCGCTCGCCGGCGCCTTCGAGTCGATGAAGGACAAGGGCGCGGCCTCCCTACGTAAGGCCGCCTGGGAATCTTTTGCGCGCAAGGGGCTGCCGACGCGGCGCGTCGAGGCCTGGCATTATACCGACTTGCGCGCCGCCCTGCGCGTCGTCGCGCCGCTCGGCGCGCCATCGACGATCGCTCCGTCCGTCGAAGCGGCGAGCGATCGCATTCGCCTCGTCCTCGCGGACGGCGAATTCCGCCTCGAGCTTTCGAATATTGCGGCGCTGCCGGCGGGCGTCGAGATTCTCTCGCTTCGCGACGCGCTGTCGCGCGACGACGCCGCTCTTCTGGCCGCGCTCGCGCCAGCGGAGATCTCGAGCGCCGACGCCGTCATCGCGCTCAATGGCGCGTTGATGCAGGACGGCGTCATCCTGCGTATCGGGCCGGGCGTGCAACTGGCTCGGGATCTCGAGCTCGAACTGCTGTCGTCCGGCGGCGCGGCGCGATCCGTCTACACGCGCTCGCTCGTCGTCGCGGGCGACGGTTCGAAAGCGCGCGTCATAGAGACCTCGCGCGCGCTGGCGCCCTCCGGCTCGCAGGAAAATCATCTGTTGGCTTTCGCGATCGGCGCCGGCGCCGAGATCGAGCATATCGCCGATGTGGCTTCGCAGAGCGTCGATGCGATCCGGCTGTTCAGCCTGCTCGTCACCCTCGGCGCGAAGAGCGTGTTCAATTCGCTCGGCGTGGTCGAAGGCGGTGGGCTCGTCAGACGCCAGATATTCGCGCGGCTCGAGGGCGAATATGCGAGCGTGGGGCTGGACGGCCTCTCGCTCCTGGGCTCGCGCGATCACGCCGACACGACGCTCGTCGTCGAGCACGCCGCGCCGCACTGCAAGAGCCGCGAGCGCTTTCGCACCGTGCTCGACGGGCAGGCGACCGGGGTGTTTCAAGGCAAGGTCGTCGTCCGGCCGGGCGCGCAGAAGACCGACGGCGCGATGCATTCCAAGGCGCTGCTGCTCAGCGACGGCGCGACGATGAACAACAAGCCGGAGCTCGAGATTTTCGCCGACGACGTCGTCTGCGGCCATGGCGCCACTTGCGGACGTCTCGACGCCGATCAACTCTTCTATCTCGAGGCGCGCGGGCTGCCCAAGCGCGAGGCGGAAGCGCTGCTCATCGAAGGCTTCGCCAACGAGGTCGTCGAGTCGATCAGCGACGAGGCCACGCGCGAAGCGTTTCAGACGCGCATTCGCGAATGGCTCGGGCGACGGGAGCAAGGCCGATGAATCAGCAACTCGTGCTCGACAGGACGAAGACGCATTATGACGTCGAGGCGGTCCGCCGCGATTTTCCGATCCTCGCCGAACGGCCCTACGGGAAGGAGCTCGTCTATCTCGACAACGCCGCCTCGGCGCAGAAGCCGCGTCAGGTCATCGAGCGTCTCACGCAAGTGTACGAGCACGAATACGCCAATGTGCATCGCGGCCTCCACTATCTGGCGAATGCCGCGACCGACGCCTACGAAGGGGCCCGCGAGACGCTGCGGCGCTTTCTGAACGCCGGCGCGCGCGAGGAGATCATCTTTACGCGCGGCGCGACGGAAGCGATCAATCTCGTCGCGTCTTCCTATGGCCTCGCCCATATTTCGGAAGGCGACGAGATCATTCTCTCCATCATGGAGCATCATTCCAACATCGTGCCCTGGCACTTCCTGCGCGAACGCAAGGGCGCGGTGCTGAAGTGGATCGAGACCGACGATGACGGCAATTTCTCGCTCGAGGATTTCGAGCGCCTCATCACGCCGCGCACGAAGATCGTCGCGCTGACGCATATGTCGAATGTGCTCGCGGCGCCGACGCCTATCGCGGACGTCACACGCATCGCTCATGCCCATGGCGTGCCGGTGCTCGTCGACGGCTCGCAAGGCGCCGTGCATCTCGATGTCGACGTGCGCGCGCTGGACGTCGATTTCTATATCGTCACCGGCCACAAGCTCTACGGTCCGACGGGCATCGGCGCGCTCTACGGCAAGCTGAAATGGCTCGAGAGCCTGCCGCCCTTCGCCGGCGGCGGCGAGATGATCGAGACGGTGACGCGCGACACCGTGACCTACAACACGCCGCCGCATCGTTTCGAAGCCGGCACGCCGCCGATCGTGCAGGCGGCCGGACTCGGCGCGGCGCTCGACTATATGCAGTCGATCGGCCGCGCGGCGATCCGCGCCCATGAGGCCGATCTGACCGCCTATGCGCATGAACGGCTGGCGGATGTTCCGGGCCTGCGCATTTTCGGCCGAGCCGCCGACAAAGGGCCGATCGTCGCTTTCGATATGCCGGAGGCCCATGCGCACGACATTGCGACGATCATCGACCGGTCGGGCGTCGCCGTGCGCGCCGGCACGCATTGCGCAATGCCGCTGCTGCAACGTTTCAACGTCACCTCGACCTGCCGGGCTTCTTTTGCTTTGTATAACACGCGCGGCGAGGTCGATCGGCTGGCCGAGGCCCTGCTCAAAGCGCAAGCGCTGTTTTCGTGAGGAGATACGAGCGTGACGAAGACGGTTGACGAGGCGGAGGCGCCTGAAATCGGGACACAGGTCGAAGTTTCCGCGCGGCGGGAGCGCGCTCCCGAAGAGCTGGAGCGGTTGACGGCCGATATCATCTCCGCGCTGAAGACGGTTCAAGACCCTGAAATCCCGGCCGATATTTTCGAGCTCGGCCTCATCTACAGCATCGACATCAACGACAACGACATCGTCTCCATCGACATGACGCTCACCGCCCCCGGTTGTCCGGTCGCCGGCCAATTGGTGGAGGCGGTGCAAAATGCGGTCAGCCTCGTGCCGGGCGTGCTGGCGGTCACCGTCAAGCTCGTCTTCGATCCGCCATGGGATCAGAGCCGCATGTCGGACGAAGCGCGCATTACGCTCGATATGTTCTGAGGCGCTTCGTCGCCTCTTGCCGATAGATCCCTCCCAGAACAGGTGAGCGTGGAGGCTCGTGTTCATGGGAGGCGCCGAATGGCTACGCCGTCGCCGAAGATCGAGGGAGGCCTCGAAACCGCCCTCTATGTGGATGATCTGCCGCGCGCGGCGCAATTCTACGAGGAGGTTCTCGGGCTTTCGACACTGTCCCGCGATCAGCGGCTCTACGCCTATGATTGCGGCCCAGGCAGCGTGCTGCTGCTGTTCGCGCGAGGCGCGACGAGCGACGCGCTGAAATTGCCCGGCGGAGAAATTCCTCCGCATGAAGGCGCCGGCCGTCTGCACTTCGCCTTGGCGGTTCGAGCCGAAGACTTGGGCGCCTGGGAGGAGCGGCTCGCGGCCAAGGGCGTCGCCGTCGAAGGCCGCATGAACTGGCCGCGCGGCGGCAAGAGCCTGTATTTTCGCGATCTCGACGGCAATCTCGTCGAACTCGCGACGCCCGGCGTCTGGGCGAATTATTGATGAGAATTGCGTCGGTCTCTCGACGCGAAGCGCGCCCGCGACTATCTTGCGGGCAACTGCCGGAGAATGAACCATGGGCTTTCGCCCCGAATTGAACGTCATGAGCCTGAGCGACGCCGCCGCCGAACGCGTGCGGGGCGTGCTCGCCGGCGCCGAAAATCCGCGCGTCGGCCTGCGCATCTCGATTGAGAAGGGCGGCTGCGCCGGCATGTCCTATAAGATGGAGCTGGCCGAAGCTGGCCCCGGCGACGAGATCGTCGAAGAAAAAGGCGCGCGCGTCATCGTCGACGCGAAGGCCGTTCTGTTCCTGCTCGGTACGAGAATGGATGTGCAGACGACGCAATTCTCGTCCACATTCGTATTCGAAAATCCCAATCAGACGTCGGCTTGCGGCTGCGGCGAGAGTGTCGCGCTCACGCCGGCCGATCCTGCGCGACTGGGCGGAGACGACGCGTCTTCGCGCACGCCCGGCGTCGCGTAATTCGCAAAAGAGCGCGCGTGCGGGCGTCGTAAGGCCCGCCGCTCTCACGGGCGCGCTTGGATCGTCAGTCCTTCCGGCTCGCTGCGGGAACAATCCCGATAGGCTGACGCGCAGGCCTTGCGTCCGCGCGATAGCGACATGCTTCGTCCTTCGGCGCGCCGTTGCAGGAGGCGTCGCCAGTTCGACTGGCATCGTCCCCTCGAATTGATCTGCCACCCCGATCCGCACAGCCAAGAGGCCTCTCTCACGAACGGCTGCAGATGTTTTTGCGGCGGCGACGCGACCGTCAGGGCGCTCGTGGCTGAAGAAGCGTCCAAAGAGCCGCCGATCGCGATGGCGGCGGCCCAGGCGAGTCTGCTCGAATGCCGCATGATGCGCTCCTCCGTGGTCTGCCGATCTTCAGTCCGGAAAGCGGGTCGCCGTCCCTGCCGACGCGCCGATTCGCGAATAGAGAATTAATACGCCGCTAACCATGTCGCGCCGTCGCAGCGCGCGTCACTGCGCGCATATAGCGTTTCTTCAGTTTCCGTCTCGCAATCTGCGAAACAGCAATCATTTTTTATGAGGCCCCGAGATGACGTTTTCGTTCGCGCCGCGGGCGCGGCGCCTCGCAGAAGCGTACGCCATTTGCGCCCTCGGCGTCGTCATCACCGCCTATGGCGCGATGGCTGACGAGGCGCGCAGCGCCGGGCGCGAGACGATCGTCGGGGAGATCGCGCCGCCGACGCGAGAGGGTTTCGAAGAGATCGTCGTCCAGATGCCGCCGCTCGTCCCAATGCGACGAAAGACGCCGGCCCAGACCCGGGCTCCAGTTGTCCCGGAGGCGTCATCGACGATAACTGAGACAATCGCCGCCGTACCACCGGCGCCGCAAGCGCCCGTCGACGCGCCCGCGCAAACCGAGACCGCGGCGCAGGAGCCAGTCGTCCAGACGAGCGGACCGGCTCACGCGCAGGGAGAGACGCTTCGAGGCGGCGACGCGTCTCCGGATCTGCGCGGCGCCCAGCCGCCGACGGAGGAGGCTTCGTCGGACGTCGCGCCAGGAGCGGCGTTGGAGCCGCCCGCTGAGACTGCGCAGTCGGAGGCGGGGCCTCTCCTCGAGCCGGCGCAGCCCATGCCAGAGTCGGACAGCCTCGCGAGCGAGAGCGAGGGAGACGGCGCGTTCTTGGAGACCTGGCAATCGGTCGTCGCCGTCCTGGCGTCGGCCTGGCTTTGCGTCGCGCGGCTGCGGCGCAAGAAGGATGAGCCGGCGGCGAGGCAGGCGGCTTCACGTTCGGCGAAACTCGAAAAGCTCCTCCTCTTGGTGGGATCGGCGCGATCCGAAATCGTTCCATTCCTCGAGGCCGGCGTTCGACGCGCTGTCGTCGTGTGGCGACTGCTTCGCAAGCGATCGCCTGCCGATCGGGCGGAGAAGATCGTGACCTCCGGCGCCGGGGCGAGCGCGCAAGCGCAACGCTCGGAGGGCGTGAACTGGCCCGAAATCGCAACGATGTTGCGCGCCAAGGGCGCCGCGGAGAAGGGCGCTTCGGTCGCACGCGCCGTCGCCGAACGCGGCATGTGGGACCAGCCGGATCACGACGGAGTCGAGCTGTTGGAGCCCGGCGCCGCCGGCGCGCAGGCGATCGTCATGAACGCCCGCAGAAAGCTCCGCGCGGCGCAAGGATAGCGGCCGGAGATGGACAGCGAACATATAGAAGAAATCTTTGCGCCGGTCATGCGGGTGGTCGTTCGACGCATGTTCGGCGGCCATGGAATCTATGCGGACGATCTGTTCTTCGCGCTCGAATCCGGCGGCGTCGTCTATCTGAAAGTCGACGCGGCGACGCAGCCGCAGTTCGAGGCGGCGGGATCGTCTCCCTTCGTCTATCAAAAGGCCGAGAAAACGATCGTCATGTCCTTTTGGCGGCTCGTCGAATCCGCTTACGACGACGAGGACGAGCTCCGGCGCTGGGCGTCTCTGGCCCTCGAATCGGCGCGCCGGGCGCAGGCGGCGAAGGCCGAGAAAGCGGTTCGCCGCCGCCGCCGCTAGAAAGAATCGAGCATTTTCTCCGGCGGGAGATCGGATATTTTGATAAATATATGTTTTTAATTGATAAATTGCTGCAGCGAGGTGCGTCTCGAACTGGCGTCGGCGAGAAGAATCGCCTATAGAATGAACATGGTTTCGAGCGCGTCGAAGCGTCTCGGCTCGAGGCGTAGGCCCGACATGCGGATCGCGCGAAGGCTTTTTTCCTCTGCCGGGAAGAGGAGCCGTTCGGCGACCGAGTCCGTCGCCGGTCGACGAAAGCGCGTCGGAGAACCTTCGGTATGAACGACGGCTGGGCTCGCCGAGCGTGAGCGAGCCTGCCGCCCGTTTCCGCCGACACCGCGAGCGTGTCCTTTCCGAAGTCTGAAGGTCTCTTCAGCGACGGGAACGCGCTCATTTGACAGATCCGGCGCGAATGCGCCGCGGCCGAATCGTCCTTCGGTCGCGCGAGGCGCCGGACGATTATCGGATTGGCGAGCTATTGGCCGAGAACGACACAGATAACACGGGACCGGCGGCGCCCGGCTCCGACATTCGCCCGGTTTCCATCGCCGACGAGATGAAGCGCAGCTATCTCGATTACGCGATGAGCGTGATCGTGAGCCGCGCGCTGCCCGACGTGCGCGACGGGTTGAAGCCGGTGCATCGGCGCATCCTGTTTTCGATGCACGAGAACGGGCACACGCCGGACAAGCCCTATGTGAAGTCGGCGCGCATCGTCGGCGACGTGATGGGTAAATATCACCCGCACGGCGACGCGGCGATCTATGACGCGCTGGTGCGTATGGCGCAGCCCTTCTCGATGCGCCTCACGCTCATCGACGGGCAGGGCAATTTCGGTTCGGTCGACAATGATCCGCCGGCGGCGATGCGCTACACCGAGTCGCGACTCGCGAAGCCCGCGCTCGCGCTGCTCGAGGACATCGACGAGGGCACCGTCGATTTCAAGCCGAACTACGACGACAAGGAGCAGGAGCCGACCGTCCTTCCGGCGCGCTTTCCCAATCTGCTGGTGAACGGCGCAGGCGGCATCGCCGTCGGCATGGCGACGAATATTCCGCCGCATAATCTCGGCGAGGTCATCGATGCGGCGATCGCTCTCATCGACCGCCCCGAGATGAGCGTCGCGGAGCTGATGGAGATCGTGCCGGGCCCGGATTTCCCGACGGCCGCGACGATCCTCGGACGCGGCGGCATCCGCAACGCCTATTCGACCGGGCGCGGCTCGATCATCATGCGCGCCAAGGCCGAGATCGAGACTTTGCGTAAAGAACGCGAAGCGATCATCTTCACCGAGATTCCCTATCAGGTGAACAAGGCCGCGCTCATCGAGCGCATCGCCGAGCTGGTGCGCGAGAAGAAGATCGAAGGYATCGCCGACCTGCGCGACGAGTCCGATCGCGAGGGGATGCGCATCGTCGTGGAGTTGAAGCGTGAYGCCGTCGCCGACGTCGTGCTCAATCAATTGTGGCGGCATACGTCGCTGCAGACGAGTTTCGCCGTCAACATGATCGCGCTCAATGGCGGTCGTCCGGAGTTGTTGACGCTGAAGGACGTGCTGCTCGCCTTCATCGACTTCCGCGAAACCGTCGTCACACGGCGCACCAAGCATCGTCTGGCCAAGGCGCGCGACACGGCGCATCTGCAGGTCGGCCTCGCCATTGCCGTCGCCAATATCGACGAGGTCATTCATCTCATCCGTTCGTCACCCGACGCGGCCGCCGCGCGCGAAGCGCTGATGGCGCGCGCCTGGCCCGCGAAGGATATGGCCCCGCTCGTCGCGCTTATCGCCGATCCGCGTCATGTGCTCGCCGACGACGGCACGATCCGGCTCTCGGAGGCGCAGGCGCGCGCCATTCTCGATCTGCGCCTGCAGCGCTTGACCGCACTCGGCCGCGAGGAAATCTCCGAGGCGCTGAACAAGCTCGCCGCCGAGATCGCCGATTATCTGGAAATTTTGCGCTCGCGCGAGCGGCTGTTCGGCATCGTCAAGGACGAGTTCGCCGAAGTCAAAGCGCAATATGCGACGCCGCGGCGTACGCAGATCGTCGACGGCGACGGCGACGTCGAGGACGAAGATCTCATCGCCAGGGAAGACATGGTCGTCACCGTGTCGCACGCCGGCTACATCAAGCGCGTGCCGCTCTCGACCTATCGCGCGCAGCGGCGCGGCGGCAAGGGCCGCTCGGGGATGCAGACGAAGGAGGAGGATTTCGTCCACCGCCTGTTCGTCGCCAGCACGCATACGCCCGTGCTGTTCTTTTCCTCGCTCGGCCGCGCCTACAAGGAAAAGGTCTGGCGCCTGCCGCTCGCGGCGCCGCAGGCGCGCGGCAAGGCGCTCGTCAATCTTCTGCCGCTCGAGCAGGACGAGCGCATCACCACGATCATGCCGCTGCCCGAGGACGAAGCGAGCTGGGAAAAGCTCGATGTGATCTTCGCGACGACCGGCGGCACGGTGAGGCGCAACAAGCTGTCGGATTTCTCCGACGTGCGCCGCTCCGGCATCATCGCGATGAAGCTCGACGAAGGCGAGGCGATCGTCGACGTGCAGACCTCGGCCGATGACGACGACGTGCTGCTGACGACGCGCGAAGGACAGTGCATCCGCTTCCCCGTCACCGATGTGCGCGTGTTCCAGGGACGCACGTCCATGGGCGTGCGCGGCATTGCGCTCGGGCCCGACGATCGGGTGATTTCGCTCTCCATCCTGCGCCATTTCGAGGCGAGCGGCGAAGAGCGCGCGGCCTATCTGAGGCGCGCCGCCGCGCAGCGGCGCGGCGCGGGGCAGGAGCCGTCGGGCCAGGAGCCTGCAGGAGATGAGGCCGCCGTCGAGAGCGAGGAGACATCGAGCGCGATCGAACTCACCGAGGCGCGCTTCGGCCAGATGGCGGAGGCCGAGCAGATCATCCTGACCGTCTCGGAGAACGGCTATGGCAAGCGCAGCTCGTCCTTCGAATATCGGATCACCGGGCGCGGCGGCAAAGGCATCGTCGCCATGGCCGTGAATCAGCGCAACGGCAAGCTCGTGGCTTCGTTCCCTGTCGGCAGGGGCGACGAGATCATGCTGGTGACAGACGGCGGTCAACTCATCCGCTGCCCCGTCGAAGGCATCCGCATCGCCGGCCGCGGCACGCAGGGCGTCATCGTCTTCGACACCGCCGAAGGCGAGCGGGTCGTCTCGGTCGAGCACATCGGCGAGACGGGAGCGGAGGAGGAGGCGACGCTCGGTGAGAACGGCGCGCTGGAATAGATTTTTTTGAGGCGGATCATGTTGACCATCTGGGGACGACGCAATTCTTTCAATGTCCAAAAAGCCATGTGGCTCGTCGGCGAATTGGGCCTCGGGCATGAGCATATTCCGCTCGGCGGGCCGTTCGGCGGCCTCGACGACCCGGCCTTCCTAGCGCGCAATCCGCACGGCCGCATTCCCGTCATCGACGACGACGGGACGATCGTTTGGGAATCACACGCGATCTTGCGCTATCTCGCCGCGCGCTACGGCGGCGAGCGCTTCTGGCCGAGCGATCCGGCCGCGAGGTCTCATGCCGACCGCTGGATGGACTGGGCGCAGACGACGCTCCAGCCCGAGTTCCTGAATGGCGTGTTCTGGGGCTATTATCGCACGCCCGAGCCGCAGCGGAACTGGCCGGCGATCCACGCCAGCGTCGCGCGCACCGCCGAACATTACAAGCTGCTCGACCGCTGGCTCGCCGACAAGAAATTTCTCGCCGGCGACGAACTCACGCTCGCCGACATTCCGGCCGGAACGACGCTCTATCGCTATTTCGATCTCGACATCGAGCGGCCGTCCATTCCCAACGTCGAGGCGTGGTACGCGCGGCTGCGCGAGCGCCCCGCCTACGCCGAGCATGTGATGGTTCCCTTCGCCGATTTGAAAGGCTAGGCGCGCATGGCGCGCGCGCTCCATTTTCGGTAGGATGATTTCATGGGCGTCGTTCCGCAGACACGGCTGACCGCCGAAGAATTCATCGCCTGGGCCGAGGGGCGGCCCGAGCGGTACGAACTCGTCGACGGGGAAATTTTCGCCCAGGCGTCAGAGCGCCTCGCCCACGCCAAGGTGAAAGGCGCCATCTATGTCGCCCTGCGCGAGGCCGTGCGAAAGCGCGGCGCGCCCTGCCACGTCCTTCCGGACGGCATGGCCGTGCGGGTGGACGACCGGACCGTCTTCGAGCCGGACGCGCAGGTCTATTGTGGACCCGAGCTCGATCCGTCGACGCTGCTCGTCGAAAATCCGATCATCGTCGTCGAGGTCCTGTCGCCCTCGACGGGCCGCAACGACGCGCTCGGCAAGCTCGATGGCTATTTCCGCCTCGCGAGCATCCGGCATTATCTCATCGTCTATCCGGACAGGCCGCTCGTCATTCATCACGCGCGAGGGGAGGGGGCGGATATTCTGACGCATGTCATCCGCGAGGGCGAGGTGAGGCTCGATCCGCCGGGGCTCGTCTTCTCCTTCGCGGACATCTACGGCGCGGGATGAACGGCGCAGCTCGGCTTCTGGTGCGGCGTCGCCGCGAAGCGGCGAATCCAACTCGGCGGAAACCGAATGAATAGACGTCACGGTCGCGTCGGCGATACGGCCGACGAGGTCGGCGATGTGCTCGGTCGCACAGCGGCGGGTCGGTGGGCCGCCTAGTCTCCTCACTATCCGATCACGCGAATGTCTCGCGGCGGCTTTGATGGAGAAAGTTATGTCGAAAGTGCTTTTCGTCGACACGAAGCAGGAAGTTACGCTCGCGCCGGGCGAGACCAAGCATTTGTGGTGGAACAACGCCTCGCCGAGCAACGCCGTCTGGTCGGCCAACGCCGTTCCCTTCGCGACCGGCAGCACGCTGACGGGATTTTCGCAGGACACGCAGATCGAGATCACCCGCCTGTGGCGGCGCTATCAGGTGATCGAGCACGCTCCGCCGAACTCGCAGATTTCGAACACGACGGAGGAGACGGAAATTCATTACGAGGTGAAGAATATCGGCGGCTCGGCCGCGAAATTCCACATCGTCCTGAGCGCGATCTACGCTTGAGGCCGCAAGGGCCGCCGTGGGTGCGGCGGCCTTCTTTGTTTACGGCAATTCCCGCACCGCACCGCGCGCGGCGCTCGTCGTCATCGCCGCGTAGGCGCGTAGCGCCTTCGAGACCTTGCGGGCGCGCGTCGCCGGTTTCCAGGCGTCCTTGCCGCGCGCGTCCTGCGCCGCGCGGCGTTTCGTCAATTCGTCATCCGCGACGGCGAGGCGGATCGAGCGCCCGGGAATGTCGATCTCGATGCGATCGCCCTCCTGCACCAACCCGATCGTTCCGCCTTCCGCCGCCTCCGGCGAGACATGGCCGATGGAGAGGCCCGATGTGCCGCCGGAGAAGCGTCCGTCGGTGATGAGCGCGCAGGCCTTGCCGAGGCCTTTCGATTTCAGATAGCTCGTCGGGTAGAGCATCTCCTGCATCCCGGGACCGCCGCGCGGACCTTCGTAACGAATGACCACGACGTCGCCAGCGACGATTCTGCCCGCGAGAATCGCTTCGACCGCCGCGTCCTGGCTCTCGAACACGCGCGCGGGGCCGGAGAATTTCAGGATCGACTCGTCGACGCCCGCCGTCTTCACGATGCAGCCGTCCTCCGCCAGATTGCCGGTGAGGACGGCAAGCCCGCCATCCTTGGAGAAGGCGTGCGCCGCGTCGCGGATCGCGCCCTTTTCGCGGTCGACGTCGAGCGCGTCGAACCGGCGCTCCTGGCTGAAGGCTTGCTGCGTCGGCACGCCGCCGGGCGCGGCGCGGAAGAAGGTCGCGACGCTCTCGCTGTTGCTCTGGCGCACGTCCCAGCGCCGCAGCGCCTCGCCGAGCGTGGCGCTATGCACTGTCGGCAAATCTTCATGCAGCAGGCCGGCGCGCGCCAATTCGCCGAGAATGGCGAAAATGCCGCCGGCGCGATGCACGTCCTCGAGATGTACGTCCGGCACGGAGGGCGCGACCTTGCACAACACCGGAACGCGCCGCGACAGGCGATCGATGTCGGCCATCGTGAAGGGGACTTCGGCCTCGTAAGCGGCGGCGAGAATATGCAGCACCGTATTCGTCGAGCCGCCCATGGCGATATCGAGAGTCATCGCATTCTCGAAAGCTTCGAAACGCGCGATCGAGCGCGGCAGCACGCTCGCGTCCTCCTGCTCGTACCAACGGCGCGCCAGATCGACGATCAAATGTCCCGCCTCGACGAACAGCCGCTTGCGGTCGGCATGCGTCGCCAGCGCCGTGCCATTGCCGGGCAGCGCCAGGCCCAGCGCTTCGGCGAGGCAGTTCATCGAATTGGCCGTGAACATGCCGGAGCAGGAGCCGCAGGTCGGGCAGGCGGAGCGTTCGATGACGGCGACGTCGGCGTCGGTCACCTTGTCGTCGCCGGCGGCGACCATCGCGTCGACGAGATCGAGCGCATGCTTTTCGCCATGAAGCGTGACCTTGCCGGCCTCCATCGGCCCGCCGGAGACGAACACGGTCGGAATGTTCAGCCGCAGCGCGGCCATCAACATGCCGGGGGTGATCTTGTCGCAATTGGAGATGCAGACCAGCGCGTCGGCGCAATGGGCGTTGACCATATATTCGACGCTGTCGGCGATGATCTCGCGCGAGGGCAGGGAATAGAGCATCCCGTCATGGCCCATCGCGATGCCGTCGTCGACGGCGATCGTGTCGAACTCCTTGGCGACTCCGCCCGCCTTCTCGACCTCGCGCGCGACGAGCTGGCCGAGGTCCTTCAAATGGACATGGCCGGGCACGAATTGCGTGAAGGAATTGGCGACGGCGACGATCGGCTTGCCGAAATCCTCGTCCTTCATGCCGGTGGCGCGCCACAGGCCGCGCGCGCCCGCCATATTGCGGCCGTGAGTGGTGGTGCGGGAGCGAAACGGCGGCATCGGAATCTCTTTCGTTGGGGCTGCCGGACCGCGAGCCTTCAGGCTCGCCGCGGCTATGCGAGCCTGAAAGCTCGCGGTCCGGGTGGCGCATGAACTAGCCTATGGCGCCGACCCTCGCAACCAGCGAGAGGCGAAGGCCAAAAGCCAACGGCCGGAAACGCGCTCGCGTCTCCGGCCGTCCCGTCCATAAACAGTGAAACGCGTCTTGCGATCAGAGTTCGACGTCGCCGGCTTCCGCGAGCGCGGCGCCGACCTCGAGGCCGAGGTCGTCGAGCGTTGTCTCTTCACGAAGAGCGGCGGCTTCGCCGCGTGCCTGCCGTTCGGCCTCCTCGGCGGAGCGGGCGACATTGACGACGATCTTCACCTCGATCTCCGGATGCAGATGCACCGGCACATTATGCAGGCCGAGCGCTTTGATCGGATGCAGCAGAACGATCTGATCGCGGCTCAAGGTGAAGCCCGCGGCGGTCGCCGCCTCGGCGATGTCTCGGGTCGCCACCGAGCCATAGAGATGGCCGCTCTCGCCGGCCTGGCGGATGATCGTGAAGGTCTGGCCCTCGAGCTTCTCGGCGACCGCCGCGGCCTCGCCGCGCAGCGTGAGATTGCGCGCCTCGATCTGCGCGCGCTGCGTCTCGAAATGCTTCTTGTTGGCCTCGGTGGCGCGCAGGGCTTTGCCGCGCGCGAGCAGGAAGTTGCGGGCGTATCCGTCGCGCACGCGCACGGTGTCGCCGATCTGGCCGAGCTTGGCCACGCGCTCCAGCAGAATGACTTCGACCATTGTGATTTCTCCTCGTGTCTCTCTTTTGGTGTTCGTCCGGCTCGGCGCTTCGGATGTCAGCCGCGTCGTTCCTGCGCCGCTGCTTTGCGGGCGCGAAACGAGAAGGCCGCATCGGCGACGCCGAGGGCGGTAAAGAAGACGATCGGCCAGCCGAGCAAGCCGACGACGAAATAGATGATGGTGAGCGAGACGGCGCCCGCTCTCGCGCCGCGCAGCAGGGCATGGGCGACGGCGAGCCCCTGCAGCGCCAGCGCCAGCCCCAGCGTCTCGGCGACGATGAGCCCGATTTCGCCACCGATTTCGCCGAGCGTGGCGACGGCGACGGCGATGGCGAAAACCGCCGAGACGGCGCGCGGCAGTACGAATTCGACGGCGATGTCCGGCCAGGGACGGCTCAACAGGCTGGACGCTTTCGCGATTTGGCCGGCGGCCCACAGGTTGAGCGAATGGGCGAGCAGCACATAAGCCGTGAGCGTCGCCGGAAAGGCGTAAGCCGCGACGCCCGACAGATGCTTGGCGTCGAGCCGATCGCCGAGGTCCTGGGCGCGGATCATATCCTCTATGATGAGGTAGGCCTTGGCGCGAAGCGGGTTCAACGCCTCGTCGAGGCTGCCGAAATGCAGAACCGCCGACGTCACCGCGACGCTGGTCGCGACGACGAGCGCGACCCCCATCGAGAGAACGGCCCAGGCGGGGAGACGAGTCGTGAGCTTGTCGCGCTCGCGGACCGGCGCTCCGCTGACGACGAAAGCGCCCAGCGCGGCCGGAAGCGCGACGAGGAATCCGTAGACGAGGCCGAACACAGGATGCGGCCAGATGGACAGGAGTCCGGTTGCGATGATGGCCGAGGTCGCGCCGTGGCGCAGTCCGAATCCGAGCGCGACGATCATGATCGGCAGCGGCGCGAGATGCGCGAGCAACAGCCCCGCGAGCGTGCCCTTGGTGATGACCGCGAACACCGCAGCGGCGGCCAGCCCTCCGCCGAGCGAGGCGAAGATCTGCGTCAGCGAGAAGTCGCTCTTGTCGGGCACGGGCAGCTTTTTCCGTTCGGGCAGAAACTGGGGCATAGGAGACAACGCAGTTTTGAGGGCGAGCGCCATTATATCGCGTTCAGCCCCCTGAACGCCGGCGAAGGGGGCCTTTTAAGCCGCGAGGACGCTCTGGGCAAGGGTTTCGCCCATAAAAAGCGCCATTTCAGTGGCCGAAAACGCGGCCGTCGCTGCGAAATGCGCTGGCGGAGCGAGGCTGGGAAGGCTCGCTCTCGAGAAGCCTACGCCGCGCCGCTACAGCCGTCGCAACGCGGGCGCGGGCCTCTGTCCCAGGACGCGCCACGTGCCCGCGAGGCCGAGCGCGATGGTGAAGAAAAGCGCGCCGAGCGCGGTGACGGCGACCGGGGCGGGCAGAAAGGCGAAGTCCATCTTCATCAGCGTCTCGATGATGAAAGCCGCAGCCGCCGTTCCGGCGGCGACGGAAAAAACGCCGGCGACCGCCCCGAGAATCGCGAATTCCATGATGAAGGCGCCGGTCAGCCAGGACCGCGTCGCGCCGAGCGTCTTGAGAACGACCGCGTCATGCAGCCGCGCGCGCTGGCTCGCGGCGACGGCGCTGGCGAGCGCCAGCGTGGCGGTGAGGACGGCGATCGCGGCCGCGGCGCGCGCGGCGAAGGTCAATTGATCGGCGATTTTTTCGATCGCCTCCAGTGCATCCTTCACGCGCACGGCGGCGATGGTCGGAAAGCGTTTCGCCGCCTCGCGCATCAGCGCCGCGTCTCGACGCGCGTCGTCGCGGTTCTCGAAAGCGACGGTGAACATTTCGGAATAGGGCGCGTCCGCAAAGGTGTCGGGCGAGAACACCATGACGAAATTTATGCCGTAGCTGCGCCATTCGACGCGGCGCAGATTGGCGATGCGCGCCGTGATCTCGCGTCCGAGCACATTGACGGAGATGTCGTCGCCGAGCGTGAGGCCGAGACCTTCTGCGACCTTGGCCTCCAACGAGACGAGGGGAGGGCCCCTCACGTCCTTGTCCCACCACGAGCCTTTGATGAGCGTCGAGCCTGCCGGCAGCGACGCGGAGAAGGTCACGCCCCGGTCTCCCTCCAGCACCCAGGCCGTATCCTCCGTCGCGCGCACGGTTTCGGCGCGGGCGCCTTTCACGGCGACGATACGTCCGCGCATCATCGGCACATGCTCGACATGCGCGTCCGGCGCAAAGGATTTCAGGAAGGCGTCGAATTCGTCGGCCTGCGATTTCGGCGCGTCGACGAAGAAGAAGCTCGGCGTCTTGCCTCTCTGCGTATAAGAGAGTTCGCCGTGGATCGCGCCTTCGACGAGCGCGAGCGCGACGAGCAGCGTCTGGGTCAGGCCGATCGATACGATGAGCGCCGGCGCCAGGCCGTGCGGACGGCGGATATTGGCGATCGCATGACGAAGGCGCGCGTCTCTCGCGGCCGGCAGCCTGCGCGCCGCCGCGACAACAAGGCCCGCGACCCCCCACAGCGACAGGAAGGCCGCGCCTGTCGTCGCGATATAGGTGGCGGCGAGGCGCTTGTCGGTCGAGGTCGCCATCACCAGACCGACGAGAAGGACCGCGGCGCCGCAAGAGGCGAGAAGATAGTTTCGCGGCGACGGAGCCCGCGCCTCGTCGGCGTCGTCCCGCAGCAGTCGCGCCACCGGAATGTCATGTGCGCGGCCGAGCGGCGGCAACGCGAAAATCAAAGTGACCAACAGACCGTAGAGCGCGCCGATGGCGAGGTCTTTCGGATCGATGGAGGCCGAGAACGGCAGCTCGATCGTTCGGGCGAGCAGGCCGTCGACGAGATAGGGAAAAGACGCGCCGAACGCGAGTCCGCTCACGATCGCCGACGCGGCGACGAGCAGCACTTCCGTCAAGGCCATGGCGAAGACGCGCGAGGCCGGCGCGCCCAGTGCTTTCAGTATGGCGTAAGCGTCGCGCTTTTTCGCGATGAAGCCGTCGACGGCGTTGGCGACGCCGGCGCCTCCCGCGACCAGCGCCGTCAGGGCGACCAGCGTCAGGAGCTGAGTGAAGCGCTCCTGATTGCGCGAGAACTGCGGCGAGACGGCGTTGCGCTTGCGAACCTCCCAGCCCGCCTCGGGAAAGCGGGAGGCCGCGAGTTCCGCGAATCGGTCGACCTCGGCATCGGACGCTTGCGCGCCATCGTCGCCGAGCGAGACGCGCGCCAGAAAGCGCACGATCGAGCCTGGCTGCAGGAGCCCCGTGGCCTGCAGCGCCTCTTCGCTCATCAGCACGCGGGCGCCGAAGCCGACGCCGCCGGCGAGCTTGTCTGGCTCCTTGACGAGCGCGGCGCGCAATTGAAAGGTGGTCGCGCCGACCGTGACGGGATCGCCGATCTTCAGGCCGAGCCGGGCGATCAGCGTCGAATCGGCGACGAGGCCGAACACGCCGTCGCGCGCCCGCAAGGCGCCGGCGAGCGGCTGTTCCGGCTCCAGTTCGATCGCGCCGGCGCTGGGATATGAGCCGTCGACCGCCTTGATCTCCACTAGCGCGGCGTCACCGCTCGCGGAACGCGCCATGGCGCGCATCAGGGCGATCTGCGACAGGCGGCCATGACTCGCGAGAAACGCGCGCTCCTCCCCAGTGAGCCGACGATGCACGAGCCCGAAGGAGACGTCGCCGCCGAGGATGACGCGGCCTTCTCTCGCGAGGCCCAGCGCCAACGAGCGCGAGACGGCGCCGACGCCCGAGATCGCCGCGACGCCGATGACGATGCAGGCGATGAAGACGCCGAAACCCCGCAGATCGCCGGCGAGGTCGCGCAAGGCGAAGCGCAGCGCGAGCGGCAGTCTCCGCGCGGCGAGACGGCGAGCGCCGCTCATGGCGCGCGCGCCTCCAGCGGAGCGGGCGCGTCATGGTCGATTCGCCCCGATCGCAATCGGAAAGTGCGGTCGCAGCGGGCGGCGAGCCCCGCGTCATGCGTCACCAGCACCAACGTTGCGTTGCGCCTCGCCTTTTGCGCCAGGATCAGATCGATGATGGCGCTTCCCGTCTCCGAATCGAGATTGCCGGTCGGCTCGTCGGCGGCGAGAATGACCGGGTCCGGGGCGAGCGCGCGCGCCAGCGCCACGCGCTGTTGCTCGCCGCCCGACAGTTGCGCGGGGTAATGCGACAGGCGCGCGCCGAGGCCGACGGTCTCGAGTTCTCGCGCCGCGCGCTCGAAAGCGTCGCGGCGGCCGGCGAGCTCCAGCGGAACCGCGACATTTTCCAGCGCCGTCATGGTGGGGATGAGCTGGAAAGACTGGAAGACGATGCCGATCTTCTCCCCACGAAAGCGCGCCAGCGCGTTTTCGTCGAGCCCTGTGAGGTCGCGGTCGTCGATGAGGACCTTGCCGCCGTCGGGCCGTTCCAGCCCGGCCAGCGTCATCAGCAGGGTGGATTTTCCCGAGCCGGAGGGGCCGACGAGGCCGATCGCCTCGCCGCGTGATATGGTCAGGCTGACCTTTTTCAGGACATGGACGCGCGCCGCGCCCGAGCCGAGCGTAAGATCGACGTCTACGAGTTCGATGACTGGTCGCTGCACAAAAGGGCCTTGCCGATGAAACGCCGAACCGCCGCCGCTGCCCCGACGCGCGATGATGAGCGCCCGACATATGCCGAGAC
>PQAN01000367.1 GCA_003105285.1 Methylocystaceae bacterium
CTGGCCGATCTCTCGGCCGCCGTGTCGGATGCGGTCGTCAATATTTCGGCGACTCAGACGGTGGATCAGAAGCGCCCCGGCAAGGGTCAGGAGTCGATTCCCGGCCTGCCGCCCGGCGGACCCGGCACGCCCTTCGACGATCTGTTCGAGGAATTCTTCAAGCGCCGGCAGCAGGGCCAGGGCGGCCCCGAGCTCCCCCGCCAGCGCAAGTCGAGTTCGCTCGGCTCCGGTTTCGTCATCGATTCGAGCGGCATCGTCATCACCAACAATCATGTGATCGCCGACGCCAGCGAAGTGACCGTGATCTTCACCGACGGCCAGAAGCTCAAGGCCGAAGTGCTCGGCAAGGATCAGAAGGTCGACGTCGCCGTGCTGCGCGTGAAGCCGGAAAAACCGCTGAAGGCGGTGAAGTTCGGCGACAGCGACAAGGCGCGCGTCGGCGACTGGGTTCTGGCCGTCGGCAATCCTTTCGGCCTCGGCGGCTCGGTGACGGCGGGCATCGTCTCGGCGCGCAACCGCAACATCGACAGCGGCCCTTACGACAACTACATCCAGACCGACGCCTCGATCAACAAGGGCAACTCCGGCGGCCCGCTGTTCAACCTCGACGGCGAGGTCATCGGCATCAACACGGCGATCCTCTCGCCATCCGGCGGCTCTGTCGGCATCGGCTTCGCGACGCCGGCCAACACGGTGCAGCCGGTCATCGAGCAATTGCAGAAATTCGGCGAGACACGGCGCGGCTGGCTCGGCGTGCGCATCCAGAATGTCGACGACGGCATCGCCGAGAATCTCGGCCTCGGCGCGACGCGCGGCGCTCTGGTCGCCGGCGTCGACGACAAAGGCCCGTCCAAGACCGCCGGGCTGAAGGCCGGCGACGTCATCGTCAAATTCGACGGTAAGCCGATCAAGGAATCGCGCGATCTGCCGAAGCTCGTCGCCGCGACGCCGGTCGGCAAGGAAGTCGAGCTGGTGATCGTGCGCGGCGGCAAGGAGCAGACGAAGACGATCAAGCTCGGCCGTCTCGAAGACGGCGAGAAGCTCGCCTCCCGCGACGGCCCGAAAGGCGAATTGCTGGAAAAGACCTCGGCGCAGAAGGCCCTCGGCCTCGAGCTCGCGAGCCTGTCGGACGAGCTGCGCAACCGCTATCAGATCAAGGAGAACGTCAAGTCCGGGGTGATCATCACCGGCGTCGACCCACGCTCGGACGCGGCCGAAAAGCGGCTGCAGCCGGGCGAGATCCTGCTGGAGATCAATCAGGAGCCGGTCGCCGATCCGGCCGACGCGGTCAAGAAGGTGAAGGCGCTGAAAGACGGCGGCAAGAAATCCGCTCTGTTGATCGTCGCCAACGGCCAGGGCGACACGCATTTCGTCGCCCTGGCGCTCGACTGAGCCAAGACGCGACCTGCGGATGCAAGAGAGGGCGCAAAATCATGCGCCCACACCCGATCGGCCCCATTTTGCGCCCCGGCGCCGAATGGGGCCGCGACAGACTTCGGTTTCGTGAATTTGCAACGATGAGACATTTGCGCCGGCTCGGATGTTCGAAGCCGGCGGCCGGGTCTTCCCGAACGTTCTCCTTGGGCTGAACCGACCTATTTACATTTGCGCCGCCGCCAGCGTCGCCGTCGACGCGGGCGGACCGACATTGGAATTTTTCCCATGCGCCCGGACATTGCACGTTACAACTTCTTCCTAATGGTTCTCTGGAGCCTCGCCCTTCTCGGACTGGGGCGATCGGCGGAATATGCCGAGCAGCCGACGCGGATGTTTCTGCAAGACCTGCATGTGTCGCTCGGCCTCGTCGGCGCGATATCGATCGTCGTCCAGATCGTCTTGCGGACGATATTTCCGCCGACCTATCCCGCCCGATGCCCTCGATGGCTCAAGACAATCGGATATATTTCCGAATATGTCGCCTATGTCTCGTTCGTCGCGATGGCCGGCAGCGGCGTCCTTTGGACTGTCTTCAGGGGGACGCCGCTGCAATTCTTCGGCGCCGCCCTGCCCGTCTTCGATATCGTCGATCGGCCCTTGGTCGAGCTTCTGGGGCCGATCCTAGGCGCTCCCTTGCGCGCATCAGGCGCCGACGAGGTAATGTCGAGCGCGTTTTTTCGCGATGCGCACAGGCTCATGGCCTTCGTATTGGCCGGATCGATTTTCGCGCGGATCGGCGTCGCCGTTCTGAGCCGTTTCACACGCTCCGGCGCTACCGCCCCGGCGCCGCATGTCGTTCCGCGAGCATCCGGCGAGCGGGAGGAGGCGCCATCCTCGCCGGAATCGAAACCGGCGCAAAGCCTCGCTACGAAATTGCGGGTCTTCGGCTGGATCGAATTCTGGCTTCAACTCGTACTGGCTCTCGTTTCCGCGTTGCTTCTCCAATTTTCCACATCCGGCCGCGCGTTCAGCCCGGGGTCGTCCGGCCTCGGCGACGCCATTTATTGGAGCTTCTACAGCTTTTTGCTGTTGTGCGCCGCCGACGCTCTGGCCTTCTATTACACCAGAGCCGCGAACAAGATCGTCTCGAGACCGAGCTATTATTTGAGCGAGGCGAGGAAGACCGCATTTTGGTTTCTGTATTTGGGCCTGCTGACCGGCATGTCCGGGATATTCATATCTTTTACCGGAGTTTCTCTCAGCATATTGCTGCTCATCGCCAAGACCGTGTCGCAGCCTCCCGGCATCGCCATCACCGATCCCAACAAGATCGTGCGGGCTCTCGACGTTTTCATACTGCTCGTGAACTTCAATTTGCTCATCGCTCATTTCATCGGAACGGGCGCGACCTTGTGGCTGGGCGTCGGCGCATTGAATGCGCGGCTGCGATACGCCTCGACGCGGCGGCGGAATGACGGCGCCTGAGACCCTCGGCCTCATCTCTCGGCGAAATCGGCGCGGCGATAGCCTTGGGCGAACAGCAGCGCGGTCAGGTCGGCGTGATCGATGCGGGCCTGTGCGGCGGCGGCGACCTTCGGCTTGGCGTGGAACGCCACGCCCAGTCCCGCCGCGCCGAGCATATCGAGATCGTTGGCGCCGTCGCCGACCGCCAAGGTCGCCTGTCGTGGCAAGCCGAGAGCCGCGCGCAATTGTTGGAGAGCCTCGAGCTTGGCCCTCGCCCCATTGATCGGCGGCAGAACGACGCCCGTCAGCCGGCCGTTCTCGACCGCCAGCCGGTTGGCGCGGGCCTCGTGAAAGCCGAGCCGCTCCGCTATGGGCTCGGCGAAGAGCGTGAAGCCGCCCGAGACCAGCGCCGTGTGAGCGCCATGGGCGCGCATCGTCGCCACCAGCCTATGCGCCCCGCGCGTCGGCGTGATGCGCTCGTTCAAAATCGCGTCGATCACTTCGACGCGAAGCCCCGCGAGCAACGCGACCCGCTCGCGCAGAGCCCGCTCGAATTCGATCTCGCCGCGCATCGCGCGCTCGGTGATCCTGGCGATATGGTCGCGCAAGCCCGCGAATTCGGCCAGCTCGTCGACGCACTCCTGCCCGATCATCGTCGAATCCATGTCGGCGACGAGCAGCGCCTTGCGCCGAAACGCCTCGGGCTGGACCACGACGTCGATCGTCTCTTCGCGCAGAGCCGAATGCAGAGCGTCACGTAGAGCCTCGAGCGAATCGGGATCGAGCGGCAAACGAACATCCGCGGCGACGCCTCTGTCGAGCCAGTCGATCTCGCCCGATCCGGCGAGACGGCCCGCCTTGCGCAGAGCTCTTGCGACGACCTCCTCGCCGAACGGCGCGCGTCCGGCGCCGGCGATGAAAGTCGCGACATGTTCGACCGGCGCTTTTGACATTTCTCTCTTTTTGTCGTTGCGAAGGACTCATGACGTCACGCGCCATTCTCATCGCAGGACCGACGGCGAGCGGCAAGTCCGCTCTCGCGCTCGAACTCGCGCGGCGCTTCGGGGGCGCGATCGTCAACGCCGATTCGATGCAGGTCTACAGGGACCTGCGCATTCTGACCGCGCGCCCGACTCGGGAAGAAGAAAAATGCGTCCGGCATGAGCTGTTCGGCCATGTGGACGGCGCGGTGAATTATTCCGTCGGCCGCTGGCTCGAGGATTTACGCGCCACCCTCGCCGACCTCGAACGCGATCATTTGACGCCGATCCTCACGGGCGGCACGGGCATGTATTTCAAGGCCGCCCTCTATGGCCTCTCCGACATTCCGAGCGTGCCGGCGCAGCTGCGCGCCAGGCTGCGGGCCGAGGCGCAGGGGCTCGATCCGCGCCTGCTGCACGAGAGGCTCGCGCGGCGCGATCCGGCCGCCGCCGCCAGGCTGCGGCCGACCGATCCTCAGCGCATCTTGCGCGCGCTGGAGATTTTCGAGGCGACCGGCAAGTCTCTGCTGGCCTTTCAGGGAGCGCGAGCGGCGCCGCTGCTCGACGAAACGGGATGCCTTTCGCTGTTCGTCGCGCCGCAACGGGACGAGCTCTATGCGCGCATCGACGCGCGCTTCGACAAGATGATCGCGCTCGGCGCGCTCGATGAAGTCCGCGCTTTGCGCGAGCGTGGGCTCGACCCCGCCCTGCCGATCATGCGCGCGCACGGCGCCCCGCATCTCATGCGCTTCATCGCCGGCGAACTCCCGCTCGAAGAGGCGATCACGCGGGCCAAGCTCGACACGCGCCACTACGCCAAGCGGCAATTCACTTTCGCGCGTCATCAATTGCCGGGGTTTCCGTGGATCGCGCCCGAGGACGCTCTCGCATGGGCGCGAGAGACGACGTCGCTCTTCAATGCGCCCTCTGAATGAACATCTGGAACAAGGTCAGCACGATCTCGGCGAGGATGAGCACGATGATCGTCGCCTCGAGCCGCACCGCGCGGTCGGCGTCGATGATCTCGGTCAGCGCCCGCGCCGTTTCGCCGATGACATCGATTTTCGCTCTCAATGTCTGACCGCGCGCCTCGAGCTCATATTCGTCCTCGAGACGGGCATAGAGACGCTCGAGGTCGGGACGGTCCCACAACACATCCGGCTTGTCCTCGACGGCGACGCGGCCCGACACGCGGTGCTGAACCAGCAAGGTCTGGCCGATGAGCTCGAGCATGGCGCGCCGTTTCCACGGCGGGCGCCCCTTGCTGGCGAGTTCGGCGGCGAAGGGCTCGATCGTGTCGAAGACGGCGTTGACGCGCCGCTCGTCACGCGCCAGGGCCACGCTCTTGGCGAGCGCGTCGGCGATGACCAGCAGACGCTCCCCGGACGTATCCTTGATGGCGACGCGCCCGTTGGAGAGCGTCTTGTCCTCGCTCTCGGGCGAAACCTCCAGGACGAGCGTCTCGTCGTCGCGCCGCGTCGCCGCGCCGGCGACCCGCGCGCCGACTTTCGTGAGTATTTCGTCCTCCTCGAGCGGCGAAAGACCGAACAAGACGGCGACGCCGAATCGATACAGCACGACGAAGCCCGACTGCCCGGCGGGAAAGGCGAGAGGCGCCGTCGAAACCAGATCGGCCCGCTCGAGACCGCTCGTATCGATTCGCTCGCCGAGCAGTAGCGCGCGCGCCGTGAGACAATGGACCGCGGGCGGAGCCGCGACGACTTCGGACATCGACAATTCCCCCATGACGCGTCTCCCTCGAGCCCCGACAGAATGCGAGCGCGTTGCATCCTGCTTGCATGAGGCTCGCAAAAACGCTAGCTACCCCTTCGATCGTCGAGGACCGCCTATGACTTACGTCGTCACCGAAAACTGCATCAAGTGCAAATATATGGACTGCGTGGAAGTTTGTCCGGTCGACTGCTTCTACGAAGGCGCCAACATGCTGGTGATTCATCCCGACGAATGTATCGACTGCGGCGTCTGCGAGCCGGAATGCCCGGCCGAAGCGATCAAGCCCGACACCGAGCCGGATTTGGAGAAATGGCTCGCGCTCAATGCGGAATATGCGCAGAATTGGCCGAATGTGACGATCAAGCGCGATCCTCCGCCGGACGCCAAGGAGTGGGACGGAAAGCCCGGCAAGCTCGAGGCCTTTTTCTCGCCGGACCCCGGCCAGGGCGACTGACGCGGCGGCTGCGGCTTTTCGGCGCGCCTCCGCCGCCAGAAATTTTAATAGATTCAAGGCTGCTGGGCGGGCATTCGTAACCATGCGGAGAGAACGCATGCGCCTTGCCTTTGATTTTTGCGGCTCCTTGTGATATACGGAACGTTAAGAATTAACTTTCGGGCGCGAGTGGCGCAATCGCTGCTTTTCTCGGCTGAAGACGCCAGAACGAACGAGCGGCTATCGACGTCATGGCCGAATGGAGGGAGACGGAGTCGCCTCCGAGCGTCGGCTATTGTGGTGTAACGTCGGGCTTTCGCCAGCCAAACCATGCGCGGTTCAATAGCGCGATCCTGGCCGGGGCGCGATGTCGTCCCTCGGTCACGAGGCTTCGGTCCCGTCTCCAAAGCGGGACAACGAAAGGAGTACCCCGCGTATGCCTTCCAACAAGAAGACTGCTAAAGGCCGGAGGGCGTCGGCATCCAGTGGCAAGAGCGGCGCCACGGGGGGAGCGGGGGCGACACGGTCGGCTGCAAATCGGACGGCCTCCAGCGCGGCGCGCGGCGAATCTTCGGCCAAGGCCACGAGAAAATCCTCGTCCGGCGCGAAGAGCAGGACGCAAAAGAGCGCGGCCAAGACCGCTTCCAAGAGTAGCGCAGCCAAGATCGGCGCCGTCGAGATCCGCGCGGGCAAGGCGACGGCCAAGCCCGGCAAGGGAGTCGCAAAGTCCGCCGCCGCGAGGGCGCGAACGAGCGCCGCGCGGACGAGCGCGCTCGACAGCAGGACCGCGAAGGCCGGCTCGACGAAGCCCGCGCGCAATAAGACCGCCCTTTCTCGGACCGCCGCGAAGCCCGCCGCATCGCGCCGCCGGAAAACCAGCGTCTCGAAGTCCGCCGTCAAGCCGGCGAACGCCGAGGCGATCCGCAAACAGACATCAATCGTCGCCCAAACAGGCGCAACCGGGGAGACCAACCGCAAGAAAACGACGGCGCAAGAAGGCGCTATCGCCAAGACACAAGAGAAACCCGTCGTCGCGCCGGCCCGAGCGGTCCCGGTCGCGTCCGCAGCGGCCGCAGCGCATGCGACGCCGCCGCAGGCGCGAAATGTGACGGCGACGCCCTCAACTCCAGCTTCGAGCGAATCCAATCCAGTGGCAAAAACGACACCCGGAAAGGCGGTCAACGCCAAATCTCCGCCGGCGCCCAAAGCAGCGGCTTCCACTCCTGTGAGCGCCCAGAGCTCGGCCCTTCCGCCGAAAGCCATTGTTGCGGCCCGCGCCGCGAGCGCCCCCGGCAAGCCGGCGCCGGCCGTCAAAGCCAAGGCGCCGGCCAATAAGCTCGGATTCAAGACCAGCGAGTTCATCGTCTATCCGGCGCATGGCGTCGGGCAGATCGTCGCCATCGAAGTTCAGGAAGTCGCCGGCTTCAGCCTCGAGCTGTTCGTCGTCAGCTTCATCAAGGACAAGATGATTCTGAAGGTGCCGACCAGCAAGATCGCCGCCGTCGGGATGCGCAAGCTCGCCGAGGCCGAGGTCGTCGACAAGGCGCTCGCCACGCTCACCGGCCGCGCGCGCATCAAGCGCACCATGTGGTCGCGGCGCGCCCAGGAGTATGAGGCGAAGATCAATTCGGGCGATCTCGTCACCATCGCCGAAGTCGTGCGCGATCTCTATCGTTCCGACACCCAGCCCGAGCAGTCCTATTCCGAGAGGCAGCTCTATGAAGCGGCGCTCGACCGCATGGCGCGCGAAGTCGCCGCCGTACGCAAGCTGATCGACTCCGAATCGCTGAAGCTCATCGAATCCTTCCTGCTCAAGGGTCCGCGCCGCGGCCAGAAAGCCGATGGCGACGCTGACGCGGGCGACGATTCGGGCGACGACGACGACGTCGATCGGGCGGCCTGAACGCGGCTCGCTAGACAAAAACAAAAGCGCGGCCCGGACAACCCGGGCCGCGCTTTTCGTTCATGACCTTTGTTTTATTCCGCCGGCTCCGCTCTCACCCCGCGGCGCCCTCCTGCGCTCGCGTCAAGGCTTTGCGCAATTTGCAGAGCGCGCGGTTCTCGATTTGGCGGACGCGCTCCTTGGAGATGCCGAGACGATCGCCGAGCGATTCCAGCGTGACGAGGCTCTCGCTCAGCCGCCGCTCGCGCACGATGCGCAACTCCCGCTCCGATAATAGCTTCAAGGCGTCCGCGAGCCAGCGCGTACGGCGGTCGGAATCGAGCCGCTCCTCGACGATTTCGTCGGGCAGCGGACGATCGTCGATGAGAAAATCCATGCGCTCGGCCGACGTCGACGAATCGTCCTCGATCAATTGACTGTTCAGCGAAATATCGGAGCCGGCGAGACGCGAATTCATCAGCTCCACATCCGCGCGCGAGACGCCGATCGCGCCGGCGATCGCCTGGAAGGCGTCGCCGGCGCTCGTCTGGTGAGTCCCTTGCGCCAATCTGGCCCGCAGGCGCCGCAGGTTGAAGAACAGCGCCTTCTGGGAGGAACTCGTGCCCCCGCGCACGATCGACCAGTTGCGCAGCACATAATCCTGAATGGAGGCTCTGATCCACCAAGTGGCGTAGGTGGAGAAGCGGACGTCGCGTTCGGGCGCAAAACGCGCCGCCGCCTCCAGGAGGCCGACATGCCCTTCCTGAACGAGATCGGCGACCGGGAGGCCATAGTGGCGGAAGCGGACGGCCAGCGCGATCACCAGCCGCATATGGGCGGACGCCAGCTTGTGGAGAGCGCGGCTATCCTTCTGCTCCTTCCAGGCGACCGCCAGGCTCTTCTCTTCCTCACGCTCGAGAAAAGGCGCGTCCATCGCGGCCTTGACGAACTCGCGTCCGACTCCGGGCAAATAAGCCATGATGATGCTCCCCCAGGGGCCATCAACGCGCGCCAAAGGCTTCGCTCGACCGAAAAGTCAATCGACCGCTGGACAAAGGCGCGACGTCAATGCCTCGGCAAAAACACTCCTCCCGCCGCGTCGGCTCGCACATGCCGGCCACACCGTAGGAATTATAAGGCTTACAACACTTTCGTCGGGCGACGGTTCCATCGCCGGTCGCGTTTCTCACTCGGTGACGATTTTGTATCTCTCGCCGGGGACGAGGCGATCGCGCTGATCGAGGCCGTTCAACAACAGGAAATATTCCAAGGGCCGGTTGGGGACGACCATGCGGGCGGCCATCGTCGTCACCGTGTCCTCCGCGCCGGCCGTCACGATCGCCAGGCGCAGCGGATGGACGTCTTGAGCCTCTTCCGTGGAGATGCGCCGGAAGGTCTCGACCGACGCGGCGAAGCGCCGCTCGGCGTCCTCCGTCAGCGCACGCACGGCGAAGACCAGCCGATAGAGTTCGTCGCCGATCTGAATGACGGCGAGCTTGAAATTCCATTCGCCGGCGCGCGCGCTGGCGAGCACGGCCGGAAGGCCGTTCGTCTCCGTCCGCCTGACGGAGGATCGCAGAAGCCCGTCGACCCATCCGGATTCGAGGTAGGATTCCAGCGACCCCGAGGCAGGAGCGCGCACGCTGTCGAGCCGCAGCGCTTCGTCGTCTCCTTCCTTCACGCCGAACACGGCCTCGTTCGAATTCTCGAGCAGGAATCCGTCCGGAGCGGTGAAAGTGAAACGCAGGCGCGGATGCGTGAATTTGCGACCGCGAACGAAACCTTCCGATGGGTCGTCGCCAAAAGCGACGCCGGCGACCGCGGCGAGATAGCCCTCGCGATCTCTGGCCCCGACGCCGGGCGCGCTGATCTGCCTCGCGGCGGCGATCGCCTTGGCGATACGGTCCGGCGTCGACGGATGCGTCGCCAATATGTCGAAATCGGCGGACTTCTTCTTTCCATACAGAGCCGCCCGCAATTCCGAGGATTTGCCGAGCGCGGCCAGGAAGCGCGAGGCGCCGTACGGGTCGTAGCCCGCCTTGGCGATGACGCGCACGCCCGTCGCATCGGCCTCCAGCTCTTGCTGGCGAGAGAAGCTCGCGAAGGACAGGCGCTGCGACGCCTTGATCTCGTCGCCCTTCTGCTTGCTCTGAATGACGGCGGCGGCCTGGCTGATGACCTCCGCCTCGCGCTCACGCTCGGCTCTCAGCGCGCTGTGGCGCGCCGTCACATGGGCGATCTCATGGGCCATCACCGCCGCGGCCTCGGAAGCGTCGCCGGCGAGCGCCAACAGGCCGCGCGTGACATAGAGATAGCCTGTCGGCAGCGCGAAGGCGTTGACGACGGGCGTATTGAGGATGGTCACCTTGTAAGCCGCCTGCCCCGGCGTGTCGCTCGCCTGCGCGAGCTTGACCAGTATGTCGTCGAGAAAACGCTCGGCGGGGACGGCCCTGTATTCGCCGCCGAACTGCGCCAGCAACTCCTTGTGCTCGACAGAGGCTCGCGTCTCGACGCCGCCGGAGCGCGGAGCCGTGGACGGCGCCCGGCCGACGACGGGAGCGCCCGCATTGAGCAACTCGCCCTGACGCTCGAACTGCGCGCAAGAGGCGAGAGCGAGAGCAAACGCGAGAAGCAGCCCGACGGAGCGCCGCCGCGAAAACGCCTCAGCGATCGGAGGGCGCGTCGACGAGTTCGATCTCCGCAGGGGACGCGATTTCCATGCGCGGTCCAGAACGTGTCTCAATCAATCCTCGCACGCGCACTCGCCGCCCCGTGAGCATTCGCGGACGCAAGCCGGCCCGCTCGAACGCCTCCAGATTGCGCTTCCAGATCACGACGGCGAAATCGACGCCGCGCCGGGGCCCGAAGTTCAGATAGAGGGAGCCCCCGGCGTCGCCGATCCCGCTGACGACGCCCTCGACGAGCGCCATGCCCTTCGAAACGAAATGGGCGTCGCGTTTCCCGGCGTCGACGACGACATACTCGTCGTTCGCCCAAAGTCCAAGCCTTCTGTCGCGCGCTTCGCGCTCCGCCGAGAGAAAGCCATTGCGGCAGGCGATTGCGGCCGCATCGGGGCGAAACCGCGCAAATCCGGCGCGAAGCAAGGCCTCGCCGACCGAGACGAGCGGCGCGTCCCTCCCT
>PQAN01000368.1 GCA_003105285.1 Methylocystaceae bacterium
CCCAAATCTCTGAATGACGCGATCGTCATCGCGCTCGTCGAGCATCCGGGCGTGACAGCCGCCCTTCATCAGGCGGACGCCGCGGAACTCGCTGTGAAGGTGGCGGAGTCGGCGCTGCTGCCGAGCGTCTCGGTGAATGCGCAGGTCGGTCAGCAATACGACTCGTTTCTCGGCTTTCCCGCCTCCCGCCAGTTCTCGGCGCAGGCTACGGGCGCTCTCAACGTTCCGCTGTATCAGGGCGGGGCGGATTACGCCTCCATTCGGCAGGCGAAAGAGCAATTCGGGCAGGCGCGTCTCAATGCGGATGTGCAGCGCGACAGCGTGCGCGCGAGCGTCGTGTCGAGCTTCGGCTTGCTCGAGACCGCGAAGGCCTCGCTTTTGTCTGGGCAGGCGGCTGTGAAGGCGGCCGAGGTCGCGCTCGCCGGCGTGCGCGAAGAGGCTCAGGTGGGCCAGCGCACGACTTTGGACGTGTTGAACGCGCAGCAGGCGTTGTTGAATGCCCGCGTCAATCTGATTATTTCGCAGCGCGATCGAGTGGTGGCCTCCTATGCGGCGCTCGGTTCGATCGGACGCCTGTCGGCCGAGACGTTGAAGCTCGCGGTCGAGGTCTACGACCCGGCCGTCCATCTGGAGCAGGTCCGGAACAAATGGTTCGGAGTCGACATTCCGGGCGGGAGGTAGGCTCATGTCGGTCACGGACGGACGATCATCGGAAAGAGAAGCCCGCGTCTCGCCGAGAGCGCAGACGAAAGCGGCTGTCGCCGATTGGATCGAAAACCTGCCCGCTCTCGCGAGCTTGGACGAGTCCACCAAGGCGGAGTTGCGGGCCGCCGCGGTTCGCAAGATGCTTCCGCGCGGCGCCGTGATCTTTCGCCCAGGAGACGCCTGCGCCCAATTCCCTCTGATCGCCGAAGGCGTGGTGCGGGTTCAGCGCGTGACCGAATCGGGACGCGAGATCGTCCTCTATCGCGTTGTCGCCAACGAGACCTGCATCCTCACCACCGCTTCATTGATTTCGGGCGAAGTCTATGCGGCCGAGGGCGTAGCCGAGACCGACGCGGTCGCCCATCTCCTGCCGGCAGCCCGCTTTTCCGCGCTGATGGACAAGTCGGCATCGTTCCGCGCGCTGGTGTTCGATGGATACGGCCGCCGTATCGCGGCGCTGATGTCGCGCATCGAGGAGATCGTCTGCACTAGGATCAATGTGCGGCTCGCCGGGCGGCTTCTCGCGCTCGCGGACGAATCCAATCATGTCGCCGCCACGCAGCAGGCGCTGGCGGCGGATCTCGGCACTGCGCGCGAGGTCATCGGCCGCACGCTCAAGAGTTTCGAGCGCTCCGGTTGGGTGCGTCTGGAGCGCGGCGGGGTGAGCATCACCGTTCCGGCGGCGCTCGCCGCGCTTCGCGGCGCCGAACCCGAGCAGACTTATTCGGACTGCGAAGACATCTAGAGTCTTTCGGTGTTTCATTGAAACACCGAAAGACTCTATCGTCCCCACGGGACGAGAAGGCGAGCGAAAGGGCGGCCGCGGGGAGAGGAGCCGCCCCGGCCCGGACGATTAGAAAAAGCCGAGCTTGTCCGGGCTGTAGCTGACCAGCAAATTCTTCGTCTGCTGGTAGTGGTCGAGCATCATGCGGTGGTTCTCGCGGCCGACGCCCGATTGCTTGTAGCCGCCGAAGGCCGCATGGGCCGGATAGGCGTGGTAGCAATTGGTCCAGACGCGCCCGGCCTGAATGGCGCGGCCGACGCGATAGGCGCGGTTGACGTCGCGGGTCCAGACGCCGGCGCCGAGTCCGAAGATCGTGTCATTGGCGATCTCCACAGCCTCCTCATCGGAATCGAACACCGTCACCGAGACGACGGGGCCGAAGATTTCCTCCTGGAACACGCGCATCTTGTTGTGGCCGCGCAGCACCGTCGGCTCGATGTAATAGCCGCCCGCCAGATCGCCCGGCATTTGCGCCCGGCCGCCGCCGATCAGCACCTCGGCCCCTTCCAGCCGGCCGATATCGAGATAGGAGAGGATTTTCTCCATCTGCTCGTTGGACGCCTGCGCGCCGATCATCGTCTTCTTGTCGAGGGGATCGCCCTGCACGATCGCGCCGACGCGCTTCAGCGCCTTTTCGATGAAGGCGTCATAGATGCGTCGATGCACCAGCGCGCGGCTCGGGCAGGTGCAGACCTCGCCCTGGTTCAGCGCGAACATAGTGAAGCCTTCCAGCGCCTTGTCGAGGAAGGCGTCGTCCTCGGCCATCACATCGGCAAAGAAGATGTTCGGCGACTTGCCGCCGAGCTCCAATGTCACCGGGATGAGATTCTCGGCGGCGTAGCCGACGATCAGCCGGCCGGTGGTGGTCTCGCCGGTGAAGGCGATCTTGGCGATGCGGGTCGAGGAGGCGAGCGGCTTGCCGGCCTCGAGGCCGAAGCCGTTGACGATGTTGACGACGCCCGGCGGCAGCAGGTCGCCGACGAGCTCCGCCCACACCAGGATCGAGACCGGCGTCTGCTCGGCCGGCTTCAGCACCACGCAGTTGCCGGCGGCCAGCGCCGGCGCGACCTTCCAGGCGGCCATCAGGATCGGGAAGTTCCACGGGATGATCTGGCCGACGACGCCGAGCGGCTCGTGGAAGTGGTAGGCGACCGTGTCGTCGTCGATCTCGGCGAGCGAGCCTTCCTGGGCGCGGATGCAGCCGGCGAAGTAGCGGAAGTGATCGA
>PQAN01000369.1 GCA_003105285.1 Methylocystaceae bacterium
GTAAATTCGAGAATGATTGATCCCGATCCTCGCCAGAGGGTAGACATCGACATGCGCGCGGCGCGCCTCGGCGGAAGCGAGACCGGGCGCCGGCAATGCGACGGAGCTATCGAGGATGAGCGTACTCTATGATTGGTCGGCGGACGCGACGCCGATCGATTTCGTCGATAAGGAGAGTTGGCCGGTCCATGCCGAGACCTTGCCGCCGCCGATTCGGGCTTTCGCCAAGGCGAGCGGCTTCGACGGCAAGGCGGGCGCCCTCCTGCTGGCGCCGGGCCCCGAGGGGCAGCCGGCGCTCGCGCTGTTCGGGGTCGAGACGCCCGGCGGGCGTTTTCGCGATCCTTTCCTGCCCGGCAAGCTCGCGACGGCGCTGCCGTCCGGACTCTACCGCTTTCGCGAGGGCTCGAGCGATCCGTTCTCGGCGGCTCTGGCGTTTCTGTTGTCCAGCTATTCTTTCACGCGCTACGTCGCGGCGAAAAAGGAAGGACCGCGCCTGTGCGCGCCGCAGGGCGTCGATCGCGCCCGCATCGAGCGGATCGCCGCCGCCGTCGCGCTGGGGCGCGATCTCATCAATACGCCCGCCAATGACCTCGGGCCGGAGGCGCTGGCCAGCGCGGCGCTGGAGCTCGCCGCCCGGCATGGCGCCGTGGCGCGCGCTGTCGTCGGCGACGAGCTGCCGGCC
The DNA here is from genome assembly GCA_003105285.1 of Methylocystaceae bacterium. Lineage (GTDB taxonomy): Bacteria > Pseudomonadota > Alphaproteobacteria > Rhizobiales > Beijerinckiaceae > Methylosinus. Next base: position 683 of record PQAN01000369.1, read on the forward strand.
GAAAATTTTCCGCTGATCCACGCCGTCGGCCGAGCCGCGGCTCAGGCGCCGCGCCTCGTCGACTTCGCATGGGGGCCGAGCGACGCGCCGAAAGTGACGCTGGTCGGCAAGGGCGTGTGCTTCGACAGCGGCGGCCTCGACATCAAGCCGAGCAGCGCCATGTTGCTCATGAAGAAGGATATGGGCGGCGCGGCGACCGCGCTGGCGCTCGCCTCCATGCTGATGGACGGGGCGGCGCGCGTGCGCCTGCGGGTGATCCTGCCGATCGTCGAGAACGCCGTCTCGGGCAATTCCTTCCGTCCGGGCGACATCTATCCGAGCCGCAAGGGCCTGACGGTCGAGATCGGCAACACTGACGCCGAGGGCCGCCTCATCCTCGCCGACGCGCTCGCTCTGGCGAGCGAGGACGAGCCGGACCTGCTCGTCGATTTCGCCACGCTGACCGGCGCCGCCCGCGTGGCGCTCGGCCCCGAACTGCCCGCCTTCTACACCGGAGACGACGCCCTGGCGCAGACGATCGAGGCGCATGGCCGCAAGCTCGGCGATCCGGTGTGGCGGCTGCCGCTGTGGGAGCCATACGACCAGCAGCTCGACGGCAAGATTTCGAGCGCCGTCAATGTGTCGAGCGGCCCCTACGCCGGCTCGATCACGGCGGCCCTGTTCCTGCGCCGCTTCGTGGCGAAGCCCGAGAGATGGGCGCATTTCGACCTCTTCGCCTGGAACAATTCGACCAGGCCCGGAAGACCCGAAGGCGGCGACATTCAAACGGCGCGGCTGCTCTATGATCTCATCGAGGACTATGCCGCGCAGCGGAGCAAAGGCGCGTGAGCGACAGTTTCGATCGGCGCCTGAAGCCGGCCCGTCCCGATCTCGCCGCCCGCCATCTCGAAGGGCGGGTCGAGGCCGCGCATTTCGTCGACGGCCGGCGAATGCAGGTCAAGGACGGCGTCGCCGATTTGAAGCGTGAGCCGCGCCCCGATGCGCGGCTCGACACGCAGGCTCTCTACGGCGAGACCGTCGTCGTCTATGATGAAGAGGAAGGCTGGGCCTGGGCGCAGCTCGAGCGCGATCATTATGTCGGCTGGATCGCCGCCAATGTGTTGTGGAGCCGCATCGAGCAGCCGACGCATCGCATCCGCACGCCGCGCAGCTTCGTCTATCCGCGACCCGACATCAAGGACCCGCCCTTGCTCGCTCTGCCGCTCGGGGCCGAGGTGGAGATCGTCGGCGAGCGCGACGCTTTCGCGGTCACGAAAGACGGCGGCTTCATCTACCGGCGCCATCTCGCGGGTCTCGACGAGCGCGTCGCCGATTTCGTATCCGTCGCCGAAACGCTGATCGGCGCGCCATATCTCTGGGGCGGCAAGTCGTCGCTCGGCGTCGATTGTTCCGGCCTCGTGCAGACGTCGCTCGCCTTCGCGGGCGTCGAAGCGCCGCGCGACACGGATCTGCAGGAGGTAGAGCTCGGCCGCCCGCTCGAAGAGGGCGAGCCTCTGCGGCGCGGCGACCTCGTGTTCTGGAAAGGCCATGTCGGAATCATGCAGGACGCCGCCCGCCTGCTGCACGCCAACGCCACGCATATGCAGGTCGCGAGCGAGCCCTTCGACGAAGCGCGCGCGCGCATCCTCGCGGCCGGCTCGCCGGTGACGAGCATCAGGCGGCTGTCGTTTCCGGCGTGAGGAGGATAGCGACTAGTGAGTCGCGCCGCCATGATCGAAGGGCGTCGTCATTCCCGGCAGGCCGAAGGCCTGACCGGGAATCCAGGGCGACGACGTGAATGCTGGTTGTTGCGCTGGATTCCCGATCGCTCGCTAAAGCGAGCGTCGGGAATGACGCCCTTCTGTATTTACAACGTGATATATTGAATTTTCGACAGATTTTGCCTGCATGTTTGAAACAGCGCATCGGGGGCTTCAATGTTGAAGCAGTTCGGTCACGAAATTTGGATTGCGGACGGACCTATCGTGGCGGTGGCCGGATTTCGTTATCCGACGCGGATGGCCGTCATCAGATTGTCCGACGGCGGACTCTTCGTCTGGTCGCCGATCGCGCTCTCGGACGACCTTCGGGCCGAGGTGGACGCTCTCGGCGACGTACGCCACTTGGTCGCGCCCAATTCGCTGCATCACCTGTTTCTCGATGATTGGCGCCGCGCCTATACGAGCGCCAAATCATACGCGCCGCCGGGTTTGCGGCAAAAGCGCAAGGATATCGATTTCGACGGCGATCTCGCAGACGCCCCGATCGCGGCATGGGCCGACGATATCGATCAAGTCTCGATGCCGGGCAATCTTATCACGACCGAGGTGGTCTTCTTTCATCGTAAGAGCCGCGTCGTTCTCTTCACCGATCTGATTCAGCATTTCCCGGCCGATTGGTTTTCCGGCTGGCGAGCGATTGTCGCGCGATTGGATCTCATGGCGGCTCCCGAACCATCTGTGCCTCGAAAGTTTCGTAACGCCACCATCGACCGCCGCGTAGCGCGCGCCTCTCTCGAACATATTCTGGCGTGGCCCGCCGAGAAGGTGCTGATGGCGCATGGAGAGCCGATCGATGAGGACGGCCGAGCATTCATAGGCCGCGCGTTTCGCTGGCTGACCGGGTGACGCCGATGGCGTTCGCAGGTCGCGTCGCCATGGGTCGAGGGGTGTCGTCATTCCCGGCAGGCCGAAGGCCTGACCGGGAATCCAGAGCAACGACGAGAATGCTGGTTATTGCTCTGGATTCCCGATCGCTCGCTTCGCGAGCGTCGGGAATGACGCCCCGCCCACCCGAAACGCCGCATCTTGACAGACTATGAAAATATTCCTATTATCTGTCCCGCTTCCGCCCAACCTAAAGGGGCGTTCTCGTGGGTCAGAGGGCGCGGGCGGGAGGCGGCTCCCCCGGGATGGCGACCCCCGTCCTCGGATAAGGTAGCACGCCGCCGGACGGCGTTCTTCTCCTGCCCAAAGGGAGAAAAAGAACCGTTCGTGATCCAAGGACGCCGGAATTCGATCGGGCTTGATCGAGAAATCCCAGGCCCGCGGGACCGGCGCCCTCCGGATGTCGGCGACAGGTCAACCGCGTTCGGGACGCTCCGGACTCGATGAATGAAATTGCGCTACGGCCGAACGGGGACGGAGCGTCCCGGACACCCTTTTTAAACCTGCGGCCTCTCGAGGCGCGGGATCGCATCGCGACATCCAGAGCGTCGGTCTTGCGGGCTCGGGTGATCGGAGAGGGATATCGTCGAGGAGACTCCATGTCTGCGCGGCTCTATCTCGAAGATTTGTTCATCGGCCAGCGCTTTCGCGCCGGGCCGGGGCGAAGTGGCGAAGGTCGGGCTTCGCGGATCGGCAAAAGGGGCTGTGCGGTGCGAGATTGTCCAAAGCTACGTTCGTGCACATACTTGATTGTAAGGTAATACTGCCTTACCTTCTGCGTCTCGACCTGGAAGCCAAATCATGAGCACGCTCACTGTCACCGCCAAAGGGCAAGTCACCTTGCGCAAGGACATTCTGAAGCATCTCGGGGTCCACCCCGGCGACAAAATCGCCGTCGACAAGCTTCCCGACGGCCGGATCGAAGTGCGCGCAGCGCGGCCGGTCGGCAAGATTTCGGACGCGTTCGATTTTCTGAAGCGTGAGGACGGCCCGTCTTTGTCGATCGAGGAGATGAATGAAATCGCCGCTCGAGGCTGGGCCGGCAAGCAATGAAGATTTCGGCCGACACCAATATCCTCGTTCGGGCGCTCACCGGAGACGACGCGCGACAGAGCGCGCGCGCGCGAGCCGCGCTCGCCGACGCCGATATCGTCGCTTTGGCCTTGCCAGCGCTATGCGAACTGGTCTGGGTGCTGTCTCGAGGCTACAAGACCCCGTCCGCCGACATAGCGGAAGCGATCCGCCGCTTGATGAACGGCGCAACCGTCGTTGCGAACCGTCCCGCGGTGGAAGCAGGGCTCGCCATGCTCGAGGCCGGCGGAGATTTCGCCGATGGCGTCATTGCTTATGAGGGAAGCTGGCTCGGCGCCGAGGTTTTTCTGTCGTTCGACGAAAAGGCGGTCAGGCTGATGCAGGCGCGAGGAGAAAAGGCTCGCTTGCTGTCGTGACGCCCCGTAGGCGGGGCGCTTGTCGTCGAGGAGACTCCATGTCGGCGCGGCTCTATCTCGAAGATTTGTTCATCGGCCAGCGCTTTCGCGCCGGGCCCGTCGAGGTGACCGCCGAGGCGATCAAGGCCTTCGCGGCGCAGTTCGATCCGCAGCCCTTTCATCTCGACGAGAACGCCGCGCGCGACAGCCTGTTCGGAGAACTCGTCGCGAGCGGCTGGCATACGGCGGCGCTGACGATGCGGATGTTGACGGAGAGCGCGCCCTTCGCCGGCGGCGTTATCGGGACGGGCGGCAGGCTCGAATGGCCGAGGCCGGTCCGCTCGGGCGACCGGCTCGCCGTCGAAAGCGAAATTCTCGAGATCGTTCCGTCGCGGTCGCGTCCCGACCGCGGCGCCGTCAAGATACGAACGATCACGTCCAACCAGCGCGGCGAGGCCGTGCAGATATTGACCGCCAGAGTGATCGCTTTCGCGCGTCCGAAGCCGTGAAGCCGTCACGCCGGATCGGTCTTCTGCGGATCGGCTTCGATCCTGAAGGCGGCGGCGAACAAGGCGCGCGTATAGTCGCTCTGCGGCGCGGCGAAGACTCCCGCGGCGGGCCCTTCCTCCACGACTTTGCCATGCCGCATGACGATGAGATGGGC
>PQAN01000370.1 GCA_003105285.1 Methylocystaceae bacterium
CGACGACGATGTTCGTCGCGTTGGCGACCCGCTCATGATTGTAGCCGCTGTCGGCGAAGACGCGGGCGATAAACGGATACAAAGGGCGGGAAGCGTGCAGCAGCAGCCCGCCGCCGTCGCGATCCTGGATGCTGGCGGGATGCGGTTCGAGGAAGAGCGCGCGTCCGTCCGTGTCGACCAGGGCGTGGCGCTTGCGCCCGTTGATCTTCTTTCCTGCATCATAGCCGCGCGGGCCGCCGGCTTCCGTGGTCTTGACGCTCTGGCTGTCGATGATCGCGGCGGAAGGACTGGCCTCGCGTCCAACGCGCTCTCGATCCGCCATGACGAGCGCGTGATTGATCCTCTCGAAGACGCAGGCATCGCGCCAAGCCGCGAACCGGCGATAAACCGTGCTCCATGGCGGAAAGTCGGCAGGGAGAAGTCGCCACGGGCAGCCTGACCGCATGACGTAGAAGATCGCGTTGACGACCTCGCGCAACGGCCAGCTCCATGGCCGCCCTCTCGTCTTCGGCAGTGGAAGAAGCGGTTCGATGACGCGCCACTCCGGATCGGTAACATCGCTCTGGTAACGCAATGCGCGGCGGCTATACTTCTCGCGAGTGGCGGGGGTCCACATGAAAGCTCCAAAGTGGGAATCAGCAATCACTTTGGAATCACACGGACTTCAGCCACTCAACCCTTTTCGAAGCGGCCTCTTAGTCAAGCATTGGTTTGATCGCGAGCGATAAGCAGTACTTATCAATGATGATGGCGAGAAGCCTCCCGCGGGTGCTCGACACGGCTGAGCGCTCCCTTCCCGGCAGGATTTTGGTACGAAAGGCCTGAGCAGGACATGATCCTTCCATGGGTGCAACCGGATGCTGGGGCAAGAGCGATCTTGCGTCCGGCGCCGGGCTGGGGCTCGCCATCGCGAGCGAGTTGATCGGCAGATAAGGTGGCAAGATTTGCGTCGAGGACACGCCCGGCGACGGCACCTCAAGATAGCGCTGCTTCCGGCCGAGGCGGCGCCGGTTCTCGCCGATAGGAGCTTCTTTTAGCCCGCGCGGCTCGCAACCTGCGCCCCCTCTCGCCACGCGATGCTGAGACGCGTGGAGAGCGATCGGCCCTGCCTTCCGTCTCGTGCTCGGTTCGATCCGTTTCGGATTCCTTTCAGGTCATCGAAGGGATCGTGGTGCTCGGGCTTTCCGTACGTAGCCTGTTCGCTCTTCCTCGGAAATCGCGCACGCAAGGGATGGGCAGAGAAAACTCCCGAGAGTTCAGTCGGGGGGATCGGCGGAAACGGGCCTCCGCTACCATCTTACCCCACACTCCTTTGACGCGGTTTGGGAAACGCCTGCTCGCCGAGCAAGGCGATCAGGCGGCCTGAGACTTCAACCTGGACGCCGCCGGGACGCGCAGCGTCCCGAAAGACCGTGACCGTCTCGACCAAGTCCCGGATCGCCTCCGAGCATTCCGTATCGCCGTCGCTTATGCCGTCGGCCAAAGCGGCTTGGAGCCGAGTCAACTGCTCCTCGTAGCGGGCCAGCATCGCAGGATGCAGGGAGATGGCCTCAGCGGCCGGAGTGGCCTCAGCGAGCTCGGCGGCGACCGTTTTGCGCTCGCCGTCCAGGACCGTTGACCTGGGTCCGAGAACGGCTGGGTCTCCGAGCCCTTTCGCAATAGCGTCGACGAGACGGTCAATCTCGCGGTTCAGCTCTCCTAGCCGTCGTTCGAGCCGCGCGCGTTTGCGATCCGCATCGGCAGCGAGGCGTTTGCGCTCGGCGTGGTAGGTTCGCACATATTCGGCGATGACGTCCGGATGACGGAGCTCGGCTGTCAGGCCGTTGAGGACCGCGGATTCCACTGTCTCGAGATAGAAGGTCTTCGGGTCTGGGCATGTGCCGCTCTCCGTCGCCGCCGAGCAGCGGATACGAATGCGACCGGAGCGGTCCTTTCCATTGCTCGCCATCCCCGCGCCACAGGCGCCACATTTCAACAGTCCCGACAATATATGGCGGGGGCGCCGCTGCTGACTTGGATGTGTGGCGCCGCGAGCTTTCTTGCGCTTCTGAGCGGCCTCGAAAAGCTCTCGGCTGACAATCGCCAGATCGGGAACGTCCGTCGCTTGCCATTCGCTCTCGGCGTTTGGGCGAGAAATTCGTCTGCCGGTGTCTGGATCCTTCACCATGCGGACCTTGTTCCAAACGAGCCGGCCCACATAAAGTTCGTTGTTCAGAATCCCGTTGCCGCGCTGCATGTTCCCGTTGATCGTCGAGGCGTTCCACGCCTTGCCTCGTGGAGGCGCGATCTTGTGCATGTTGAGGTCGTGCGCAATGTCACGCGGCGTACGGCCGTCGACGTATTCACGAAAAATCTGACGGATGATGTTTGCTTCGTCCTCCACGATCACACGCTTCCCGGCATTGCCGGGCATGGGAGCATAGCCATAGGTCGCGCCGCCGGCATTGAGCCCTTGGCCGACACGTCCGGCTTGTCCCCGTCTTACCTTATGCGCGTTATCCTCACGGTAGAGCTGGCCGACCAGCTCACGAAGGCCGACGAGAACGGTATTGACGACGCCTTCATGCACGGCCCGGATTTCGATGCCGAGAAAGGAAAGCCGCTTATGAATTCCGGCAAGGTCCTCCATATCGCGAGACAAGCGATCCAACGCCTCGACGACGATCACGTCGAAGAAGTGCTCGCGCGCCTTGTCCATGAGCGCGAGCAGACCGTCACGCCCGAGGATCGACCCGCCCGAGCGCGCGCGATCATCGAAGACCGACGCAATGTCGAGGCTCTCGCGCTCTGCGTATTTTCTGCAGAGCGATACTTGATCTTCGATCGATCGCTCATTCTGAAGATCGGTCGAGAAGCGGGCGTAGATCGCGGCGCGTTTCATTTTGGCCGGCCCTCTCAGCACATGCGCGCGCATGATCTTCTCTCGCGGCTCGACGTGCGAGGGTGCGCGCAAGGCGAAGAATCGCCCGATCCGGCTCGACTTTCAAGGCCTGATTTTCAAGTCGATTCGCATCGACTTCTCGATGCCGCGGATTCACAAAATGCACGCCCTGCACGTCCGACGAAGTGCGCTGCTGCTCGCTCTGTCTACGATCGGGAGCGCCGGTCTCGACGGCTTTGTGATGCGGTTCGATCCGTTCGACGTCGGCCATATGTCGAACATGGCTGCTTCACGCCGTGACCGATAGCTAGCGAAGTCGATCGTCGCGCAAAAGGATACTGTGTCGCGCAAATAGGGCAACAGTTCTCCAATCGCAGAAGAAATGCAGATCAATCAGAGCGGGGGAAGAGAAGGAATCGGAGGATCGTTACCGCCGATCCCCCCGACTGAATTTGTTGGAATTTTGCCTTTCCATCCCCTTGCTCTCATTCGCCTGCAAGAGGATGGATTCCGTCCGCTCAGGCACGAGGCCGAGCGAATGACCTGCTTACGCGCGAAAGGCTTGCAAACAAAACTGGCTTGACCACGAAACCGAGCTACTTTGGAGGCTGCTGCTACCCGAGCAAAATCAGTTCGGAACGGGAGTGCTTTGACGAGCTGGGCACACACAACCGCGTTTAGCGCTCCCCAGCACTGCCGTTCTTGTAACGCTCAGGGGCCACTATGCGCTGTTCGGGCAGAAGGAACTCTGGATTATCTTGCGCTCGTTATTACCTCTCGCCAAGGGCTTTCCCGCGACCTTATGCCACAGATGAAAATCTATCGTGGTTTAACCGGGGAGTGCATTGACATGCTAATAGCGCAGGGTCTTATCGGGATCCCGATTAGCAGACTTGTATAGCGGAATGCGTTGCCCCGCAAACGTAGTTTGAGGCTCTGCACATGGGGCCAGCATAGGAGTCTCGATTTGCGCGTGATCAATTTGGGACGCGACAAGGAGCAGTCACTCCCGCATAACCGCGCGCAAGAAGTTTAGATAATTGGCACAGCATCTCATATCGCGTAATGATCACCTTTCGTGACGTGCAGGAATTCTGCGAAGAAGCAAGTCGGGTCCGTTCCCAGGCTATGCTACAGGATACCCTTCAAGATATTTCCCAGAGAATGGGATTCCGGTACTTCGCTCTCACCCACCACATAGATCTTCGCGCGGCTCCCTCGTCGGGGGTGCGGATTGCCAACTATCCGCAGCGGTGGATTGAGTTTTTCGATGAGCAACGTTTGTTTGCGGTAGACCCGATTCATCGTGCTAGCCATTCAACTAGCCTCGGGTTTGCATGGTCCGATGTGTCGGCTTTGATAAATTTGACGCCGCGCGATCACACAGTTCTTTCTAAAGCAAGAGAAGCTGGCATCGGAGATGGCTTCACAATTCCGGCCAACGTCCCTGGCGAAGCAAACGGATCGTGCTCTTTCGCCATGGAGGACGGAGCAACGATATATGTCGAGCAGTTTCCGCTCGTCCAGCTCGTGGGCAACTTCGCATTCGAGAGCGCTCGCCGACTTATGCGCCCTCAAGCGCGCTCGATAAGCCCTACACCACGTCTCACGGAACGCCAGCTCGAATGTGTCGCTTTGGTTGCGCGAGGAAAAACAGACTGGGAGATCAGTCGTATTCTGGGCGTCAGTCACGAAACTGTCATCCAACACCTTAAGGACGCGCGCGAACGTTATGGGGTGAGCAATCGTACAATGCTCACTGTACGCGCGCTTTTCGATGGTTCCATTACCTTCACCGATATTCTCGCCAAGTAGTATCCCCATTCCTTGGGATAGCAGCAACGCCCCTCCTCTGTTCGACTGTTCCAGTCACAAGAGGAGGAGACCATGGTCATCGTTGGCAATGGCACCAGTCACGCTATCGCTGATGGAACGCTGCGCAGAATGTTTGAGGAGAGAAAGCGAGTCTTTGTCGATCTGCTCAAGTGGGACCTCCCGGTCCTGGCGGATCGCTATGAAGTCGACCAGTTCGATACTCCCCACGCTGTTTACATTCTGGTTACAGACGACATGCGTCGTCATTGTGGATCAGCGCGCCTGCTTCCAACCAATCGACCCCACATCCTTGATACTATTTTTCCAGAACTGTGCGACGAAGTCACAGTCGGATCGACAATTATGGAAATTACCCGCTTTTGTCTTTCACGACATCTGAGTGCTTGTGAGCGCCGCCTCACACGGAATCGCCTCGTAAGTGCGTTCGCGGAATACGCGCTGCTACACGGAATTACAACTTATATCGGCGTAGCCGAGATGCGGTGGTTCCAACAAATACTCGCCTTTGGATGGCAGTGCCTGCCTCTCAGCCCTCCGAAGAGATCTGGCTCTGCGACGCTTGCGTCTTTCAAAATAAATATCACGACCCAAACAATCGACCAGCTTCGCGCTTCTGGAATCTACACGCCCGTCAAACTTCACCATTTGCCAATTCAGGATGCTGCTTGAAATACAGAGGCTAAACATGTTCGCTAACCTTCAACATGCTCCGCGATTTGGTAATCAGGAAGCCTGTCTGTACCAGCTCCTAGAAGAGGGGTATTGTATTGCTTCGGATATCGTACCAACATCTACTATCACCGCATTGAACCGAGATTTAGACGAACAATTTGCTACGACGCCTTTTTGCGAAGGCGGCTTCTACGGCAGCCGTACTAAACGATTCGGCGGCCTGGCTCGTCGGTCCCGGTATGCGGCATCGCTAATCCAACACGATCTCATCCTCAATATTGCGAAGGCCATTCTGGGACCTTGGTGTGACACGATCCAACTCAACCTCACCCAAGCGGTGGAGCTTCATCCGGGTGAACTGGCGCAATTCCCTCACCGTGACCAAGATATGTGGTGGGGAGAAATTGGCAAGATCGAGTATCTAATCAATGTAATGTGGCCCTTCACGGAGTACCGACGCGAGAACGGTGCAACATTAATTTGGCCCAATAGCCACGGAGCGAACTCGCTGGTTCCCGAATGCCATACGTCACCTATTGTCGCCGAATGCGACCCCGGCTCAGCGATCGTCTTTTTAGGATCGACATTGCATGGGGCAGGCGGGAACGAGTCATCTAAAGTGCGGCGAGGCATGATCGTAAGCTACTGCTTAGGTTGGCTGAAGCCATACGAAAACCAGTGGCTGGTTTACCCGCCGGATGTTGCGCGCCACTTCGATCCGGAACTCGCAAGTCTTATCGGGTACAGGCAACATCGGCCTAATCTCAATAACTACGAAGGCCGGTGTCCATCGATCCTTCTGAGTGAAAACGTCCCTGATCACCTCAGCGCGATTGATGCGCTTCGCCCACATCAAGAGGTGGCAGTAACAGAGTACGTCCGAAGCCAACAGAAGACACGCGGGCAGGGCTGATCTTGCACTGACATTCGGGACGAGCGCATCGTTTCCTGAACTAGATGGGTGACTCGATCCTACACAGCGCTGAGAAGGCGGAAGCGAATGGATTTGTCACGCGTCAAGAACCCATTCGAAATCGCGGTCTCGTTTATCGAGTCTTGTCGAAACATGACGGAGATGAAAGAACTTAAGCACGAGCTGAATTCACTCACATCAAAAATCGGATTTCGATGGTACGCTCTGACGCGTGTTGCTGCCGCGTCAAAAGGCGAACACCGTGCAATCCGGTTGACGAACTATCCCGACACATGGCGAAAAATTTACGACGCGCGTGGCTTTCACCGGAACGATCCGGTTGTTTTAGCCCTTGAGAACACTGCCCTGCCTATAACCTGGGACCAAATCCCAACCTCGACAACTGTTACCAAGGTTCAAGTCGAGATACTGCACGCTGCGGCCGATCACGGCCTCAGATATGGGATTAGTGTTCCCGTCCGAATTCCTGGCGAGCATCAAGGCTTGGTCTCATTCGCGTCCGATGACGAGAATGCATTGAGCACAGAGTCGTTCGCGCTTGCGAGTGTCATTGCGCCTGTGGCCTTCGAAACCGCCCGTCGAATCACAGCGCGACGAAACGGTTCGCGGGGAAAGACCACGCCGAGCCTTACGCCACGCCAAAAAGAATGCCTTGTGCTTATTGCTCAGGGGAAAAGCGATTGGGAGGCGGGACAGATCCTGGGATTAAGTGCGCAAACGGTCCACGGCCACGTCGAGGCAGTTCGGGCTCGGTACGGCGTACGAAGAAGGACTCAGCTCATCGTCCAGGCACTGTTCTGTGGTCAGATCACTTTTCCTGAGATTTTGTAGCTGGAGAAACCAATGGCTATCGAAAACCTTCAATTCAAAACCAAAGGAGGGATCACAGTAAGTCGAGAGATCGACGACGATGTCACCCTTCCCGACGCCGTACAAACCTTAATGCGTCGCCTCGATGGACACCGCGGCGTATTGCTTTCGTCATCTTTTGAGTTTCCGGGACGATACACTAGGTGGGATCTCGGGTTTGTCGATCCTCCTCTGATGATCACCTCATTCAGTCGAACAGTAACGATCACTGCGTTGAATGAACGGGGCGTCGCTCTCATTGCGATGTTGAGCGACCCACTTCAAAATTGCCAACACGTTAAGCAATTCGCGTGCACACACGATCGCCTGACCATCCAGGTGACGACGCCAGATAACAGGGTATCCGAAGAGCAACGCAGCCGCCAGCCTTCAGTTTTCTCCGTCATCCGAGCTGTCAAGGAGGTGTTCGCAAGTTCGGAAGACAGGCATATTGGCCTATACGGCGCGTTCGGGTACGATCTTGTTTTTCAATTTGAACCAACCGAGCTCAGGCTGATTAGGGATCGCTCTCAGCGTGATCTCGTTCTTTATCTCCCAGACGAGATCCTCTTGATCGACTATCTTCGCCAAACAGCGGCGGTGCATCGTTACGATTTCGAGGCGGGAGGACGATCGACCGTCGGGCTTCGTCGAGCTACCGAACCTGCGCCTTTTCTCGTTAGGGATGCCTGTGGCACACGGCAAAACGACTTTGCGCCGGGTGAGTATGCCACACTTGTCGAAGAAGCGCGAGGCGCTTTTGAGCGTGGAGATCTGTTTGAGGTCGTGCTTGCTCAGACATTTACCACTTCCAGCACCGATTCCCCCAGCACGCTCTTCAGACGGCTCAAAGAGACGAATCCGGCACCTTACGGCGCGCTCATGAACTTCGGCGAGGGCGAGTTTCTGATAGCTGCTTCCCCCGAGATGTTTGTGCGGGTCGACGGTCGTAGAATCGAAACATGCCCGCTGAGTGGCACCATCGCTCGCGGACGCGATGCGTTAGAAGATGCGGACAAGATTCGCGAACTTCTTAACTCGTCGAAAGACGAATCAGAACTCACGATGTGCACGGATGTAGATCGTAACGACAAGTCCAGGGTTTGCGAGCCAGCCAGTGTACGTGTGATAGGGCGCCGCCAAATCGAAATGTATTCACGCCTAATTCATACGGCCGATCACGTCGAAGGGATACTGAGGCCAGAATTCGACGCTCTCGATGGATTCTTATCGCATACCTGGGCAGTCACAGTGACGGGCGCTCCAAAGCCTTGGGCGATCAAATATATCGAGGCACACGAAAAGTCCGCACGAGGCTGGTATGGAGGCGCGCTCGGCCGGTTCACATTCGACGGAGATATGAACACGGGCCTTACGCTCCGAACAATCAGAATTAACAACGGAATTGCGGAAGTGCGTGTTGGCGCCACACTTTTGCATGACAGTGATCCTGTGCTTGAAGATCAGGAATGTCGGCTCAAAGCTTCCGCACTTCTTTCGGTCCTCCAATCAGACACTCCTTCTCTTGCCAAGGAGTTCTCCGAATTACCTGAGGCGTCGCCAAGCGTACTCTTAATCGATCACGAGGACAGCTTTGTCCATACGCTTGCAAGCTACTACCGCGCAATCGGCGCCACGGTCCGAACACTTCGCCCCGCGCTTGCTCGGGCCGAGCTAAAAGCGGGTCATTTGCCGGATCTCGTTGTCCTTTCTCCCGGCCCTGGACGTCCGGCTGACTTCGCGATGGCCGAGACAATCGGGCTGGTTGTGAAACATCAGCTAGCCTTGTTCGGTGTCTGTCTGGGCTTGCAAGGGATCGTTGAATATTTCCGGGGGACGCTTCAGCAGCTCGACCGACCGACACATGGCAAGCCATCCTTGATCATAAATGCGGGCGGGCATCTTCTGAGAGAACTTCCCAGCCGGTTTATGGTTGGCCGTTATCACTCTCTGTACGCACGAAAGGTGGATCTTCCTGCAGAGTTAATGATAACGGCGGAGACTGACGACGGCATCATCATGGCAATCGAACATCGGCATTTACCAATCGCGGCCGTCCAATTCCACCCAGAGTCATTGATGACACGGCCAGAAGAAATAGGTTTGCCGATTGTAGCTGCATCCTTGCAACTCGGTTCACGTCCTGCCCTGCGACAAGGGTCGGAATTTGCGAGTGCCCGCTGAATTAGCGACGCAGCGAAATATTGATAACCTTCCTTGGGCTTTCGGCTACAGAGAACCATCCAACACCGATGATCACAAGTACCATTCCACAGGCGTCAAGAATGTTCACTTGCTCGCCCAAAAATGCCGCAGCTAGAGCAATCGTGATGATGGGTCCTAGAGTGCCGATTGATGCGTTCGCTTGGCTCGAGATGCGAGCAAGCGCCATATTAAGAAGAAAGGAAGGCATTACCGTGCCCGCAAGGGATAAGAATGCGACAAGGGCAAGTAGCCCCGGAGGCAGAATTAAGGAAGTGATGTCATGTCTAATTAGGAACACGGAAATTGATGCTGCGCAGGCTGCTGCCATCATTATGGAGGTGGATAACGAGGCTCCAAGCCCCATCACGACAGGCTTCGCGTATAACTGATACAGGGCAAATGTCAGTGCCGAGCAGAAAACAAGCGAAGAGCCCTTAAACACTTCCTCGCCAGTCTGCGCGCCCTGGACGAAAAGAAGAAACAGGCCAAAATAGCTAATCAAAGAGGCCAAAATGGCTGTCGTCGGTAGTCGCTGCCCGAAGATTAGAAATCCGAGAATCATTACCAAGAGTGGATACGTGAATAGGATCATCCTCTCAAACTGGGCACCGATATATTGTAGACCGAGGAAATCAAGATAACTTGAAAGCCAGTAACCGAGTATGCCCAAACCCATAGCCGAAATCATCAAACGATTTCGCTTCGACCTTTCTATCTGCGGAGACTGCCTTGCGCTGAGAGCTCCGATGAAGAGGTAAACGGGAAACGCGATAGCGAAACGCAGGGCTAGGAGTGTGTCGGGTTCGACGCCCGATGCGTAAATTAGCTTTACGATAATACTCTTCATTGAAAAAAGCGTGGTCCCTAGAAGCCCCAACGCATAACCATATCGGACGCGGCGATGAAAATCCTCGGCAGGGATATCGTGTGTGCTGCAGTCCATCGCTTTTCCAATTTGCTCGAAGGGGTAGCCAATCGACTACGCTTGCTTTCTATAGGGGCTCGCTGGATGGAAGGGCATCCCCTCAAATACACAGCGCCTCTCGCGTCTCCGGGTTAGAAAGCTTATAGTTGACGCCGCCGAATCCGTCGTAACCAAAGAGCTTATATCTGGGATCGCTGCTACATATCTCCATAAAGCTCTCACCCGCGCCCATGTCCGAAACATAGAAGATCGGGCGGTAGAAATCTGGGTTGTCGTTTACGTTTCCGTATAGTTTGCCGGCCACGTCAAATTTCCCTGCTATAACGGCGTTACCAAAGGGCGTCGCAGGGAAAAGACGAATTCCCAAATTCGCGCCCACCAACGTTGGCTCTATTTCTTCCATTAGCTGGTAAGTATCCCTGACCGATGCAGCGCTGTCGCCCGGACCACCAACAAGAACGTCGACGTTGAACTCAATGCCGGCTTGATGCAAAGCATCGGCTGCTTTGCGGATGTGATCAGTTGTAAAGTTTGTACCGAAGGCCTTGAGAACACTTTCGTTTCCTGAAACCACCGACACACAAGGTTGTACGCAACCGGCAGCCTTGAGCTTGCGCGCGAGGCGGAGTGTAATGGGGATCGTGTTCAGGTAACATGACCATTCCAGATCGAGATCGGCCGCAATTATCGCGTCGCACACCGCTTCAGCATGTCCGATGTGATTGTTGAACTCGGCATCTGCAAAAAACAGGAAGGTGATCCCCAATGTTTTAAGTCTCCGAAGCTCGTCGACAATGCATTTGACGTTGCGCAAATAAAGCTTTTTGTTTGACTCAATGCAGAACCCACATGGGAAGGGACATCCGTTACGGGTCTGTATAGCGACACTTCCTCCGTTGTTTAGGTATTCTCGATAGTTGATTAATGAACGTTTGTGAGTAATATTCGTATTCGCTGCGCCTGAAAGAACGGATCCACGCGACAATTGTGTGTATCGGGAAAGGAGGTCAACGAAGGCAAATTCTCCTGGGCCTCGGATCCCGAAGTCGGCATCGACGAACTGAAGCGTCTTCTCTGGAAATATAGAGTAACCTTGACCTCCTAAAACAATTGGTACCTTGGTAGCTGCTCTGATTTCCTGGACAACCTTCTTGAGCTCTGGAACATAGAACTGCTCTTCTGTCAGGAGTAGGCAATCTGTTCCCATATTTCTGAACGTTACTCCGACAAAGTCCTTTGACGCGACGAAGGTCCCTATAGCATGACGACGATCGTCGGTCGGCACGAAGCATAAATCAAGAAGATCAACCTCGTGCCCCGCCGCTTCTAGGTCATCAGCAAGATATTCGAGGCCAATTGGTGGAACCGGGGGAACGCCCGGTTCTGCAACGCCTCGCCTGTTGAAGTTGATGAGCCCAACTTTCATATCTCGTTCCCAAAAATGTGGTTGGCTGTGTCCGCGAGTTGCGGTCGGAAAATGGGCGGCTGCAAAAAGCGAGTTTGAGTTCTCATCGACCCCCGAGCTCACGCCAGGGAAACCGTCAGACGACGTCGAAACGATTTGTTGAGGACAAGGCGACGTGCCGAAGTTGACGGACATACCATTCGGAGCTTCGATCGATTATGAACGCCAAACGCGATCCGAGAATCGAAATGATGTTTCGAAAGCGCTCGTCTTCAACATTGAATAAGTACGATTCGCCTTTGTCGCGCTCCAACAGCTTGTCCATGAAGTAAGTTCCTGAGACAGTGTAAGTACCTACTCGCACCCGATTGGCACGCTTACGAAACGCGCTCTCATTTCTAATGAGGGACTCCACGCTCTCTCGTATATCGGGGCGATCTTTGTACAGCGCTGTTTCCACGGTTTCCCGCAAAAAGGAGAAGGCGCGGTCCGGCTCCTGAAGGAAGTCAACGGTAAACTGGATTACATGGAAATTATCCGCCGGCTTTACTACGATAACGTCCGCGCCAGCGGCAATGTCGAGAATCGTGCGCACCTTCATCTCTGTTGTGTTACCAGGAAGTATTTTCTGATAGGAGTCTGATTTTATTATTTTATCAAGGTAGACGTATGCAGCTTTGCTTTCGCTGTTTTGCGAAAAAGCGTAAATTTCAGTCCTAGAATTTGAACGCTCCAGCGCTGCGCGCGTAACTTCGACCTCGCCTTCGATCCGGCCCATAGTCAATATGGCGTCGACCCCGGCTCCTGCGAATTCGATAGCGATGGCTTCAAGCAGTCGCTTTGTCTTTCGCTCGTCGATCTCACCAGATGGTCCGCGTGCGCCCCACGCTCCGTCAGAGAGACTAGGAGCTACACCAAATGGGTCCGCTATGATGTGAAGCGTGCCATGCGGAAATGCCTTACGCAGGAGCCTGTAGAATTCAGCATGACGAGCTATCAAAGCATACTCGTCGTGCAAGGCCACATCTGATCCTGAATTTAGTAGCAAAGGGGCGTAAACATAGCCTTCGGAGCCGGTGGTCTTCAGTCCGCCTCCAAGCCGATACGTGACGCTTCCGATTCCAATCGCCATGAGGCGTTTCGTATGTGAGATGGCTTCAGCCTGAGAGCGCACGGGGTATCCTGGCATGTTCGGAAGCGCGCGCGTCTCATCGCCAGGTAAATCGAGGTCGATATCGATTGTCTGGCTGAACGCACCTGCATTAGGCTCCGCCTCTCGCTCGAAATTAATTCGTCGGTTCAGGGCCTTTCGGAATGTTTCATTGCTCGAATTATTCTTAACGGGAGGGATGTTATGAGCCGCAGTCATAGTCCTTCCTTTCCAATGCTTGAAAGTTGCAGTTCCGGTGAGCAACGGAAGACGTGTAAGGGATTCCTATGGGACCAATGGCCAGGTATAGGGGAGCACCCCAGCGGCTTCCGTCGCGGCCGACAACGCGCTGACTCTGAACTTATCGAGCATTGTTTTGCCATCCGCTATTCAGTGCGGGTCGTTTGTGCCGGTTTTGAACCGGAGCGCACCAAATTCGGTCAGTGACGCGACGCTGATTTCTCGCCGGACTTGGATCATTTCTTGACTGGTATGAGTGCAGGTAATGAACGCGTAATCCGCCAGTTGGAGCGCAGCGTCTCTGCCGATGGAGTGTTGCAATTCGCGTCGATGCAACCCCTCTCCGAGTCATGCCGCGGCAGGTTCAATCGCGGAGCAACGAGTTTCGCTTCATGTTGCTCGTGATCGCGCAACTCGGCTATGTTGGCGTATCTGAGCCTGAGAAACGACGGTGAGTTGCCATGACCGCTGCATCTCTCTTCATATATGCCGGTGCATTGACTCTGGCTGCTGCCACACCCGGGCCAGCCATCTTTTCAATCGTTACGACTGCTATCACTAGAGGCTGGCGGTCCGTTGCAGCACTCGCCCTTGGAGTCGCTATCGGGGATGTTCCGTTGGCAATGTTTGTGCTGTTGGGTCTCTCCTTTTTGGCGCAATCTCTAGGCTGGTTGTTCATGGTCATCAAATTCGCGGGTGCGGCGTACCTGATTTGGCTAGGCCTGAAGTTATGGATCTCTTCGAAAGCCGATGCACTCGTCAGCTCGGAAATAGCAGGAACGGGGAGAATTCGACACTTCTTTATGGGCTTGGGGATTTCCTTAGGGAATCCGAAGGCAATTTTTTTTCATGCGGGAATGATGCCGCTACTGTTGGATTTACACCATGTGACGACCTCTAACGCTCTGACCGTGGCGCTAATCATACTGTGCGTCGATTTGAGCGTCTGCTTTACCTACGCTGCTGTTGGCGTTCGGGCGCGGGGATTTTTTCGCACGGCGCGACGTCTCCAGTTCATGAACCGCGCTGCTGGTTCGGCGATGATCGGAACGGGAATCCTTGTTGCGTCTCAACCGTGACAGAATGCAATCGCACCGACATCGCAAATGCCGCGATGGTAACGACTCTTCGAAAAGGAAAGGGTAATCGAAGGGGTAGAGCACGTTCTCACGCTTTGGAGCACCGACATTGAACGGCCGCGCAGATTGCAGACCTAGCGTTCGCGTCACTCGACGGAACGCATCCAAAAGGCGGGGTCATTCGTTGAAGGGCTCGGAGATTGCGAAGTCAGAGACACAGACGGATCGCTTTCGCCGGATCTTTTTGTGATCGAACGGGCAGCTCATCCTGAGGCGCTCTGCGGCAGCTGAGAGTTCATGTTCGATTCGTCCGCTCATCTTTGAGTTCAAGCGATGATCGGTCTTGAAAGGACTATCGACCTTGTCTCGCTTTCTCAAGCGCTCATCGTCGTCGATCAGGCGAGTTTCAGCGGCGCGGCCAAGATCCTCGGCGTGAGGCAGTCGGCGGTCAGCCGGCGCATTCGGGCGCTGGAGGACGAGCTGGGCGTCTCGCTCTTCGAGCGACAATCCAACGGCGTGCGACCGACGATCGCCGGTCGACGATTCTTCGAACGAGCGCGGGCAGTATTCACGGAGCTCGACAATGCGGCGCAGGCCGCGATGGCTGCCGGACGCGGCGTCGAGGGTGTGATCCGGATCGGAATTCTTCCCTGCATGACCTCCGGATACCTCGGCGAGCTGCTCGGGCACTATCGGGAATTTCATCCCGATGTCGCCATGGAATTCTTCGAGGGCGTCGCGCGGGAGCAGGTCGGAAAGATCAGGGAACGCAGTCTCGACGTGGCGTTTGTCGTCGACGGGACGGCTGCGTACGGATGCGATGTCGAGCGCTTCTGGACGGCCGGAGTGGCCGTCGCCCTGCCGGATCGCCATCCGCTAGCGGGCTGCGAGGTCATCGAGTGGGAGTTCTTGAAGGACGAGCATTTCATTTTCGGTCGGGAAGCAATCGGCTCGGGGCTCGTCGGAATCGCTTCCGATCGCGTTGCAAAACTGGACGGTCGATTGTCGTTGGAAGCGCACGATATTTCGCAAGACGCCGTAATGAAGCTCGTCGCGCTGAAATTCGGACTCGGTATCGTCGGCGAGGGGACTACTTCGGTTCACTATCCTGACATCATGTTTCGGCCGCTGCCCCTCGAGCAGGCCCGCATCGACTACAGCGCCATATGGCTACCCGGAAACGACAATCCGGCGCTGCGTCGTTTTCTCAGTCTGGCGCGCTCGAAGTCGGCGGTGCGCCGACAGGCGTCGAAGAATTCAAAGTAGGCTTGCGTTCAGAGCCTCGTGCCTTCCCGAATCCACGATCGCTGGCCATGAATTTCTCCAACATTGCCACGATCAACCTTGTCGGCTCGACCGCTTGGCCGGATTCTCGCCTGAGAATTTCCGCGTATGCCACGAGATCGCGATGCAGTGCTGCGGGCAGCACGACGGAAACCTTCACAGGTTTGTCGTCCTGGATCGAGGAAAGTTTCAGCTTTGTCATCGATCTAGCCCCGTCGTTTCGATTTCAGTGCGAACTCCATAGGGCGCGAGCACGAGATCGCGCGTCACGATGACGCGCACGGGAAGCCCCGGGCGAATGGTCAGCGTCGGCTGAATATTGAGATTGCGGCCGACGACCTGCTGGCCGGTCTGATTGAGGCTTTGCGCGCCGCCGCGGCGCAACGCCTGCATGAGCGCGCTCTCGTCGCCGGTCGTTCCGAGTTGCGTTCCGACGCCGAGGATCGTCGAGAGCGCAGCGGCGCCGGCCAATCTCAGCCAATGATGGTCGACCTCATCTTCGAGGCCGGAGAAGCCGGCGGCGTCGGCGCCGGGCTGGCGTTCCAGCACGATGGAGCGCCCGTCCGGCAGGATGAGACGATTCCACACGAGCAGCACGCGCGACTGGCCGAAGGCGATCTGCGAATCATAGACGCCGATCAGCTTCGAGCCCTGCGGGACGAGCAGAAAGCGGCCGGTCGGGCTGTCGTAGACATTCTCCGTCACCTGCGCGGTGATCTGGCCGGGAAGATCGGAGCGAATGCCGGTGACGAGCGCCGCCGGAATGACGGCGCCGGCCTGCAGGACATAGCGCGACGCCGGCGGCGCGAGACGATCGGAGCTCACCGTGCGGCGATCGACGGGCGCGTTGACGAAGGCGAGCTTGCGATCCTGCATGTTCTGGATGGCGTTGGGGTCGATCGGCGGCGCGTCCCCCGCTGGCGGCGCGACGGATGGCGAGGCGGACAGCGGCGCACCGTCGCTCGGCGCCGGCCGTTCGCGCGCATTTGTTGTCGCGAAGAGTTTCGCGGTGCGGGCCGCCTCGCGCTCCTGGCCGATGCGCTGCTCCTCCGGATCGACGGCCGCGGGCGGCGGGAATTGCCCCTGCGCGGCGAGGATCGGCCGGCCGAGATCGCCGGGGAGCGGCGGCCCGAGCTTCGGGACATTCTTCGGCAGAGCCGTATAGTCGCGCGGCAGCGACGCGAGCCCGTCGGCGGTGGTCTTGGCCTCCGTGCTGTAGAGTTCCGACGGAGGCGAGGCGCGCCCTCTCGATTGGAGAGCATAGACGGTGAGGCCGAGAATAGCGGCGGCAGACACCGCGGAGAGCGCGATCAGCACGCGGCGCGAGAGCCGGGTGACCGGCGGACGCTCGGGCCGGAGCCGCAGCTCCTCGGCCAGCTTCTTCTCGTGCTCCGGCGGGCTCATATCGACGGCCTCCCGTCGCTGCGGACAATGCGCACGACCTTTTGCGGCTCGGCGCCGAAGCGCAGCTCCGCCGCGGCGAACAGCCGGTCGACGATCATGTGATGGCCGCGCACGCGGTAATTGACGAGCTGGCTGTCGCCGGCGGCTCCGGTGACGAAGAGCGGCGGCATTTCTCCTTGGGAGATGCCGCGCGGGAATTCGATATAGACCTTGCGGCCGTCGTCGAAGGCGCGCAGCGGACGCCAAGGCGCGGCGTCGCCCTCGACCGTGTAGCGAAAATTCAGACGGGAGAGATCGAGGCCCGTGTCGACCGGGGCGGCCGCCTCGGCGACGACATTGCGCCGGCGCAACGCGATGAGCTCGTCCTGCGGATATTGCCAGGACACAGAGGCCATATAGGTCTTGTCGGTCGAACGCAGCTCGAGGTGATAGGTGCGCCTGTCGGTGTTGATGACGAGATTGGTCATCAGATCGGCGCGCGTCGGCTTGACCATGATGTGGGTTTTCTTCGTCGCGCCGGAGCCGCTTTCCGTATCGCCGATGACCCAGCGCACCGTGTCGCCGGCGGCGACCGGGCCGGAGCCGACCAGCTGCTCGCCCTCCTGCAAGGCGATGTCGGTGATCTCTCCCGGCGCGGCGTAGACCTGATACAGCGCGCCCTCGGTGAAGGGATATATCTGGACCGCGTTGATGTAGCCGGCCCGCCGCGGCTCCATGCGCGCCGCGGCGTTGGCCTGCTCGATGCGCGCCTTCGGGTCGCTCGGCTCCGGCAGCTCGCCCTTGCCGCGCGTCAAGGGCTTGAGCTGGCCGGGAAGCGGCAAGACCTTCGGAATCTCGACGATCTTGACGGGCGCCGGCAGATCGCTCTGCAGCGCCGCCGGCGCCGGGAAATCGTCATAGTCGATGTTCGGCGGCTTGAAACTCGAGCAGGCGCAAAGGCTCGTGGAGCCGAGGAGAGCGAATGCGAGCGCGCGAATGGAATGGGGCCTCATTGTCCGAGCTCCTTCGACCAGTTGACGGCGTGGATGAACAGGCCGAGCGGGTTCTTGCGCAGGCGCTCGGGATCGCGCGGCGGCTGCACGACGATCGAGAAGATCGCCGTCCAGCGCTCGGTCGCGGCGAGGCTGGCGTTCTCGTAGCGGCGTTCGGTCCAGGCGACGCGGAAGGAATCGTCGGAGGCGCGGATGACGCTCGACACGTCGACGGCGACCTGGACCTGGCCGATCTTCGCGAAGGGATCATTGGCGCGGGCGTAGTCGTTCAGGGAGAGCGCGCCCTTGTCGGTCACGAAATCATAGGCCTTCAACCAGTTCTGGCGAACGATGATCGGATCGGCGGGAATGGAGCGCACATATTCGATGAAGCGCGCGAGGTGCCAGGCGATCTGCGGATCGGTCGGCTTGTAGTCGGCGACCGCCGGGGCGATCGCCTGGGCTTCGCCGAGCTTGTCGATCTCGACCACAAAGGGGACGATCGAGCCGCGGGCGCCCTGCCAGACGAGCGCGGCGGCGAGACCGCCGGCGAGGAACAGATTGCCGAAGGCGATCAGCCGCCAATTATAGGCCTGCGCACGGGCCGAGCCGATGCGCTCGTCCCAAACCTGCGCGGCTTTCTGATAGGGCGTTTCGGGCTCGGGCGTGCGGCCGTAGCGGATAGAAGAGCGTTTGAACATCAGCGCGCCTCGGAAAGGTTGATGGAGGCTCCGCCGCCATGCGAGTCGCCGGAGCGCAGCGCATGGGCGGCGAGCGATAGGCCATGGGTGACGCCCTGACGGCTTTTCAGGCGTCGCGCCCAGGCGGGCGCCTCGGTCGAGGAAGAGACCGCACGCTCCGCAGCGTCGCCGGAGACGCTCGGTGCCGCGGCCCCCGTTCCGGGACTGATCGTCTGGCCGATCGGCGCGCTCGCTCCACTTCCCGGCCCTCCATCACCTCTGGATGGCGGCGATCCAACAGCCGAGGAACCTGGGCCCGGCCCCGGCGGGATCGTCGTGGCGGCGACGGTGTCGCGGCGGCCGGCGAGGCTCGAGATCGCTCCGCCCGCGAGGCGCGCTGCGCCGAGGCCGACGGCCCCCGCTCCGGCGAGCACGAGGCCGGTTCCGGCCACCGCGCCGGCGCCGAGCTGTGGGCCGCCGGAGATAATGCCATTGGCGATGCCCGGCCCGAATATGCCGAGTCCGAGCAGCGAGAGAGCCGCGAGGACGAGCGCCATCGCGTCTTCGATCGTCGGCTGCGCGCCGCCGGCGCCCTGCGTGAACTGACTGAACAGCGTCGAGCCGATGCCGACGATGACGGCGAGCACCAGCACCTTCACGCCCGACGAGACGACATTGCCGAGCACGCGCTCGGCGAGGAAGGCGGTCTTGCCGAAGAGGCCGAAGGGAATGAGCACGAAGCCCGCGAGCGTCGTCAGCTTGAATTCGATCAGCGTGATGAAGAGCTGGATCGCCAGGATGAAGAAGCTCAGGAGAACGACGAGCCAGGCGAAGAACAGCACCGCGATCTGCACGAAGTTCACGACGAAGGACACATATCCCATCAGCCCGGAAATGGCGTCGAGCAACGGACGGCCAGCGTCGAAGCCGACCTGCGCGACGCGGCCGGGACGCAGGAAGTCGGAGGTCGACAGGCTGCTGCCGGCGGCTTTCAGGCCGAGGCCGGAAAAGCTCTGGAAGATGATGCGGGCGAGCGTGTTCCAATTGCCGATGAGCCAGGCGAAGACGCCGACGAACATCGTCTTCTTCACGAGCCGGGCGATGATGTCCTCGTCGGGCCCCATGCTCCAGAAGAGCGCGGCGAGCGTGACGTCGATGGCGACGAGGGCCGAGGCGAGGAATCCGACCTCGCCGCCGAGCAGGCCGAAGCCCGAATCGATATAGGAGGTGAAGGTCTCCAGGAATCGATCGATGACGCCGGTTCCGCCCATGGCTTATTCGCCCTTCGGAATTTGTGTGTCCCGCGGCGTGATGACTTCCGGAACCTCGAGACGCAGCGAGAATGGGGCGAGCGTCAAATCCGCGCGCTCGACCAGATTTCCGGGCGCCGCGGTTGCGCGACATTCCGGCGCCGACAAATACAGACAGGTCTCGGCGCGCGCTCTTTCGACGATCACGGCTCCGCGTCGCGAAAGCGCTTCATCGTTCGGAGCGAACGGAAGCGACGGAGACGCGGGCGCCGCGACCGTTGCTCGCGCGCGCGCCTCGAGCTCGCAAGAGCTCGAAGCCTGAAACGCGAGAATGGCGACTGCGCCGATCGCGACGCCGAGCGCCACGAAGGCCAAATCTTCGGATTCGATCCACCTCTCGATCTTCATCGCAACAGCCCCTCAATTGTGAAACATGGAGACATTGCCAGGCTGATAGCCCTGTCCCGGCGTGATGAAGCGGCGCAGCTGCTCGCGCGCCTGCTCCTGCGCTGCGGCCTTTCGCGCGACTTCGAGCGATTGCGCGCGCCCCTGGGACGCGAGCAGCGCCGCCACATCGGCGAGCTGCTTGCTTTGCAGCGCGAGAAGCTGATTTCCGGCTTGGGAGGCCTGCAAGGCGCCGACAGCGGACTGGCTCGACGAAACGAGCGCGCCGGCTTCCGAGCGCGTCGTGTCGATCGCCTGCACGATTCCGGCCTGCACGCGAAGCGCGTCCTGCAACGCCGCGACAGAGTTTTGCCAGCGCTGCTGCGCGCCGGCGACGAGATCGGCGGAGCTCGCCGAAGGACTCGCCGCGCCATAATGCGTGGCGAAGGCCCGGTCGATCTGCTGGACGTCATAGGCGATGCGCTGCGCCTGTTGCAGGAGCTGCTGGGTCTGCGCGATCGACTGTTGGATCGTCTGCAAGGAGGAATAAGGAAGATTGGCCAGGTTTTTCGCCTGATTGAGCAGCGAACGCGCTTGGTTCTGCAGGCCGGTGATCTGATTGTTGATCTGCTGCAGCGTGTTCGCCGCCGTCATGACGTTCTGCGCGTAATTGGTCGGATCGAACACGACGAATTGCGCCCGAGCCGACGGCGACGACAGGGGAGCTGCCAGCGCGACGGCGATGGCGAGTCGGCGCGCGGAAAGACGATGACGAGCGGGATTCATCGTGAGGCCTCTAGATTGGCGTTGTGTGGAAGAAGATCGGCGGCCCAGGCGAGGCCGCGCGCCGTGAGCCAGGCGCGTGCAAATCCCTCGCGCCCGCTCTGCGAGAGAAGCTCGGAGATGAGCTTCTGGTCGGTCTTGGAGGAAGCGGCGCACAGCGCGAGCGCCAGCGGCCCGAGGCCGAGCTCGAACAGCCGATTGCCGCGCCGCGACTGACAGTAATAGTCGCGCTTCGGAATAGCTCGCGCCACGATCTCGATCTGGCGATCGTTCAGGCCGAAGCGCCGGTAGATCGCGGCGATTTGCGGCTCCAGCGCGCGTTCGTTGGGAAGGAAGATGCGCGTCGGGCAGCTCTCGACGATCGCCGGCGCAATCGAACTCGTTTCGATGTCGGCGAGCGACTGCGTCGCGAAGACGACAGAGGCGTTCTTCTTGCGCAAGGTCTTGAGCCATTCGCGCAATTGGCCGGAGAATCCCTTGTCGTCGAGCGCGAGCCAACCTTCGTCGATGATGATGAGGCTCGGCGCGCCGTCGAGCCGGCCTTCGATGCGGTGAAAGAGATAGGCGAGGACAGCCGGAGCGGCGGAAGAGCCGATCAACCCTTCGGTCTCGAAGGTCTGGACGTCGGCTTGTCCGAAATATTCGGTCTCCGAATCGAGCAGCCGTCCATGCGGACCGCCGAGGCAATAAGGCTGCAAGGCGCGTTTGAGGGATTTGGATTGCAGAAGCACAGAGAGGCCGGTGAGCGTGCGCTCGCCGATCGGAGCCGAGGCGAGCGACGAGAGCGCCGACCAGAGATGCTCCTTCACTTCCGGCGTGACGGTGACATTTTCGCGCGCGAGGATCGCGGCGAGCCATTCGGATGCAAAGGCGCGCTCGGCAAGCTCGTTGATGCGCGCCAATGGCTGCAGGGCGACGGGATCGATCGCGTCCTCGGCGAGCGCCCCGCCGAGGTCGTTCCAATCCCCGCCCATGGCGAGCGTCGCCGCCCGCGCCGAACTGCCGAAATCGAAGACGAAAATCTGCGCGCGCTCGTAACGGCGGAACTGCAGCGCCAAGAGGGCGAGCAGCACGCTTTTTCCTGCGCCGGTCGGCCCGACGACGAGCGTGTGGCCGACGTCGCCGACATGCAGCGAAAAGCGGAATGGCGTCGAGCCCTCCGTCTTGGCGAACAGCAAGGGCGGCGCGTCGAGATGCGCGTCGCTGAGCGGTCCCGCCCAGACAGCGGAGAGCGGAATCATATGGGCGAGATTGAGCGTCGAAATCGGCGGCTGGCGCACATTGGCGTAGACATGGCCAGGAAGAGAGCCGAGCCATGCCTCGATCGCGTTGACCGTCTCGACCATGCACGAAAAATCGCGGCCCTGGATCACCTTCTCGGCGAGCCGGAGCTTCTCGTCGGCGAGGATCGGATTCTCGTCCCAGACCGTCAGCGTCGCGGTGACGTAGGATTCGCCGATGAGATCGGAGCCCAAATCCTGGAGCGCGGCGTCGGCGTCGAGCGCCTTGTTGTGGGCGTCGGTGTCGAGCAGGACCGACGCCTCATTGGTCATCACCTCCTTCAGTATGGCAAAGACGGATTTGCGCTTGGCGAACCATTGCCGGCGGATGCGCGTCAGAATCTTGGTCGCGTCGGTCTTGTCGAGCGTGATCGCCCGCGTCGACCAGCGATAGGGAAAGGCGAGCCGATTGAGCTCGTCGAGCACGCCCGGATAGGTCGACGACGGAAAGCCCATGATGGTGAGGACACGCAAATGGGCGTTTCCGAGCCGCGGCTCCAATCCGCCCGTCAAAGATTCGTCGACCAGAATGGCGTCGAGGTGCATGGGCGTTTCGGGGACGCGGACGCTATGGCGCTTGGTCGAGACGCAGGAATGGAGGTAGCTCAGCGTCGTGCTGTCCGAGAGCCATTCGGCTTCCGGCGCGAATCCTTCCAGGAGCTGCAGCACGCGGTCGGTCCGATCGACGAACGCCGACAGAACGGTGGCCGCGCTGGTTTCCGAAGATCGGCCTTCGTAGAGCCAGCTCTCCGCGCCCGCCGCCTCGTCCTCGGGTGGCAGGAACAGCAGCGTCAGGAAATACGCGCTCTCGAAATGAGCGCCTTCTTCTTCGAACTGCGCCTTGCGCTCCAGATCGACGAGCGCCGAGACGGGATCGGGAAAGCGGCTCGACGGGTAATGCTGCGCCGGATTGCGTTGCGCCTCGACGAAGATCGCCCAACCGGAGCCGAGACGCCGAAGCGCATTGTTGAGCCGCGCCGTCGCGCCGACGAGCTCGGCCTGCGTCGCGCTGTCGAGATCGGGACCACGAAATCGCGCGGTGCGCTGAAAGGAGCCGTCCTTATTCAAAACGACGCCCGGTGCGACGAGCGCCGCCCAGGGCAGAAAATCGGCGAGGCTCTGGGGCTTCCTGCGATATTCGGCGAGGTTGAGCATCGACGCTGTGCCTCCTCAAGCGCCGAGATGCGCCGGATAGCGCAGATGACGGCGAACGACCTCGACGAATTGCGGATCGCGCTTCGCCGCCCAGACGGCGGCGAGCTGCGCGACGATCCAGAAGGCGAGCCCGGCGACCCATAGGCGCAGGCCGAGGCCGAGCGCCGCCGCCAGCGTGCCGTTGAGGATGGCGATCGAGCGGGGCGCGCCGCCGAGAAGAATTGGTTCGGTGAGCGAGCGATGCACCGCCACGCGAAATCCCGCCACGGCACCGTCGGATAGGAAGGAGACGTCTTCCATCAGATCAGCGCTCCGCCACCGAAGGAGAAGAAGGAGAGAAAGAAGCTCGACGCGGCGAAGGCGATGGAGAGGCCGAAGACGATCTGCACCAGCCGCCTAAATCCGCCCGAGGTGTCGCCGAAGGCGAGCGTCAGGCCGGTCGTGATGATGATGATCACGGCGATGATCTTTGCGACCGGCCCCTCGATCGACTGCAAAATCTGTTGGAGCGGCTGCTCCCACGGCATGTTGGAGCCCGCGGCGCGGGCGGCCGTCGAGAAGAGGCCGGCGCCGAACGAGACGAGGCCGGCGGCGAAGCGAATCCGAAATTGCCTATAGGCGAGATCCCTATCCATGGTTTTCCCCGAATTTGATGCGCGTGAAATCGGCGAGCGCGTAGTCGCCGCGCTTGTTCAGGCCTTTGACGGCGGCGAGCTCGATGAGCTTTCGCTCAGCGCCGCGGCCAGCGAGCACAGCGACGATCTGGATGGTCTCGGCGATCAGCGCGCGCGGCACGGTGACGACCGCTTCCTGGATGAGCTGCTCGAGCCGGCGCAGCGCGCCTAGCGCCGATCCCGCGTGGATGGTCCCGATTCCGCCGGGATGTCCGGTTCCCCAGGCCTTGAGCAGGTCGAGCGCCTCCGGCCCGCGCACCTCGCCGATCGGGATGCGGTCTGGCCGCAAGCGCAGGGAGGAGCGCACGAGGTCCGACAGCGAGGCGACGCCGTCCTTGGTGCGCAGCGCCACGAGATTGGGCGCGGCGCATTGCAGCTCGCGCGTGTCTTCGATGAGCACGATGCGGTCGGCACTCTTGGCGATCTCCGCGAGCAGCGCGTTGACCAGCGTCGTCTTGCCGGTGGACGTTCCGCCCGCGACCAGGATATTCATCCGGCCGACGACCGCAGCGCGGAGCGTCGCCGCGTGCTCCTGCGCCATGACGCCGGCAGTGACATAATCGTCGAGTGTGAAGACTGCGACCGCCGGCTTGCGGATGGCGAAGGCCGGCGCGGCCACGACCGGTGGCAACAGGCCCTCGAAGCGCTCGCCTGTTTCCGGCAGCTCCGCCGAGACCCGCGGCGCCTCCGGATGGACCTCGGCGCCGACATGAT